>SLLG01000356.1 GCA_007134215.1 Opitutales bacterium | reverse complement strand
GAACGCCTGCGCCACGGGATCGACCCGGATTCCGTCGGCATGGCCGTGCTCGTCCATCACTCGTTCCCCGATGAGATCGAGTTGGCCAACGGCGTAGCCGTGCTCGACCCCCTTTACGAAGGCGGAACCCTCAGCTCGCTCCGCTTCACCTTTGTCACACAGCAGGGAGCGGATTCGGTGACCAACCCCACCGGCGACACCGTCGCGGAGATCGTTCAGGCGACGGCTTGGGGCGACCGGGACCCGACTTTCTTTCGAATCGAGCAGCGCTCCAATCTTCTCTTGTTGGGCGAACCGAGCGTCTTGGAATGGAACCGCGAATACCGCGACCTCGCCGCCTTGCTCCGGGCCGTGCGCCGGGCGTATGTCGAAGAGCGTCCTGCGCTGAGGGACCGCCCGCTCGAATTCGAATTCAAGAAACTGAGCCCCGGCGGATCTCTCGTCGTAAAGCAGGTGCGCCCGCTCTCCCTCCCGCCGGCGACGCCGGAAGAACGCTACTTCTTCGCCGGTTCCGTCGATCTCGTCCCCTTCCAAGGCGAAAGGTCCACTGTCTCCGCCATCCACCGGGCAAAGAGCCAGTGGAACCTCACGCTTCCCACGGGACGCCTCGAGGCGGATGACGGCGGCCCGCCCCGGTTTGCCTCCGTCCGCTACGAACGGAGAGCCGACGCCGGCATGGAAATTTGGACGGCACCGTTGGAAATGTGGCCGGGACACCGCTCTTCCGTGGAAATCCCCCACGGCAACGACCGGGTCCTGAAGTATTTGTGGGACGAAACGGTCGCCAGCCTTCCCGCCACGCGCACTCTCGCAGTCACCGTGCCAAGGGCCGACGAAATCCCGTGGCTCTATCCCGACGAGTTGACCTTCGAACTTCGTACTGACTATCCGCGCCACCCGGCGCCGTGGATAGACGCAGGATATGGGCCGACGTTCGATCCCGGCCGCGATCTCACACAGCCGGTGACGGAACGCGTTCCGCTTGTGCGGACGCCGCGTCCGGCAGGCCCACAAGAGGACGATCTGCCCCGGCATCGCCGGCTGCAATATGTCGGAGTCACCGTCGACACACGCTTTTACTGGCCGCCGAATCCCTTGGGCTTCGCCAACTACACCGCACCGCTCGTGGCATGGGAGCGCACGCGCATCTACGGACTCACGCCGGAGCCCTTTGAGATCTCCGCGCCGTTTGCCCAGACTTACCGACCGGACCACCATAATTTCGCCGAACGGTTTATCTTCGAGCCGCGGCTCGATCCGGAGGTCAGCCCCGGAGTCATTGCCGAGTTGGAGGCGCGGGGCATCACGGCTCTCATGGTCCGCTACAACAGCTCTGGCGCGGGATACCTCCAATTCATCAATGAGAGCGGTGACTTAACCGACCCTGTGGAGGCCTACTTCGGTCCGGTGGATTACCCGCTTTTAAGTCGTTCCACGGAGTCGGAGTGGCTCGGTCGATTCTTTCCGGCAACGTTTCCCTATGTGAAGCATTTGAGCATGGGCTGGATATACGTGGGCGGGGGTGATCCGGACGGATTGTGGCTCACCACGCTGCCCGCTCCTGCCGCATGGCTTTGGACCAGCGCGGCTCACTATCCGTACGTTTTCTCCGCGGAAGAAGACGGCTGGCTCTACCACTGGCCGGACGATAGCAACCCCGGATGGTGGTACAGCTACACAAACCAGCGCTGGCAGCGGGACTGACAGTGTCCTTTCCCACCCGCCTCCGCCATTCGGGCGCTCGGTAGAGAATCGGTTTTCAGCTTACGCGCCGCAATCACGCAAACAGTGACCTCCTTCTTGCGGACCTCGTCGTCCATCCGGGAACCCGATCCGCGGAGCTTGTCTTGCAGTAGCCCGATCCCGGAACGGCTGCACCCCGGCGCACTTCCGGCGCTTACACCGACGCCGGACGTGCGCCGACGTTTCGCACGGCCGTTGCCGCCTCCGGGCGGTGGTAAAAACGGGGGCGCCGTCACCCTCCCAGCGGGAAGCAGACGGCGCAGGTGAAGCAGCCGGAGTGGTGTGCCCAGACGCGGGATTGACGGACCTCTCAATTGCGTTTGCGCCGTTCGGCGGCTCGATAAACCGATTGGTTTTCCCGCCTGCCCACGGCGATTACGTAAACAGTGATCTCTTCCTTCCGGACCTCGTAAACCATGCGGTATCCGGAGCTGCGGAGCTTGATCTTGTAATAATCGGTCTGGCCGCGGAGCCGGTCCCCGGGGACCACCGGCTCCACCAACCTCTCACGGAGCTTCTTCTTGAACTGAGCCCGAACCGTTTCTCCCAATTTGTTCCACTCCTTCAGGGCGGAGGGCAGAAACTTCAAACTATAGCTCATCGAGGGTAACCTTCTTCGCCTTCGCCCGCTCTCCTTTCCGCGCCTCGACCAACTCCATCAATTCGGCGTCTTCCAGCCTCTCCAGCATTTCCTCGTACAAGGCCGCGGGAATCAGGTAAGCCGTCGGACGGTTGTGATTCAGGATGGCGACCGGCTCGCCTCCGGATTGCTCAAGGAGTTTGCCGGGATTCTTTTTCAGCTCCGAGACACTCGCGGCATACGGGCTTAAAACAGCATTCATTTTGATACTATATATTGATCGAAATTAAAGGCACAAGCCAAACTCTCTCTTCTGATGGAACAGTGTTCCGATCAAATACGCGGGGAAAACCGCCCGCTCTCCTCTCCACGAAACTCCCGTTCGCCCCGCTCTTGCCCCAGCTCGCGCACGCTTCCGGCTTGGAATTCCCTTGACTCTTCGGGGCGGGAAGATTGTCCGGAGGCACACTTGCGCGCGTGTCAGGCCCGCGCGGCAACCCACAACCATTCGACCCGTCCAAGAGACCCGCCATGCCCGAAGACTTCGCCCCGCAGCAGCTGATGCAGGAGATCGCGCACCAGCACTTGTTCAACCAGTTCTGGCTGACGCTCTTTTTTGTCATCCCGATGGTGCTGGTCGCCCGCGCGGTGGTGGCGGGTTCGCGCTACTCGGCGATCCTCATCATCGTCATCTTCGGGCTGCTCATGGGCTACCTGCTCGTCGCGACGGGGGTGTCCGAGCCGGGACTCGCCGATTTTCCGATGCTCGGGATGATCGCGCAGGCGACGATCATCGCGCTCGCGGCCTCGTTTTTCGTGGGGGGCCAGCAGTTGCGGCGCATCCTCTCAGGCATGCGCATACCCCCGGACGAGAGCGTGGTCTACGCCACGGAACAGGTGTTTTTCGGCACGGGACGCACGCATGTCATCTTCATCACGCGGGCATTCTTCCTCCTCCTCGGCATGGAAGCGCTGACGCGGGTGATCCTCGGCACCGTGCCGGAGACTTCGCTCGGACGCTACTACCCGCTCATCGCTTACATGGGTTTGATCATCGCGGTTATCCTCATCGACCACAAGGCGACCATCGCGAACAAGCGGGTCTACCTGCGCAAAGGACTGCTCGAAATGCTCGCGCTCGTCGCCGTGCTCCTCGTCGGCTACCTCATCGCGGTGTGGGTGCGCCCGCTCATCGCCCTGCCGCAAATCTTCTTCGTCATGCTTGTGGCGGCGGGCCTCGGGGCCGTCCTTTACCGCTGGTCGCACGGCCCGGCCATCCGCTGCCTCCTCTTCGCGGGGATTCCCGTCGTCCTCGCGGCCAACTTTGTCATGGGCGGATCGCGCATCGGCGAGGCCTTCGGGCTCACGGGGATGAACGCCGTCCTCGCCTACGGATTTTTCGGGCAAGTTCTGTGGATGTTCGGCGGCATCGCCCTGCTCATGTATTTCGGCAACACGGCTGCCGTGCGCAACGTCGGCCCGGGCATGGCGGGGGCGCTCTCGCACGCCGGTCTCACCGGCGCCTGCACCGCCGGCGACCTCGGCGACAGCGCCGCCAAGCGCGCGCCCATCATGATCAACATTCCCTTCTTCGGGCACATCTTCGTTTTCTCCATTCTCGCCGTGAGCGTGGAGCGGGGCGGGCTCATCCTTGTGCCCTCCCTGATCGTCGCCGCCGTCGGCGCCGGACTCACCGTGCTCGCTCTGCGCAACCTGCGCCGCGCCGAAAACGACGACAGCCGCGAGGTCAAGGCGCTCATGCAGTTCTCCTTCGGCTGGCAGCTCACCGCCGTCTTCGGCGGGCTCCTCCTCCTTGCCACGGCGAGCCTCTCCATCGACAACGCACTCATGGCGACAAGTTCGTCGCTCTCGCACTTCGGTCTCTTCGCCGCCATCCAGGGCGGCATGGCCGGCGAAGCCGCCGCCGGCATGATCGCCTTCGTTTTCGCCATGCCCTTCCTCGTGCACCCGCTCGTCTTCTTCATGTTCGGCCGCGCCATGGAAAACAACGGCGAGATGCCGAAAGCAGCCGTCTACATCCTCGCCGCCATCGGCCTCGCCGGCGTCGCGGCGGGTCTGGCCTTTGCGTGAGTGTGCGGTTTACTTCAATTGGGAAACTTAAAACGATAACACAACCCGTGCGAAACGCTTTGAAATCGGCTTGACCTGCTTCGCCCCCAAAAACCATGAATCATGGCTGCAAATATGAAACCTATTAGCTGTCTTTGCCTCGCATTCCTTTAACTTCCATTAATGCTTTCGAGCCTCGATGGCATGGGTGCAAAAACACACCTTCCATATTGGACGCCATTTTCCTCGCCGTCATCAAACGACTTGGAGGATGTTGCCGGCAACGGCTAAATTTTCATTGCGGTTGGCACCTTCGGAACGGTGCTGCGTAGCGCGGATGGAAGAACATGGATTCGCGTATCAACAGACCTTCCGCCGACGGACTTGTATGCAGTCGAATGGGGAAACGGTCGTTTTGTCGCCGCAGGAAGGGGCGGAGCCATCGTTTCAAGCGCAGATGCATTCGGCTGGGAAGCAGAGGAGTCCGGATTGGAAATGGATGTGGAGTGACTGGCGTTCGACGGTTCCCAGTTTCTCGCCGTAGGCGCGAACCAAGTTGCCTCCGGCGTTCCGGGCGGTGACTGGTCAATCCGTGATCTGGATGCCGATGTCTGGTTGCTCGATATCACATGGGGCAATGGTCGCTTTGTCGCGGTTGGTTTCGACGGTATGGCGACGGTTAGTGATGACGGAGCGGCATGGACACAGCACCACACTGGTCTCTCCGATCCACTGGAAGCCGTTGCCTGGACCGGTACATCGTTTGTGGCGTTTGCCGAGAGCGGACGGGCCGCAATCAGTGCAGACGGCATCGAGTGGAGCGTATTTGAATCCGGAGTAAGTGGACTCTTCGGAGTGACATGGGATGGAAATCGATTTCTCAGCGTGGGCCGTAGAGGCATGTACGCGTATTCCGGACGGGATCCTCACGCCGCGCTTTGGGCGGGCACCGCTGAATCGGAGTCGGGCTGGTTTGATTCACACTGGTTCGGGACGTTTCACACGGGACATGGCTTCCCGTGGATACACCACGGAACGCATGGTTGGCAGTACAGCCACAGTGCAGAAGATGGCGCCGGATTGTTCGTTTATCACGCCGGTATGGATCGGTGGATGTGGAGGGTTGGGCAGGCTTACCCGTGGGTCTATGTCATCGACGAACTCGAAGAGACAGGTTCCTGGTACTTCGCCGATACTTACACAACCGAGCGCGGGCACCGTTTCTTCCGGGTAGATACCCAGGAATGGCTCAGGGTGGAGGACCTGCGCCCTTCGGGACCAGTCTCGCATCACTTCGTCCGGATTCCGGGTGGTGAATTCCAGATGGGTGATTCTCACAATCATGCGGATCTCGCTTGGGCGCGTCCCGTGCGGGACGTCTACGTAGGCACATTTGAGATCGCCGCGCATCTTGTCACCTATGCAGAGTGGAAACTTGTCCACGATTGGGCTGTTGAAAATGGCTACACTTTCGAGAGTCCCGTCTACAACGGATCAACCGGACCCACATCCTCGGGTCTCGCCGGATGGCACACAGGAATGGACAAAAATATGCATCCCGCTGTAAATTTTACATGGTACGATGCGGTGAAGTGGTGCAACGCACGCAGTGAGATGGAGGGACTGCAACCCGCGTACTACACCGATTCCAAGCGCTCCGTTGTCTACCGGTCAGGCGACGAACCGATCACCTCAGAACACGTTCACTGGGAGGCCAGCGGATACCGGCTTCCGACCGAAGCCGAGTGGGAAAAAGCTGCACGTGGCGGGTTGGTCGGCAAACGGTGGCCATGGGGAAACGACACACCAAGACCCGATCTAGGCAATTTCTGGACAGCCGAAAGGGACGACGACGGCCATGGAACGGCACCGGTGGGACGGTTTCCCCCGAACGGATACGGACTCTACGATCTCTGCGGAAATGTTGCGCAATGGTGTTGGGATCGATTCGAGGCTACTTGGTATGCAGACCCGAGCGCTTCAGTAACCGATCCACGCGGACCGGATGATCGCAACCATCACCTGAGGGCGGCCCGCGGATCCAGTTGGCGAATCGGAGTTTCGCAGCCGTCTCTCCACATGTCCAGCTATCGAGCCGCTCAGACAGCCGCCAGAAGCTTCGTCAACCGCAACCAAATGCTCGTTGGCATCCGCCTCGTCCGGGGACCGCAACGCGGCGGAAACCGATAAGCCTTCGAGGACAACACCTTTCGCTATACCTCGCGCCTCCGGAGACGCACCCCTGTGTACGTAATTGACCGAATCGCGCCCTCACAGAGCTCATGGTGAGACCCGAAAACCGCACTGTGCGTCCCTACCACACCGGCTCAACCGTGAAAAACACCCGCTCCTCGGTCCCGATCGGCGCGAACCACGCGCGCTCAGCCATGTCGGCGGGGGGCAACGTGTCATGCACCGACCATTCCCGCAGGTCGGTGGAGCGAAGCACGCGGGTTGCCGCCCCCGGCTGCGCGCGCCAGCGCAGGGTGATGCCTCCCGGCGCGGGTTCGGCGCGGAGTTCGGAGTGGAAGACGGCGATCCCGTCGAGGTCGAAGCCCGCCGAGCCCACGGTGGGGAAGGGATCGTAGACCAAGCGCCCTCCGCTGTCGCGGCTCTGCGGCAGGCTCGTAAAGCGCTCGTCCGTCCCGCCCACGACGTCGACGAGGCGGATGTAACGCACGTCGTTGAAATCCAAATACTCTGCGTCCGGTTCGGCGCGCAGGTCGTCGAGATCGAACGGGACAGCCCAGCCCACGCGGTATTTGCCCGCGAAGCCGTCGACCATCGTCGGGTCGACATTCCCGAAAGCGGGAACCGGCTCCTCCGTGAGCGAGGTGGCCGGAAAGCGCACGAAGTTCTCACCGTCGCTCGACACTTCGACGAACGCCAGTTCCAGGAAGAAATCGTTGTGCGCATTGCCGAAGACCGCGAAGTCCGGTCCCGCCCGGTCGATGACGGGCAGCGCCGTTTCGTACGTGATCCATCCGCCGCGCCCGAGTGAGACAACGTCCATGATGTTGCCCGAGGCCGGGCCGAGGGCGCGTTCGGGTGCCTTCCATTCTTCGCTCAAGGCCTCGCCCCACTCGACCGCAACCATTCGGTGCGCCCATGCCACGATGCGCGGATCGTCAGGCGCGACGGCGGTCGACCCCGGTTGGCCGACGCGCGGCGGAAACGGACCGCCGCCGTCGGCCATGGCCGGTTTCGCGACAAGAGAGAGGGCAAAAATGACTACGAACGACTGAAAAAGAAATGGATTCGTCATGGCTAAAAATCGATTCTCATGCCCGCTCGGGTACTGCGGCCCGGCTCGGGATACCAACTGCCGAGGTATTTCACCGTGGCGTAGCGGCGGTCAAGGGCGTTGAGGACGGCGATGGTCAGGCGCATGCCGTCGCGCACGCACAGCGACAATGTGGCGTCAAAGACGGCGTGGGAGGGCAGTTTCGCCCGTGTATTGGAGAAATCACTTCCCTCGTACTGCGATGATTCGTAGCGGGCATCGACGCGGGCGTTCACCGGGCCGGACCGACCATAGGACACATAGCCCCCGAACGAATGCGGCGGGACGAGAAAAACCCGCCGGTCCGCGTACGGTTCCGCCCGGTAGCGCGCGTCCACCAATGTGTATTGCGCGCCGAGCGTCCACTCGCCGATGAAAATCGCGCCGTCCCACTCCACGCCGCGTCGGCGCGTGCGGGGAAAGTTGGTGTTCAGGCTGCGCGCGGGGTCGAAAAGGATCTCGCCGCGCAGGTCCGTTTGAAAGAGAGCGAGCGACATGCGGAAGCGGTCGCCCTCCCACGCCGTGCCCAGCTCGCCCTGCCACCCGCGCTCGGGCGACAAATCCTCGTTGAAAGGCCGCTCCAACTCAAAACCCTGATACGCCGCGATCTCATCCATGAGCGGATGCCGCAGCAAGCGGTCGGCACGGGCCCACACCCGAATAGGGTCGGAGACCTGCCACACCGCGCCTCCCGTCCACGCCCAGCCGCCGTCCGAACGGCGTCCGCCCGCGACCGGAGCCAAAACGGGGTTCGCCGCGAACCGGCTGCCCTCATCGTAGCGGAAGGCGAGATCAACCGTTTCACCGCGGACACCGGAAAAGAGGGCAAGGTTCTCCAGCGCGGTGATGGTCACATGCGCGTAGCCGGCGAGCATATCGCGGCGGAGCGCGGCGTCGCCGAAAGGAGCGCCGCGCTCGCGCCGCACAAAGAGGAGCGAGTCCAATTCCTCGCGTTCGGCGTCAAACCCGGCGACGATATCCGCCCGGCCTCGCTGCACGCGCATTCGCGGCGCCAGCCGGGCCGTGCGGTTCACATTGTCGGCATGGACGCCGCTGAGGTTCCATTGCCGCACCCGGCGGCGCACCACGGCTTCGGCCTCGGCTTCGGCCCGGTCTCCGGAGTGGCTCACGAAGCCCCGCGCCTGCGCCGAGTCCTCGCGGAAATCCTGTCCGTCCATGACCGAAGCGCGCGGATCGGCGGGAAACCCCGCGCTGATCAAGGGCCCCGGGCGCTCCGCCGTGAGCGATGCGACATCAGCCGCAAGCCGCCATGCCGTCGCGCCGCCGCCTGCCGCCGAGGCCCATGCTGATCCCGCGTCGAAAGCGGAATTTGCACGGTAGCCGTCTTCCGCCTGATAGGCCGCGCCGCCGACCACCCGGACCGGGCCCGCTCCGCCCGCGCCACGCACGCCCGCACGGCGGAGACCATGGCCGCCCGCCATCATCTCAAACATTCCGGCCTCCCCGGCGCCGCGCGTCGTGATCTTCACCACCCCGGCGACGGCGCGGTTGCCGTAAATCACTCCCTGCCCGCCGCGCAGCACCTCCACCCGCTCGATCGCACCGAGCGGCACCTGCAACCAGTTCACACCGCCCATGTCCGGACGGTTCAGCGGCAGCCCGTCGACAAGCACAAGGACCCG
>SLLG01000208.1 GCA_007134215.1 Opitutales bacterium | reverse complement strand
GTGCTCTTTTCGAACCGCGCCGATCTTTTCGGCCCCGAGTCCGCGAGCTGAACTCCCGTCGCTTCCACAGAAAGAGCCGCCGGACGCATCCGGCGGCTCCCTGTTTGTTCGGTCAAAACACATGTCGCTGCCTGAAGCGGATCACGGAACCCACCACCAATTGATATAGGCGTCATCCTGCGTGGAGTAATGATCGGAGAACTCGGGATAGTCGCTTGTGATGGTCACCTTTTCGTCGGGCACAGGCCAGTCGAGCATCGGAACCACCAATATGCCCGGCACATCGTAGTCGGAGGCGGCGAGAGGCAGCGGTGCCACTGCCTGTATCCACTACTCAATTCCCCTCACATTTCCCTGCGACCGGTTCCACAACCACGGATCGTAGAGCGAGAAGATCTTCGGGTCGTAATGGGCAAGGTCCCAGCGTGAGGAGACCGGGTCGTTGAAATCGCCGATCAGGTTGAGGTTGTTGTCCGCATCCATGACGATCTCAATGACGATCCACTGCCCCATTACCTGGTTTGCCGTGTTCGACCAACGCGCGGAATCAAACAAAACGACATCGAGGTCGCCGCTACCGGTGTAACCACCGGATTCAATCTCGTTGCCGATGCGGGCTTCGCCGCTGCGGAAGACAGAAAAGCTGTAGTCCCCCTGCAGCGCCCGGTGGATATGAATGTCATGCACATCACCCGCGCGGTTGTGGACGGCGACGAAGCTCAAGAAGATGTTCGTGAGGACTCCATCGACATACGTCTCTTCCAGCACCATATCCATACCGAAGTCATTGTAGTCGAAATCAAACCCGGACAAACGATCCTCGTAGCCGATGTAGCCATCGAATTCGATCACTTCGGCCTGCGGCACGACGCCGTTGTCTTCGCAGACCTCGAATTCGAACCACATGCCCCAGTTGCCGCGCGCGTTGAAGCGGTTGCCTTCGCCCCACGCGGTTTCCTCGTCGATGACGAATCCGTCGGCGTCGACGATCATAACAACGGCATGCGCCGAGATGTAGACGATGTCACCCGGTTCTACCCCGAGGTCTTCGAGAAGAATGCACTCCGTGTGGGACTCCACTCCGTCCGGATAAAAGTCCATGGCATATGGATACAAACCGGGTATTGGATTGGTGCCCCAGAGGTTCGGCGATGTCTGCGGAATATCGGCGACTTCGGTGCCGACGGCGAGGTGCGTCTCGTAGATTCGCCAGCCTGCGGCCAGCGCGTCGTCACTCAGTGAATACGTGACGCACAGCTCCGTATCATCTTTCACGACGGACACCGTGCCGACGTCCATCGTCTGGCCCGCGATGAGCCGGACGACAAGCTCGCACGCCTCCGGTTCTTCCACTTGCGCCGGAAGCCATTCTGATAATTAATGCTTACTTATTTTCCAAGGGGATGAAACGACACCAGAATACAACCCGGCGATTCACCCCACACCCAACGGGGAAGGCGCGGAAGTCACACGGAACCGTGCCTCCGGGCGCATTGCAGCGGCACCGGACTTCTGTTCTCTCAGGCCCGCGGATGGGCCTTTTGGTGGGCTTCCTTCAGTCGGCGGACACCGA
Source organism: Opitutales bacterium (assembly GCA_007134215.1). Taxonomy (GTDB): domain Bacteria; phylum Verrucomicrobiota; class Verrucomicrobiia; order Opitutales; family Oceanipulchritudinaceae; genus SLLG01. The sequence goes on along the minus strand of SLLG01000208.1, from coordinate 7,787 downwards.
CATGGGTATAAACCTGCGTGGTAGACAGGGAAGCGTGGCCGAGGAGTTCCTGTACGGCGCGGAGGTCGGCGCCGGCGTTGAGGAGGTGTGTAGCGAAGGAGTGGCGCAACTTGTGCGGCGTGAGGTTGGCGGGAAGTCCAGCCAGCGCGAGGTAACGCTTCATCCGCCGCTGTATCCAGCCCGCTGTGACAGGCCGTCCGCCGGCGGCGGGGAGGACACGTTCCGCCGACTCCGGGCGCCGCCCGGCGGCGCACTCGCGGAGGAGCGCGCGGGCGGCGCGCCCGAGGGGCACGAGCCGTTCCTTGCGGCCTTTGCCGAGGACGCGGGCAACCCCGGAACGGGTGTCGACCCGCCCCCATGTCAGCCCGACGAGTTCGCTGATCCGCAGGCCGCCGCCGTAAAGGAGTTCGAAGACGAGTTGGTCCCGCAGGGCCTCGCTGCGGTCGATCTCCCCGCTTTTGTGCAGGCGCGCGGGGCCTTCGAGGAAGCGCCGGGCCTGCTCCTCCGTGAGAAAGACGGGCAGCGGTCGGCTGAGGCGCGGCAGGGCCACACCGGCGAAAGGGTTGCGGGCGGCGCGCCCCCGTTGGAGAAGAAAGCGGTAGAAGCGGCGGAGGGCGGACGCGTGTAGGTGAACGGTGCGCTTCCCGCGCCCGGAGCGTTGCAACTCGATGAGGTGCGAGCGGACCGACCGGTCGTCGGCATCCGCGAAGTCGACGGGCGCCCCGGCGCGACCGCCGCGCAGGGTGTCCGCCCATGCGTCGAGCGCCTGCCGGTAATTCCGGATGGTGTAAGCGGAGTAGCGCCGCTCGCGCGCAAGATAATCGAGAAATTCGGTGATTGCCGGAGCGGCGGGAGCGGTGTCGCCTTCGCGCGGGGTTTCTTCCATGGTCCGCCTGTTTTGCACCGCCGCCGGAGCGCTCAGTCGAGCCCGAGGATCTTCCGTCCTTCCGGAGAAATCATGTGCGGGGTCCACTGCGGATCCCAGACGATTTCGACATTGGCCGAAGCCACTTCGGGCAGCGCTTCGAGCCGCCCGCGCGCGTCCGCCGCGATCGTGGGACCCATCCCGCAGCCGGTGGCGGTGAGTGTCATGCGCACGTCGACGTGATGGCGGCCGTCTTCACGCGGTTCATGGCGCAGGTCGTAGATCAGGCCGAGGTCGACAATATTCACGGGGATCTCCGGGTCGAAGCACTGCCGCAATGCCGCCCAGAGCTTCTCCTCACCGAAGGGCCCGCCGCCGGCACCGCCCGTCTCGTCGGCGGCGGCGACGGCTTCGGCCACTTCCGGACCGAGCGCGGCGAGGTGCTCGCGGGCGATGCGGTAGAGGCCGCCGGCGTCGCGCAAAGTCACCGAACCGCCCAGCGCCTGCGCGAGGTGGTATGTGCCTCCGGCGGGCAACTCGACAACATCCCCGGCGGGAATCCGCGTGGCCGGACACGCTGCCTGCAAAGTAATTTCCTGAGCCATAGCCCCACCCTTGCGGCTGTCCGCCGACTAGTCAACGCGGACGAAACGCGGATCAAGCGCAAAGAGTCCGCGTGGGTCGTCGAGCTGACGGAGGAAAGCGAGCCGTGCCTCGAAGGCCCGCAACTCGCGCGACAACGGATCGCGCCCGCCGAAGACGCGCGGCCGCCATGACGCGCCGGGAGAAAGCAGATCCGCCACAATGTCTTCGAAAGTCCGGCGGCCCGGCTTCTCTTCGATCACATAGTCATCGCCGATCCCCGCGCGGTCCGCCGCGAAGGCGATCGCGTCCTGCAAGGAGCCGCTGCGGTCGGCGAGGCCGCGGGCCAGCGCGGCATCGCCCATCCAGACGCGCCCCTTGGCGACCTCGCGCGCCGCAGCCGCATCCATACCGCGCCCATCCGCGACAAGCGTGACAAACTGCTCATAGGCTTGATCGAGCCAGCGGTTGAGCAGCGCCATCTCCGCCTCGGTCTTCGCGCGGGTGGCGCTGAAAGTGGCTGCGAGCGGTCCGGTCGTGATTCGTTCCGTGTGGATCTCGAGATTTTCCAGAAGCTCCTCGATGACAGGTATCAAAAGGGCCACGCCGATAGACCCGGTGACCGTCGTCTCCGCCGCGAAGATCGTGTCCGCCCGCGCTGAAATCCAGTAGCCGCCGCTGGTCGCGTAGCCGCCGAGGCTTACGACGACCGGTTTCTCCCGGTTCGTGCGCTCGACCTCGCGCGCGATCTTCTCCGAGCCATGCACGCCGCCGCCCGGGCTGTTCACGCGCAGGACGACGGCCTTTACGGAATCGTCGCGCCGCGCGTCTCGGATGAGCCGGGCGATGCGGTCGCCGCCAACCTGCCCCGGCCCGCCGCGCCCGTCCACGATCACGCCCTCGGCGTAGATCACCGCCACGGTATTCGCGCTGCGCTTCTCCCGTTTGCCCGGAGCCACGGGGGCTTCGAGGTAATCCGCGATGCTGATCTGTGTGAACGACTCTGCTTCGGCGTCGAATCCGGCGAACTCGATGAGCTTGTCGAGCAACTCGTCGACATGCGCCTCGCCGTCAATCCAGCCGTTTTCAAGGAGTTGCGATGCATTGAGAAGGCCCGTCTCGTCCGCCATTCGCCGCACATCGGCTTCCGCGATGCCGCGCGCTTCGGCGATTCCACTCACATAGTGGTGCCAGAGCGCATCTATGATTTCCGTGAACTGCTCCCGGCTCTCGTCGCTCATCGAGCCGGAGCCGACCATCTCCCAGACGGTCTTGTACTCCTCCCGGTGGAGCGCCAACGGCTCGACGCCGAACCGCCGCAGAAAGTCCCCGAAATGCATCTGGTCCAACCCGATCCCCAGAAACCGCAGCTCACCGAGCGGATGCATGAGGACCGTGTCGGCGGTCGATTTGAGATAAAAGTCCGCCGCGCCGTCGACATCGACATAGGCGTAGACAGGTTTGCCCGCGCCGCGCACCCGCTCCAGGGCGGCGCGCACGTCGTGCAAAGCCACCGTCGTGGTGCCGTAGCCCTCCGCCTGCAGATTGCCGCGGACAAGCACCCCCTTGATGCGCGGGTCGTCCGCCGCCCGCTCGAGCCCGCGGACGAGGCGCAGAAGCGGGATCTGTTTGGTCACGGTGCCTCCGAGCAGGCCCTGCACCTTCGCAAGCGGATCGTCCGCCTCGGGCGAGTCCGGAATACTCATGTCGAGATTGAGGACGAGCACGGATCCCTCCTTGACCACGACCGGCTTCGGTGAGAACAGCGCGCCGAGGGCGGCGAGGAAGAGGAAGAGGAAGACAACGAAGAGACCGAGGGCGACGCCGAAGGCGGCGAGCCACACGAGGACTTTGCGGAAAAAAGATACCATGGACCCTATTCATTACGGGCGGCAGTCCGCCGCACAAGCCCGCAGGACAAAGATGACATTCCTTTACAGTAAGACTTGAATTATTCCCCTGAATTACCTAAGTTGTTGATTCAAAACCAAACTGGGAGATTGTTCTATGGGTAACCTCATCGCCACCATCGTCGCCGCCGTTTTGGCGGTAATCGCCGTTGTTCTCTTCTTCACGACCTGCTCGACGCAGCGTGAAATGACCCGCCTTGAAGAAGAGCGTACTGCGGAAATCCGGCAGGAGCGGGAGGCTCTCGAAGCCGAACGCCGCGCCATCGAAGCCGCCGAAGAGGAAGCGAGGCTCCAGGCGGAAATGGCCGAAGAAGCCCGCCGCATGGCCGAAGAACGAGCCGCCCGGGAGGAAGAAGAGCGCGAGCGCCGTATCGCCGCCCTCAACGAGCGCCTCGAACGCGAGGCCGCCGAGCGCCGCCGGGCCGAAGAGCAGAGCCGCCAGCTCCGGCAACGCATCGAAGAACTGGCCGCCGCACAGGAAGAGGCCACCCGACGCCTCGAAGAACTCCGCGCCGAACGCGAGCGGCGTGAAACCGAGGTCACCGAAGCCGTCGAAGAAGAGGTGGAAGACCTCGAAACCGTGCTCCGCCGCCGCCAGGAGGAACTGGCCCAGCTACGCCGCGAAAACGAGGCCCTGCGCGAGCGCGAGCAGGTGCTTCTCGCCCGCCAGATCGAAACCGAGGAAGAAATCATGCGCGCGGGCGGCGAAATCCGCCTCACCTCTACAGAAGTCCGCTCGCCCAATTTCCGTCGCCGCGAAGCCCAGGCGTTCCGCGCCCGGCAGGCGGAGCGCCTCGGCGCCGACGATGATTGATTCACGGACCGCGCTGCCGTCGAAGCTCCGTGCGCACACGGGCACGGCGGGAAACCTCTGCGGCAGAAGTCGTCGGCCGCTCGTCAAAAAGCCGCGCCCACGCGGCGTATGCCGGATACAATTCGCCATCCTCAAGCCTACCTTCCGCGGCACGGCGCCACGCCTCCGCCGCGTACGGGCGCAAGTCTTTCGGCCATCCGCTGTCATTCGCCTCAAAACCGTCCGGATGGAGCCCGGGATAAAATCACCCTGCCTTCGCTGGCGAAAATTTTCCGCGATGAGCAGGCGCAGCAGAATCAACACCTTTTCAACGGAGCGAACTTTTTGCTTTTAGCGCTTTTATTCCGCAATCTCCTTAAAAATGGCGACGACACGACGACGCTGGACCCGCGAAGAATTGCTTCTGGCCCTTCGCCTCTATTGGCACACTCCATTCGGGCAGCAACATAAAAGGCACCCGCCGATCATTGCCCTCGCCGAGCGGCTTGGCCGGACGCCGGGCTCCGTGGCAATGAAACTCAATAACTTCACATCGCTCGATCCCGCCGAACGCACACGCGGAGTTGTCGGGCTTCGAGGAGCGAGCCGACAAGACCGCACAATCTTCGATGAGTTCCTGAGTCACCCTCTGGAAACAGTAGATGCAATGGAAGCACTGACCGAAGCCGTAGGAGAAGACAGCGAGCCGGAGCCGCCCGAGCCACGGCCTCACAGGCCGACAACAAGGATCACCGCCGTCACTGCGCGGAGGCATCAGCACTTTTTCGCCGAGTCGTTCTCGGCAGTTACGACCAACGATGCTGCCTTACGGACAATCCCGTTCCCGCACTTCTCCGCGCAAGCCATATCATTCCTTGGTCGCAGTCAGAACGCGAGCGGGTCAATCCCCGCAATGGCTTGTGCCTAAATGTCCTCCACGATGCCGCCTTTGATCGCGGTCTGGTCGCTTTCGAATTCATTGATCACCGCAGAGCCGACTCCAGCGGCAAAACCGAGGATCCGCCGCGACGCCGTCACGCCAAGAAAGAGAACGCGTCCTCGGGCACGCCCCGCCATCAGCGCCGAAGGCGCTTTTGGACATCCCTTCAAAACCCCGAGAAACGCACCTCCGGATACTGCGGGTAGAGTATCAGCTTCGCATGCGGCGCGGGCACGGCCAAGCCGTCCTCCGCAAGCCATGCGAAATCGAGACCGGCCACAAAAATGGACTTCGTCGCATCCGCGTCCGCGGAGGCCTCAATACCGCGGTTGGGCAGAATGTTCAGTGATCCAAAACCCGTCCTGAAGTACACCTGGTTCTTCGAATTGTCATTCTCCGCGAGAGCCTTTGCGTAAAGCCGCGTCGCTCCTGCCGACCGGAACAAAGCCTTCAGTTCGGAGAAATCACCACGCTCAGTCCTTCCCATAATCGTAGCAATGTAAAGAAAACACGCGCCTCTCCCGTTTCCTCTTTCGCACCACTCCACCACCCCAAACCGGCACAAGCGGAGTTGCGCCCTCCGATCCCCCTCCCGCCCGTCACCGGCCTGAGCCCGCCGGAGGCGACCGCATGACCACTCCCAGCACCGCGAACGACAACTTAGACCGGCGGCATCACGCTTGTCAACGGAGCACAGTGAGGTCAGCGGAGACGGTCTCCCGCAAGGCCGCCCCCGCCGGGCGTTGCGGACCCTCCCACGTCGCCGCCCGACCGCCCGAAAAAACGCAAATTCCCTCTTGACCCCCGTCGCCGCATCTCCACTTTGAGAGTTTTCCATTCACCGGAAAAAACCATTATAGATTGCAGGGTGGAGCAGCCCGGTAGCTCGTCAGGCTCATAACCTGAAGGTCGGGGGTTCAAATCCCTCCCCTGCACCCACTTATTTTTAAAGCCATAAATCCCAGAAGTTTAGCGACTTGTGGGATTTTTTGTTATGCAGCCAGATGCGGCGGAAAGCAGAGAAATGCAGCCACCGGAGGCATTTTTGGCAACCGATTGACAACCGCTGAGCACCCTGATGCGACAGGGTGAAACGAGGGACAACCGACGAGGAGGACCGGGGCGGAAGCTGAAGATGCAAAAATCGAGCCTAATCAAGCAACGCCTCGGTGGGTTGGCCGAGACAGACGCTGTTGGAAGCGGTCTCCCTTCTCGAGGGGCGCGTGATCGATGAAGCGCTCGGCTGGCGGACGAAAGGTGACAGGGAGAGGGAGACGGAGAGGGGCTGAATCCAGCAGCGAGTTCGGTGGGGGTGCGGGGATTGAGGCGGTGAACTGGTGCGGCAAGCGGTTGAGGAGGTCGCGCTGCGCGTCAGTGAGATCGGCATCGAACTCGTCGGCGCGTGCCTTGGCACACGGGCGGACCCGGCGGCGAGCGCGAGGCGCTTGCGCAGGTAGTTGTCGAGGGTCTGTGCGGTGCGCAGGTCGACGTGGACTTCGACGATGACCGACTCGCCTTCGCGGGTGGCGTGGATGGTGTGGCGGCCCGGCGGCATCGCCGCAAATCGGAAAGGACGCAGTGGTCTCTGCGCCCACGCCCGCGGGAGCCCGCGCCTGCGTCTTCGGTGGGACGGAACAGAACTGGAGCGGCGCGGCAACGGGCATGGGGCGAGCGTTGCGGGCGCGCGGAAGCGCGGGCAAGGCGCGGGTTGCACGGTTTGTGACGAAATGCGACGGCGGGGGGTGAGCAAATTCTAAAGGCCAAATCCTAAATCCGAAAGGGAAAGCGGAAGTCGGTGGGACGGTGGCCCTTCCACGGCGCTCTCTTCGACAGGCTCAGGGCAGGGACGAGTCGGTGGTCGGTGCTCGAACGCGGAGGAAGACCCGGCAAGCCGGGGCACCGCTCATCGTCGCTTATCCGCGCTAATGGGAAAGCGCGGCGCGGATGGGGTGGTTCGAACAGAGGCCTGACCGCGCGCGTGTCCGGAGACATTCTGACTCACTCCGTGTTTTCCGCCACCGGTCGCCGATCTCCGGTCCATGTGCAAATCTTTTATTGACAAAAGCAAACCCCCTTCCCCAGATTTCACTGCACGGCGACGCCCTCCGCCTACAAACCGTTAGGAATACACTAATAAAATCTGTTCGCGAGAAGATATGATTGAAGAAATCCCAAAGGAATCTCGATGTGCTTCCCGCGTCATCCTCATCGACCGGTCTGAGCGGATTCTTTTTCTTCACGCACGTGAACCGTCGAGCGGAAGTTCATTTTGGGTGATGCCCGGTGGCGGCCTCGACGAAGGAGAAAGTTTTGAGGATGCCGCACGCCGCGAGACACTTGAAGAGACCGGAATTGATGTCTCCGTAGGGCAGTGTGTTTGGTTTCGCCGTCATCGGCACGAATGGAATGGAAGACCTGCGGATCAGTATGAGCGATTCTTTGCTGCCCGGGTCGACGCCGAAGAGATCGAGATTCGCGGCAAGGAGATGGATTCCTACATTATCGGATATCGTTGGTGGAGCCTCAGTGATCTGATCGCATCAGACGAAGATTTTGCACCTCGTCGAATTGCAGAGTTGCTGGAACCCATCTTCCGGGAGGATTATCCGGAAACGCCCATCGATTGCGGAGTATGACACAAGGACGCGAATCGGGCAGCGGGAGGATTAGCCTCCCCGCCCCCCACCACCGGCTCCC
>SLLG01000246.1 GCA_007134215.1 Opitutales bacterium | reverse complement strand
GTTGGGCGTGCGCATGACGATGGGGATCTTCGCCGTCGGGTCGGTGCTCATGTTCCTCGTTACGTTTGTCAGCACCCGCGAGCGCGTTCAGCCGCCCGCCGCGCAAACCTCCGACCTCAAGGCCGACCTTGGAAATCTCTTCAAAAACGTCCCGTGGCTCATCATCTCCTTTATCACGCTCCTTCAGCTCATCGCGCTCGTCATGCGGGATTCCTCCGTCGTGTTTTATTTCAAATACGTCGTCGGTGAGGAGGGCGCGGCGTCGTTCTTCCTCATGTCGGCGAAGATCGCCATCGTTGTGGGGATTATTCTCAACATCTTCATCATGCGGATGGTGGACAAGAAAACGCTGCTCATCGCCTACTGCTACATCGCGGCAATAGGTTACGGCGGCATCTATTTCGTTGATCCCGGAAACACCGTTCTCATCCATTTCCTCAACATTTTTGGTTCGCTCGCCTTTGGTCCCGTCGGCGTGATCCTGTGGTCGATGTACGGCGACTGCGCCGACTACGGGGAATGGAAGTTCGGCCGCCGCTCCACCGCGCTGATTTTCTCCTCGTCGCTCTTCGCCATCAAGCTGGGGCTCACCCTTGGCGGTGCCATCCCCGGATGGATGCTCGGCGCGGCGGGTTTTGTCGCCAACGTGCAGCAGAACGTGGAGACCCTCACCGCCATCACCAGACTCATGACGATCATGCCCGCCGCGCTTATGGTCATCCTCGGAACGATGACGTTTGCCTATGGGCTCAATAATATCCGCCTTTCCCGCATCGAAAGCGACCTCGCAGAACGCAAGGCGAAGCCGGAGCTTCATCCCGACGGAGTCCACATCGAAACCGTTAGCCAAGTTGGAACGACACCCCCTCCGGATGCTGAGACCGGGAAGTAAGGACTTGTTTACTGTTACAGCGTTTCTAATATCTCTGAAGATGAGTGAAACCATGAAGAGGGTTCTGTGTCCGGTTTGCGGGTATTTCCTGATACCGTTATTGCTCCTGCCGGGGGTGGCTGTGAATTCCCTGAGCGCTGCCGATCCCATCTACATCATGCGCATTGGTGATTCGATTACGTGGCAGAAGAGCGGGGACGCGACGTTGCAGGATTTGCTTGATGCAGCCGACGTGAGCTATAAGTTCGTCGGCACTCAGAACTGGCACGATGATGGTGGTTATGTTCCGCTGAAAATCGCCCGCGAAGAAAATCAGGATGTAGAAGGCTATCCGGGTATGACTGTGGAGTGGTTCACTGATCCGACTTTCGTATGGTATTCCTGGCTTGCCCGGCCCACGACGATTCCGCAAGGCGGCGGCAATACGCCGATCAAACATGCCCTCTCAAACAACACTCCCGACTTGATACTCCTTATGATCGGAACGAATAATATGCTCCGCGATGCCAACGGTGTGCGCGGTGTCGATTCATCCACGGAGATCGATGTCTTCGGACTGAGCGTGCACTTCTCGGCACTCCTTGAAGAAATCCGGACACTCGCTCCGGCGGCGCACATGATCGTTGCCGAGCTACCTGTGAGTAATGACACTGGAGGTGGAGACCGCACCAACCAAGCCGGGCGTACCCTGAATTTCAACGAGCAGGTGGTCCGGGCCAACACCCAACCGCGCATCGACTTCGGCGAACCCATTTCCATCGTTGACTTTTTCCAGCTTTTGGATGTGCCCGAAGACTTTTATGATGACGGATCCACAAACCGGGATTACGTTCATCCTGGCGTGACCGGTGTCCCCAAACTGAACGAAGCTTGGTTTCATGCCATTATGGAGGTGATCAACCCGACCGGCCCGTCGGGTGGGTTCGACGAGTGGATCGATGGATTTTCAAGCCTTTCCCCCGGCGACCGCCATCCGGAAGCTTCACCCTCGGGTGATGGTTTGCCGAATCTGCTCAAGTACTTTATCGACGGTCTTTCGCCGCTTTCGGCAGACTGGAATGTCATGCCGGGCCCACGTCTTGAGGAGGGCTTCTTCCGCTATGAAATCCCGGTACGAGCCGGTGTGAGAGGTGTCGAGGGTTCCTTTGAACGCCGTGCCGGGGAGACCTGGGAAACGGTGACGGAAGGCGTTTCCATGGCCGACGATATCTTCTCTCTCGTGCTCCCGCCTGAGGAGGCCCCGCTCCTCATCCGTTTCCGGGTGCGCCCGAACCCATGAACGGTAAATTTGTGTTTCGTGGCATCGGAGGCCGGAACGAGGGGAAAGGCCGCGCGGTTGGATACAAGAACCAACCTGAGTTTCCATCGGTGAAAACGATGGTTACGATGATGTCCGCACGCGGAGGTTCGATGGATTCAATGCCGGACCGACCGGTATTCGCCGGGTGCCATACCTGTCATCTTCTTGAACATGACGCTGAACTGCTTGCTGTTTTCGTAGCCGCACTTCTCTGCAATCTGAGGGATAGTGGCACCGGGTTCGGTACGCAGGAGCTTTTTGGCGAGTTCGAAACGCACCTTCAGAATCTCCTCGTAAGGCGAATGTCCGAAAGCGTCTTTGAAACGTGTCTCGAAGACCCGACGCGACATGGGGAGATTGGCGAGAACATCCTGCACGTGGATTCCCTTGCATGCGTACTCACGGATGAAGTGGATGGCCCGCAGCATGTGAGGATCGACGTTGCTAGTGATGTCGGTGGAATGGCGTGTAATCAGTTGCAGGGGCGGTACAACCGTTACGGCAGGGGGAGCGACTTCGCCCTTGATCTGCCGAATGATGAGGTCGACGGCTTTTGTCGCGATGCGGTCGAAATCCTGTCGTATGGAGCTGAGAAGACTGCCGTCGGCAAGAACGGATATATCGTCGTCGTCTGCGCCGAGGAGGGATAGCGGGCGGGGAATGGAAACTCCGGCGGCCCGCGCGAGGTGAGAAACCCGTAGGGCCAGTTCGTCATTTACGCAAAATACTCCGGTTTCCTTGGTGACGGAGACAAGCCAGTCGGAAAGCTCTGGAAGGTCCGTATTGACCCGGCTCTCGGGAATATCGAAGAAGTGGTACCGCTCCGGAGCGTAGCGGTTACTCTCGGTCAGGCGCTCCCGGAATCCCTCCTCGCGAAGAACGGCAAAGAGGTGTTCATGCCGGCCGCAGAACCCGAACTCCTCGCAGCCCAGCTCAAGTAGGTAATCGGCGGCCATACGCCCGATGCCGATGTTGTCGTCGGTCACGACGGGTACCGGGCAGTCATACATCCGGCTGGACACATTGACGACAGGGAGTGGCGGGTTCGTGAGAAAAGATCGGTCGTTCTCACCGAAGAAACCAATGATTCCGTCGATCCGTTCCAGTGTTCTGTATTGCCTGCCCACTTTTTCGAGGATCATGAGTTCAACGCCCTCTCGTTTCGAGATAGCGATCTGCAGGGCACGTAGGACGCCGCGGCAATAGGCCGCGCGCATCAGCATGTCCAGGCCGATGATCATGGCGATTTCTCTCGCGGCGGACCGGTCGGTGGTAAGGGGTTGGCTTCAACAACCGCGCGGGGCCGCGCTTCGTGGTTGTTCATCCGGAACATGCGGTCGAGCCCCGTAATGATGCGTGCTCCGCCCCGGTAGGCAAAGTAGTTGTAGATCCAATTAATGAAGACAATGACGCGGTTGCGGAATCCAACGAGGAAGACGAGGTGGACGCCCAGCCACGCGAGCCAAGCGGGAAAACCGGAAAAGCGCAGACCCCGGATGTCCGCGATGGCTTTGGAGCGTCCGATGGTCGCCATGATGCCTTTGTCGACGTAGCGGAAGGGCGCCCGCGCGCCGCGCTTTCCACGCAGCTCGCGGTTGAGGATGCGCGCGACGTGCCGACCCATCTGCATGGCGGCGGGGGAAACGCCGGGCACGGGCTTACCGGCGGCGTCGACGAGATGGACGATATCGCCGACGGCGAAGATGTCGGGATGGCCGGGGAGGCTGAGGTCCGGGGCCACCTTGACTCGGCCCGCCCGGTCCTGCTCGACGGGGAGCGAGTCGCAAAGCGGGCTCGCCCGCACACCGGCACCCCAGACGACGTTGGCGGCCGGTATGGCTTCGTCTTCCAGAATCACGCTGTCATGGTTGATCTCTTTGATGCGGGCGTCGAGACGGATTTCGACGCCGAGTTTTTCGAGTTGTCGTTGTGCTTTGGCGGCGAGTCCGGGAGTGAAGGACTGAAGTATCCGGTCCGCGACCTCGAGCAGAATGATCCGGGTCTGCGCTGAATCAATGCGGCGGAAGTCCCTGCGCAGAACGAAGCGGGCCAACTCCGCGAAGGCACCCGCGAGTTCGATGCCGGTCGGGCCACCGCCCACAACGACAATCGTCATCAGCCGCGTGCGCTCCGCCGGGTCGTCTGTCAGTTCCGCCCGCTCGAAAGCATAGAGAATGCGCTGCCGAATGAGGGCGGCGTCATCGAGCGTTTTCAGGCCCGGCGCGAAGGCTTCCCAGCGGTCGTTGCCGAAGTAGTTGGTCCGCGCGCCCACGCCGATGACGAGAGAATCGTAGGCGATTGTGCCCGTGTCCCGGAGACGGACTTCACTTTTTTCAGGATCTATATGCACGGCTTCGTCGAGACGCACGTCGATGCCTTTTTTTCTCCGGAAAATCGAGCGTATAGGATGCGCAATGTCGGGCATCGAAAGCCCCGCCGTCGCCACTTGATAGAGCAGGGGCTGGAAGGTATGGTGGTTCTGCCGGTCGATAAGGACAACCTCGGCCCGCGAGGTGTCGACCGCGCGGCAGAAGGAGAGCCCTCCGAAGCCCGCCCCGAGCATGACGATCCGTTTTTTTCTTTCGTTCCCGTTCATCGGACGGATCTTAGCCTGTGCGCCGCCCGTTGTCCAACCGCCGCCTTAAAGTGTTTTGGACGGCCTTTTCAGGCGTTCATGCTGAAGGTGGCTGTGACGTTGCCGGAGGACATCATGTTGTCGATCATCCACACCTTCTGGTCGCCGAAGCTCTTGAGGCGGACGGTGGCTTGTTTGACGCCGAGGCCGCCGACGTTGGGGACGGCTTTGTCGATATAAGTCTTGGAGGGCGGGCAGATGCCGCAGAGGCGGCTGGCGATGTTGATGGGGCGGCCGATGTAATCGTTGTCGATACTCACTTTGGAGGCGAGGCCGAAGCTCACGCCGCTGCCGATGCCCTCGGGCGCGCCGTGGCTGAACTCGGGACCGCGCACGATGCGGCGCCACGCTATGGGCATCTGCGAGAGGCCTTCGACGCATACGTTGATTGCGATGTCGCGGTCCTTCGAATCGGTCTGCCAGACGGCGAGGACGCCGTCGCCGAGGAACTTAACCATGTCGGCGGGGAAGCGTTTGAAGCCGTGCCGCACCATGTTGTAAAAGGAGGTCATGAGCCCGCAGGTGTAGGGCGATTCGATACTAGGTTGCTCGCAAAAGGCGGAGAATCCGCGCATGTCGATGACGGCGGCGAGGATTTCGCAGGGCAGGCCGTATTCGATTTCCGCCGATTCCTGCTCCGCGATGGTGTAGCTGTTGAAAATGAAGTCTTCGAAATTGTAGAGGAGAAGTTTGTTGTCGGACTCCGTGTAGAAGTGCAGACCGGGGTCCATGAAGTCGGTCTGTTCGGGCAGGTAGACCATTTTGGCGTTGCCGTAGTCGCCCGGTTCGCTGTGCGGCGAGATGTAGAAGCGCGCGATGTAGCGGCGCACTTGGTTGCGGTGGTCGGCGATGGCCTGGAGGACTTTGGAGACATCGCCCTCGTCCTGGCAGATGTTCATCCCGAAGCCCTCCACCGTGTAGAGGATGCTTTTGTATTTCGGGTGGATGCGCTGGTAGTGGCTGCAAATGTCCCAGAAATCGCGGAAGTTGAGATTCGGGATCGGGTAGTGTCTGTGGATAGAGCTTTCCATGGCCGCATTTTATGAGTCGGCGCAGGTTGGGGTGTCGCCGTCCCAAAGGCAACCACCGATGAGCGGGGCGCGGCCCGGTTTTACGGGAAGTTTGCATAGGGGGGAGTTATCTGCGGTTGTCTCGGACGGCAATGGCGCCCGGGTAAGCCGGGCGTACTCGGGAAAGGCATGCTGCGGCTCGGCCCGAATGTCGTAGCCGACCGCCATTCTGGCGGTCGGTCGGCGGGCGAAGGTCTGCGATCTTACGATTCCCCCGAGAACCGTGCGCCACGGGGGTGGGCCCGCCGCCTCAGAAGAGGCTGTAGGCCGCGGTCACCCCGGCCATGACGATGGAGACCATGCTCATGAGCTTGATAAGAATGTTGAGGCTCGGGCCGGAGGTGTCCTTGAAAGGATCGCCCACGGTGTCGCCGATGATCGCGGCTTTGTGCGCGGCGGAGCCCTTGCCGCCAAAGTGCCCTTCCTCGATGTATTTCTTGGCGTTGTCCCACGCCCCTCCGGAATTGGCCATGAATATGGCGAGGATGAAGCCGGTGGAGAGCGTGCCGGCGAGAAGCCCGAAGACGCCCGCCACGCCGAGCAGGATGCCGGTGACGACGGGCACGAGCACTGCGGCGACGGACGGGAGGATCATCTCGCGCTGCGCGCCTTTGGTAGAGATCTCGACACAGCGCGCGTAGTCCGGCTCGTTTTTGCCCTCGAGGATGCCGTCGATCTCGCGGAACTGGCGGCGGACTTCTTCGACCATGCGTCCGGCGGCGCGGCCCACGGCATTCATTGTGAGCCCGCAGAAGACGAAGGCCATCATCGCGCCGATGAATATGCCGACGAGGACGCGCGGGTTGATGAGGTGGATCTGAAAATAGGCCATGAAGTCCACGAGCGTGATGGATTGGATATCAGCCCGCTCCGTGAAGCGGGTGCCGTCGGGAAAGGTGAACCCGGCGGCACGCTCGATGACGCGCCCGATGGACATCTTGATCTCCTGAATGTAGGAGGCAAGTAGGGCAAGGCCAGTGAGGGCGGCGGACCCGATGGCGAATCCCTTGCCGGTGGCGGCGGTCGTGTTGCCGAGCGAATCGAGGGCATCGGTGCGGTTGCGCACCTCGGGACCGAGGCCGCTCATCTCGGCGTTGCCGCCGGCGTTGTCGGCGATGGGGCCGTAGGCGTCGGTCGCGAGAGTGAGCCCGAGGGTCGAAAGCATGCCGACAGCGGCGATGCCGATACCGTAGAGCCCGTAGAGGATGTTTTCAAGCCCGAGGCCGCCCGCCGCGAAAGTGTAGGCGAGGATCGTGCCGAGGGCGACGGCCAGAACCGGTATGGCGGTGGAGAGGAAGCCCACGCCCATGCCCGCGATGATAACGGTGGCGGGTCCGGTTTCGGCTTGTTGCGAAATGCCTTTCGTCGGGCTGTATTGCTGCGAGGTGTAGTACTCGGTCGATTTGCCGATGACGATGCCGGTGACTAAGCCCGTCACGATGGCGCCCCAGATCCCGATGTAGTTGTCGATGGCGAGGTAGCGCAGGAGAAAAAAGGAAGCGATGATGATGAGGACCGAGCTTACGTTGACGCCCCGGTGGAGCGCGCCCATGAGCTGGCCTTGGCTGGAGCCCGGTTTGGCGCGCACGAAAAAGATGCCGACAATGGAGAGGAGCGTGCCGGTCGCGGCCACGAGGAGGGGCGCGAGAACGGCGTTGAATTGCATGGCGGCGTCGCCCGTGAGCCCGTAGGCGGCGGCCCCGAGTGCGGCGGTCGCAAGAATGGATCCGCAATAGGATTCATACAGGTCCGCGCCCATGCCCGCGACGTCGCCCACGTTGTCGCCCACGTTGTCCGCGATGGTCGCGGGGTTGCGCGGATCGTCCTCGGGAATGCCCGCCTCCACCTTGCCGACAAGGTCGGCCCCGACATCCGCCGCCTTCGTGTAGATGCCGCCGCCGACGCGCGCGAAGAGCGCCTGCAGCGAAGCCCCCATGCCGAAGGTGAGCATCGTCGTCGTGATGATGAGGATACGGTGGATTGGATCGGCGTCTTTGATGAATATGTTGAGTATCAAAAACCACGCGGAGATGTCGAAAAGCGCGAGGCCCACGACGACGAGCCCCATCACCGCGCCGCTGCGGAAGGCGACGCGCAGTCCGTCATTGAGCGACCGGGATGCGGCGTTGGCCGTGCGCGCGGCGGCGTAGGTCGCCGTCTTCATTCCGAAAAAGCCGGCCAGCCCGGAAAAAAAGCCCGCCGTCAGAAAGGCGAAGGGAACCCATTGGTTTTGGATTTGCAGAACAAAGGCGAGGAAGGCCAGGACCACCGCGATAACGGCAAAAAAGATGACAACCACCTTGTATTGCTGGGTCAGGTAGGCCATGGCACCCCGCCGCACGTGCAGGGCGATGCGCTTCATCGTGTCTGTCCCCTCGTCCTCCCGCTTCATCTGGCGGAAGAAGTGAAGCGCGAAGGCAAGGGCAACGAAGGCCGCCGTGGGGGCGAGCCAGTAGAGCGGGTTGGCGATCATGCGTGAACGGTCGGGTTGGCTGGGTTAGCTAGCTGGTGAAGGTTGTGAGCGCGGAGCGCCACCACGGGTGGTATTTCAGCTCCAGGTCTTCGAGAGAAGGCATCGGGTAGTAGAGGAGGCGCTCTTTGTCTCCGACGAAGAACCCGTTGCGTACCGTGCGGAAGAGAACGTCCTGCTGGAGGTGGCGCATGACGACTTTTGTCTTCTTGTTTGGATCGTATTTGAGTCCGAGGAGGCAATCCCGCAGGTGGTGGATGTTGTGGTAGGGCAGATTTTCCACGGATCCGCCTTCGGGGTCGGTGGCCAGCGCTTCCAACCGCATCTCGCAGAAGGCGATTTTTTCCACCGAGATCGGCTGCGTGGTGTCCGTCATGTGCGGGAGGAATTGCGCCGGGTCTAGAGTGCTCGCGACGCGCGGATTGACTGGGCAGAACTCCTGATAGAGGTGCAGGCGGTCTGCCTTATCCGCTTCGTAGGGCTTCTGCTCAAGGGAAAGGACGCGTCCGTCGGTGGTCGCGAGGTGCAGATTGCCCAGCGCGGAGAGAGGTATGTGCTCCAAAACCCGGTAGATGCTCAGGTAGGTCGATCGGCGCGGGCTGCCGTCGGAATGCGGCACGCACCGTTTTGCGATGTCTTGCATGGGCAGGTAGTCCGACTGGAAACACGGGTCGACATCGAAGAAAATCGCCTGACCGCGCGAGCGCTTCTCCGTGCCCACCGCATAGTAGTTGCCGAACTGGTCCGGCGGCAGCATCGAAGCAATAAGGGATTCCGGAATCAGAGAGAGGTAGAGGTACGTTTTCATGATGGCTTTGAAGGAGCCGCAATGCCATTAGATTCCCTAAATAAAATCAAGGGTAATATTAGGTGGTCAGGAGTGGTCTTGCACGTGGCGCGCTCATTCATCCGGCAGGCCGATGCCTCCGGAGCGGTATTTCCGGCATCCCACCGCGATCTCCGCGGTGTCCAGAATCCCGAGCGGGGCGGGGGTCAGGTCGGCGCGGTCCGCGCTGCCCGCCGCCGTCGCCTGCCGCATCCACGTTTCCGTCCCGAGCGCCCGGCCTTTCGTGAGAAACCGCAGTTTCAGGCG
>SLLG01000119.1 GCA_007134215.1 Opitutales bacterium | reverse complement strand
ATGCCCTAAGCTCCGGAGGTAAGCTCCGCCTGCTTGCCGTGGCGCGTGGACATCGGGGCGCTTTCCGCGAGGGCGGCCTGCTGTACGCGGAGGACGCCCCGACGGTAAAGCCATCACACCCGGTTCCGGGATTCCCGGCGGAATTCCATAGGCGTTTGGTCAAACTCTCTGCGGAAGATTGTGGAGAGCGTGTCCTGCTTGGAATAGCCGCAGCGTTGAGAGACCTCTGCCATCGTTAAGTCCGTGCTGCGCAGCAAGTGCACCGCCATATCAAGGCGTTGCGTCCGAAGATAGTCCCCCGCGCCCATGCCGAGGTGTTGGCTGAATTTCCGGTCGAGCGTGCGTCGCGACATTTGAAAGTGGGATGCGAGATCGGAAACCTGAACCTTGTTTCCCTCCTGCATGGCCTGCCAGGCCCAGCGAATCATCCGTCCGGTCAGGGGATCCGGGCATGCCCCTCCCGCCGTGGAGGCCCGCATGACGACCCTTTCGGGCGGGAAACGCCGCGTCTCTTCGCGCAGGATGGCGTCGCGGTCTCCCGGATGTTCCATCATCCACTCCATGGCCGCGGCTCCCATGCCATGAAAGGCGGGACGGACGGAAGATAGACCGGCTAGCGGCCCGAGGTACCACGAGGTGTGCTGCTCATCATCCACGCCCAGAACAGCGGTTGTATGGGCCCGTTCGGGATAATGCTCCAGAATCACGCGCTGCACCAATCCCGCAAGCCAGTCGTTCGTCGCGAAAACGGCCACGTCCATGGGCATCCGTTGAAAGATCGGTCGCAACGCCTCCTCGGTCTGGTGGATGAAGGAAGGCATTGTCTGCGCATGGAGCGCAGTGAGAAAGTCCCTCGCAAATTCCTCGCACGAGGAGGCCAGATCTCCCAGCCGGAAGCGGAATCCTTCGATTCGTTCCTTGACGAATTGTTTCTTGGTCTCGCCCACAATCAAAAAGTGCTTGTAGCCGCGCTCCATCAAGTGGCCAGCTGCCTCCCGCCCAATGGCTACGTCATCGGACAGAAAATTGCCCATGCCAGCGAGGGGACCCCAGCGATTGCTGACGTTGATCACGGGGTAGGAGGTTTTCCTAAGCGCCTCTGACTCGGCAACGGCTTTCGAGAAGAGCCCGAGGATGCCTAAACAGTCGCCCAGTTCAAGCGCACGGGCCGCACCCGGTCCGGCGACTTCGACCATCCATGGACATCGTTTCTCCTGCGCGCGCTGCAAGGCGCCCTCGGTCGCGCGCGATCCGATGGCGTTCAGTCCATCCATGGTGATCCGAAAAACTTTTTGAGGCGGATGAGACGACATCGGACGGTTTTTCGCGTGACCGCGGAAAAAACGCAAGTGCCTCCGACTTTCTCCGCTTCGCGACCGACCTCATGCCCGTGCGGTCGGTGAGCCTTCCCCCTCATTGTGATCAGCGCGGATTTATTTGAACAAATCCACGAAAATGGTTGCCATCCTCGGGAAGATTTTGCTTCCTTGATGGCGTCCTTAAAAGCGGAAGCCCGTTCCTCATCGGCTTGAACCTCCAAACCCTGGAAAAACATGAAGAAAACGATCCTCCTTTTCTCCGGTCTCGCTTTTGCCGCTTCCATGGCGTCGGCGCAGGTCATCAGCTTGAACTTCATTCCCTCCGGTGACGGTGGTTTCAATACTACCGTGGCCGACTTGGATCTGGAACCCACGGATGTCGCGGGGGTGGTCCCGGCCGCCAATTGGAACAATGTACGTTCCTCCGGTCAGAATTATGATGATTTCACTCAGGGCAACCTCGTTGACGGGACGGGCACGGTGGTTCCGGGGATGGAGTTTGCGTGGGCCTCCGCCGGTGACGGCGGCGGATTCAAGATCGACGGTGATATCACCTCGACGCCAAACCGGAAAATGATGGGAGCGGCCCTCGGAACCTGGGAGGCGAATAATGATGTGACCTACACCGTTAGCGGCCTTTCCGCGGATTTCACAGGTCCGGGCTATT
The DNA here is from genome assembly GCA_007134215.1 of Opitutales bacterium. Classification (GTDB taxonomy): domain Bacteria; phylum Verrucomicrobiota; class Verrucomicrobiia; order Opitutales; family Oceanipulchritudinaceae; genus SLLG01. Next base: position 7,655 of record SLLG01000119.1, on the reverse strand, counting down.
TTGTCTATGCCTATTGGGGCGGGCAATCGGTTGATTTTGGAGAGGCGACCGACGAAATCATCGACCTCTACACGATGGGCGGGACCGGCGAGTCGTTTGTCATGGGCTACACCGGACAAACCGTCGAGGGGACTTCCTACTGGGACGGAGACTTCAGCCAGTCGTTGATCTCCTCCTTGGGTGACTTCGAAAACCCCGGTGATTTCGGTGCCTACAATTACATCGTTTTCAGCGGTCTTACCGCTGATAATTTCACCATCACCATAACGCAAGGTCAGGATCGGCGCCACGGCCAAATCAGCGGATTGCAGATTGTGGCCATCCCCGAACCCGGCACCTACGCCGCGCTCTTCGGCTTGGCCGCGCTCGGCATCCTCGTTCTCCTGCGCCGCCGTGCCTGAGACGGGTGATTTGAAGCACGAAAAGCTGTTTTTATAGTGGAAAATGTCAGCGGCGGATCCTCCGGCGCATCACGACAGTGACCATCGCGGCGATTCCGAGCATGGCCGCCCAAGTGGAGGGCTTGGGAACGGCTGTGACGAGGTAGTCATCGAAACGCACCCAAGAGTCGTTTTGGTCGGCCGCCCCTCCGGTGAAGGTGAGGATGCCATACCCGAGGATCGGCTTGCCTCCGGCGCGGAGGCTGTGACGATAACGGAATGGATTTGTCGGCGACAAGGGAGTATTTCGAGCACGGGAGCGTGGTGGACCACTATGCGCACGCCACGGCGGAGATCGGCCTGTGGCGCTCGGAGGAGGCGGTGTTCCGCGAGGTTTTCGGGCGCGGGGATTGTCTCCTCGACCTCGGCACGGGCACGGGGCGGATCGCGCTGGGGCTGTGCGAGCTGGGCTATACGCGCGTCATCGGGGTGGATATTTCGCGGGCCATGATCAAGCGGGCGCAGCGGTTGCGGAAAATTCTGGAGTACGAGGCGGCGTTTCAGGTGATGGACGCCTGTGACCTGAAGTTTGACGACGGCACCTTCGACGGCGCGGTTTTCGGCTTCAACGGCCTCATGCAGATTCCGGGCAGGGAGAACCGGCGGCAGGCGCTGCGGGAGATCCTGCGCGTCGTGCGGCCCGGCGGTGTCTTTGTCTTCACGACGCACGACCAGCATGCCCCGGCCTACAAACGGGTGTGGAAGGAGGAGGCGAAACGCTGGGCGGCAGGAAAGCAGGACCGCGAACTCCTCGAGTTTGGCGACCGCTATGAAGATACGGAGTCAGGCAGATTGTTCGTCCACGTGCCGACGGGAAACGAAGTGCGCGAGGACCTCAAGGCGACGGGATGGAAGTGTGACTCCGACGCGCTGCGCTCGCAGATCGCGAAGGAGCCCGGCGATGTGATTGAATTTTCCGACGATTGCCGCTTTTGGATCGCGCGTAAACCGGAGGATACAGGGACTGCCTCGTGAGCGCGGAGGACATGGAGCGGAACCGAGCCTTGTGGGACGCATGGGCGGAGGAGCACTTCGGCTCCGCGTTCTACGGGGTGGACCGGTTCCGCGCGGGGGATTCGACCCTGCCGGATTTCGATGTCGACGCTGTCGGCGCGGTCGCCGGGAAACGCCTGCTCCACCTGCAATGTCATTTCGGCTTGGATACACTGTCGTGGGCGCGTCTCGGGGCGGTGGTGACCGGGCTCGACTTTTCGCCGAAAGCGGTCGGCCTCGCCCGCCGCGTGGCGGAGACCTGCGGGCTGCGGGCCCGGTTCATCCATGCCAATGTCTATGACGCCGCCGAATCGCTCGGCGGCGAGCGCTTTCCCGTTGTCGTCGCCACGGCGGGTGTGCTCCCGTGGCTGCCGGATATTCCGCGCTGGGCCGGGGTGGTGGCGTCGGTCCTCGAACCGGGCGGGTTGTTCTACCTGCGGGAGTTCCATCCGGTTTCGCAGGTGTTCGCGCCGTCGTCGGCCAATCCCCGTGCGCCGGAGCTGCGCTACCCGTATTTTCCGACGGGCGATCCGGTGCGCGAAGCGGCGGAAGCGAGCTACGCCGGCGCCGGCGTGGTGGAAGACGGGACCAGCTGCGAATGGCCGCACTCGCTGGGTGAGGTCATGCAGTCGCTGCTCGATGCCGGGCTGCGCCTCGAAACGGTGCGCGAGTTTCCTTTCACGACCTACCGCGCGTATCCGTGGCTTGAGGAGGGCACGGACGGGCGTTGGCGGTGGCCCGGTGACCAGTCGCCGCTGCCGCTCATGTATTCACTGCGCTGCCACGCGCCGCATTGAGGAAGGAAGCGAAGTCGTATGGAATCACAGGGTACATCCGCGGGTTCGCCGCCTCTGCACATTGTTCTCTTCAATCCCGAGATCCCGCAGAACACCGGCAACGTGGGCCGCCTCTGCGCGTTCACCCGCAGCCGCCTGCACCTCATCGAGCCTCTCGGGTTCACAATCACCGACCGCCACTTGCGCCGCAGCGGCATGGACTACTGGAAGTCGCTCGACCTGCACATCCACCGCGACTGGACGGCTTTCCGGGCGAGCGCGGCCGCGCCGCGGCGCCTCTGGCTGCTCACGACGCACGGCGGGCGGGGGCTGTGGGAGGCGGCGTTCGCGCCGGGCGACGGACTCGTCTTCGGTAATGAGGGGCACGGCGCGCCCGACTGGCTGCACGCCGAGTTGGGGGAGGAGCGCCGCCTGCGCATCCCGTCCTACAGCGCGGCTCCGCTCCGGTCGCTGAACCTCGCCACGGCGGCGGGCATAGCCGCCTACGAGGCGCTGCGGCAGACGGCGGGTTGATTTTGCATTGCGCCGCCTTCCGCGGAAGAAAAGTTATCCGCCTGCGGATGGATTTGCAGCGCGAGTCGGATACCGATCCCGAAGGCGTTCTCGGCCGCCTGCTTGTGCGCGATGCCCATGCCGATGTGTTCGGCGTGCTGGCCGAGGTGAGCCGCGATCGACGGTATCCCAGAAGGACAGCCGGCGTGGGGTGGTCACACGGCGGCGGTGCCGCCTTGGAAAACCGGCTGGAGCGTTTGGATGCGCTTGCCGCGCGCATGGATCCCGCTTGCTGGCAGCGGATCGAGGCGGCGCGGCAGGCCGCCGGGGATTTCGCCGAAGTTCTCGCCGACCTGGAGGCATACTCGCGACTTTTGTTCTCGGGATCACGGGCACGTTTCTCTACCTCGCCAACCAGCAGCGGCTCACTGTGCGGCGCCCGGTGTCAGCCGGTCTTCTGCGTTTCTGGGGTGTGGATATGGACCTGTGCCTCGCCTTTCTCGGCGGTTGCCTCGTCTTCACTTTTCTCGCCACGACGTTCCTCTGGTTTTTGCCTTCGGGCACGGACGAGGGGATGACAGGCGCGTGGGCCGTCGGCCACATTGTTGTATGGTCGGGCCTTTCCCTCGTCTTCGGTGTGTTCCTCGGTCTCGTTGCCAAGGGCGGGGCGTGGGCCCGTTCACGCCTGTCCCAATTCCTGCGCAAGCGCCCGCTGCAGGGAACCGCGCAGGCGGTCGGCAAGGCGTGGGTTGGCGTAGGCGACCCACGCCACCGGCGATGTCGTGTCGAGGGGGGCGTCGAGCGGGGAACCGTCGGGCTTTTCGATGACGCATCCCGCCTCTTCGAGGAGCAGCGCGGCACCGACGTCATAGGGATGGCAAACGAGAATCTGGTCCCATCCTTCGGCCGCGAAAATGAGAGGACGTATATCGCCCAGCCAGCGGTCACGCCCGGTGAGGATTTCGTAAAACTGGCCGCCGGTGGAGAGGTATTGGTCATCGAATACGGTGGCGCCGATCACCTCAGGCCCGTAGGCATGCACGAGGGTTTCCTGCTCAATGCGCGCGACACGTTCTTTTGCGCCGGGAAAGAACTTCACGAGCGATGAAAATCCATGGGCGACTTCGGTCCCCGCGTAGGGTTCGGTCTTGAAGGGGCGGCGTGTGTTGTCGGCAAGGTTCACGCGGTGCGCGCGCACTCCCTGTCCGCGCACGGCGGAGAGCGTGTCGACGAGCGTCTGCTTCGTCGGGGGCAGTTCCACGAGCACGGCGGCGGTGACGTCGCGCAGGGTGGTTTCCGCGCCTCTCTGCGGGGCGAGCGCGCCGATCATCCACGCGGACCGCTTGTCGTGCATGATCATGCGCGTGCCGTCGATGGGATCGATCATGAGTTTCCAGCGGGTGTCGGCCACACGGGTCCCCGCCGGAAAAGCCACCGGGCCGTGTTCTTCGAGCCCTTCCATAACGAGTTCGACGGCTTCCGATGAAGGCCAGTTGCCCGCGAGCCACTCGAGGATGGCCGGTTCGACGAGCGCGTCGATTCCGTAGATCGTGTCGGCGGCGGTCACATTCGCAATTTCGGCGAGCCGGGGGCTCACGGCGGCGCCCCGTTGCTCAATGAGGGTGGAGCGGACGTGCTCGCCGAGGGAAACGAGAAGGTTGCGGAGGTGTTCGAAAGCGGGGTTGTGGTTCATGCGTTTTGCGGTCAGGCGGTCTGGAGGGTTAGGAATGGTTCCGGACTTCAGGGGAGAAAAGGATAATTCAGGGTGATTGCTTTAATGACTTTTGGTTATGAGCAAACGCAGGCGCGGGTAAAGTGTTTTTCCCAGCACGTCCCGTTGCCGTGACCGTGGATCGGGTACAAAAAAGCGCGCCGGGGAGGCGCGCTCGGGGGAAATACCAGTCGGTTTCTCCTGCAACCTTACTTCGTGCGGCAGCGGTAGACCACAAAAGCCAGCGCAAGCACCCCGAAGAGCAGCGCATAGGTCGACGGCTCGGGAATAGCGATGTTGTCGACGTAGGTGAGGGTCTTTTGGCTGCGGACCTCCATGATGCTGCCAGCGCTCATGTCAATATTGAAGCCGGAAGCAGTGCCTGCGAGAACACCGTCGAGGTAAACATCCGCGGAGGTCGCGAATCCGCCGACGACATTGTAGTCGATCGAAAGTTTGAATACTGTTTCAACCGGGAGATTGAGGTCCGTCAAACTGGTACCGGGGAACTCAATGAGATCCTGGTCCAATTTGACCGCGAAATAGCTGCTCCAACCGTTGAATCTTACGAACAGCTCGGAGGGGTGGGCATCGATTCCGGGTTGCTTCCACAGGTCCATCGAAAAGTAGGACGGTGTTCCGCCAAAGGAGATGTTCGCAAAAGCGTCCATGTGCTGCCCGCTGACGGGTGATCCCGCGAGTGAGAGCACTTGTCCGCTGAAGTTGGTCGTGCCGCCCGTCGGATCCGTAGCAATCGTCGCCTGAGCGGGCGCGCTCCATTGGGGCGTGTCGAAAACCGGCTGGCCATTGAGGTCGCCGACAGAGTAACCTCCGTCAAAATCGAAGATAACACTTTGCCCGCTCGCAAAGACAGCGAAGGAGCCGAGGAGACAACCGAATACTATTTTCTTCATAGCACTTTCTGATTTAGGGTTCTGTTGCGGGCTGGAAATCATTTCCATCCCCAAATGCGGAGGAAAATAGAATCGTTTCCTGTACTCAAGAAAAAAGAATGTAAATCCGGGAAAATCCGCTTTTTCCCGAGATCTGGACAAGGTTACGGTCGTGCTGCCGCCAAAGGCGCGGTCAAAACGGCGCTTCGTCGTCGGGATCCCCGGTCGGATAGCCGCTGCCGCCCATCTCTTCGTCCAGCTCCCGCTGGCACTCCGGGCAGGTGTCGTGCGTGCCGAAGTGTTGCACCCAGCCCGAGCCGAACATGCCGGGCAGGACGTTGTCGCCGTCGATCACCTCCTCGAGGAGGACACGGTAGGCTTGGCGCGCGGTGGCATGTTCGCACATGTCGAAGGCGATGCCGAATAGGGCGAAGCGGGCGAGAAGCGTTTTCAGAAGTGCCGCCGCGTCTTCCTCGCTGATGTCGTCGGGCGGAGGCAGAACCGTGCCTTCTTCCAGCAGGTCGCGCATCGGCATGGTGTCGCCCGACTCCATCTGCGCGTCCATTCGCTCAAGGTTGTCGATGATATCGGCTCCGTCGTCGCCCTCGGCGAAGAAATCGCCTTCCTCCTCCGTCGATGCCGCGATTTGCGCCTCGAGGTCTTCGTCGAACAAGTCGTAGGGATCGTCCCCTTCGTCCTCCGGTTCCTCCGCGGCGCCCGTCCACGCCGCGCCGGGGCCGGCTTCCGCCCGGTCCCCTCCGCCGGTTTCCTCGTCCGGCGTCTCTTCGATCTGGGGCACGTCCACATCGAGGAGGCGGATGTGCGCTCCCGGCAACTCCGCCACAACCCGCCCGTTTTGTCCGAACCATTCGAGGTAAAGGCAATATTGCCAGGTTTCCGCGGCGGTAGGCTTGCCTTCGCTTCCGCCGGTCTCCGGCGCCATCATCACACGGACTTTGCGCGCCGCCGTGATCTCCCCCACCGGACCGATCTGGCGCGGTTCCATGGCGCGCGCGATCTCATAGTCCTCATCGGACGGTTCGGCGACGGATTCCGGCATGAAAAACTCAAAGGACCGCCCCGCGAGGTCCGCCTCCGGGTTGCCCGTCAGCTCAAGTGTGATGGGCTCCCGCACGTCGCGCAGAAATAGCTGCCCGTTCACGGAATTCTTGCGCCGGTTATAAACCACACCTCCCTCGACAAGTTCATTCAATCGAATCGCCATTTATACGGTTTCTCTATCGCACCGCTGTCCTTGCTGACAAGTCGTCTCTGACCGCCAAGCGCTTTGGTCCCAGGTCCGAATGTATTATCTCTGAGAAAAAATTTGGACAAAACAATTCTGGATCCTGTGTGCCGGGATTTCGACGTCGATAGGGTGGGAGCCCGGTCGGTGCTAGTGCGGCAGAGCCGACCACACGCTGTTACCGCCCGCTGCATCCTATCGTAGACGGTTGCGGCCTTTCTGCAGGCGGTCGTTACGTTTTGCGACCGGCTCGAACGCCCCTCTCCCTGTGCTTCGCTGTTGCCCGGTGGGTCCCGTTTCTCTCTCAATTCGGTGCATTGCCGACGACTTCCGCCACCGCCGCACGGGTATTCGCCACCGCCAGCGGTAACCCTGTGGCCATTTCCACCCGCGCGGTCTTCGGCGGCTTTTTCAGAGCTTCCAGAGCCTGTGAGCCACCGCCCTCTGTAAGCCAGTGCTCTGTGCCCAGCGCGCGGCCCCGCGTCATGAAACGGAGTCGCAGGCGTAGCAGCTTGTGCGCGGGCAGTTCACCGCCCGATGCAAGCGCCTTTTCCAAATCTTCCCCGGAAACGCGCCCGGCAGCGCCGGTCCGCCGCTCGCTCGCTCCCTTGCCGAGCATCAATAAGCGGTAGCGCGCGAGAGCGCAGTCCTCGCCGCCTTCGCCCGGACGGCACGCCGCCAGCGAGGCCCGCAGCTCTTCGTCTCCGCTCAGCGCCGCCGCGTAGCCGCACCAGCGGTAGTCCTCCGGCAACGCCGCGAGCCCCGCCCTTACAGGATTCAAATCGATATACGCTGCCACCAGCGCGACAATGGACGGATCGTCCTGCACCAGCACGCTGCCGAAGCGCTCGGCCCACAGCGTCCCCTCCGTGCCGTAGGTGTGGTTGAACCACTTCGTATACCGCTGTTTGAGCGTGCGCATGAACTCCGAGATGTCCCCCATGCGGCGCCGCAGCCGCTCGCGCAGCTCATCCGCCCGCGAGGTCTCTCCCTGCGCCAGCACCGCCGCCAGCTCCCGCGCGTTGAGCCGGCACCACGCCGCGCGCGAGCGCCCGTAGAGCGCCCCGAAGCGCGCCACCAGCT
>SLLG01000284.1 GCA_007134215.1 Opitutales bacterium | reverse complement strand
CGTGCGCCAGCGCGTGCGACAGCCCCGACGCGTCCAGCCCGCACCACATCGCCTTCGCCCGGCCGTAGAGCGCGCGGAAGCGCCGAACCAGCTCCGCGTCGTCACAGTCCTTCGCCGCCGGGTCGATCCGCACGAGGATGTGAAAGTGATTCTGCAAGCAACAGTAGGTGATCAGCTCCACCCCGCTGAACTCCGCCGCGCGCCGCAGCGCAGCGACCCACACCTCCCGCTGCACATCCGCCAGCAAACGCCGCCGCTGCACCACACGGGCAATGAGATGGTAAATACATACTTTATCAGAGATAATTCTTTTTTGTCCCATAATTAATTTGTTTTACGAGATTGAATTGTTGTAGTAGCTTCGAGCAATTTATCAAGGGCTTTCCGATATCCATTGGGGGCGCGGGGCGCACGAAAGCGTTGTGCCGGTCGCGTCGCGGTGAAAACGTGTATGTTCAGAACACTACCATGGCGTCCAACCCACCGCACCATACCATCCGCCGGCGCGTCGAGTTTTCCGAGACCGACTGCGCCGGGCTTGTTCATTTCAGCAACTATTTCCGCTGGATGGAAGCCGCCGAGGCATCGTATTTCCGCCACCTCGATCTCTCCCTCTTCGCCCTTGAACCGGGTGGTGGACGCGGGTTTCCGCGCGTGCGGGCCGACTGTCAATTCTCGCATCCGCTGCGCTTCGAAGACCTCATCGAGGTTCGTCTCTACGTTGAGGAGACAACGGCGCGCTCCGTCACCTACCGCTTCACGTTCTACAAGGTGGAGGATGGCGGGGCGGGTCCCCGCGTCGCCAAGGGCGGCATGACGACGATCTTCGCCCGACGCCACCCGGACAACCGCCTCGAGGCGATCACACTGCCCGAAGGCTGGGCGGAGCAACTGAAGGGCGAGGGGTGACCTCATCGGACCGCCCGCGAACGCGCGCGCGGCGTCGGGCCATTTCGATTTTGCCACGGGGAGCCGGAGGCGCACAGTGAGGAGCATGGAGATTCCCTTTCGCGTGGGTCAGGGCTATGACGTGCACCGCATCGCACCTGGACGCCGACTCGTCCTGGGCGGGGTAGAGGTACCCTGTGAGTTCGGTCTCGACGGGCACTCCGACGCCGACGTGCTCACGCATGCCGTCGCGGACGCGGTTCTCGGCGCGGCGGGCCTGCCCGACATCGGCCACTGGTTTCCCGACACGGATCCGGCGCACGCGGGCATCGATTCGCAGAAAATCCTCGCGCGCGCGCTGGCGGAGGCGGCGGAGCGCGGCTGGCACCTTGCAAACGTAGACGCCACGCTGGTGGCGGAGCGTCCGAAAATCGCCCCGCATATCGCGGCGATGCGCGCGGCGTTGGCCGCGACCTGCGGCATCGCGCCCGAAGCCGTCGGCATCAAAGCCACGACGAACGAGCGCATCGGCTTCGCGGGACGCGGCGAAGGGATGGCGGCTTTCGCCGTGGCCCTGTTGGCGCGCACGGCGTAGATAAACTTCGGTCCTGCAAATTGGCGGTAAAGGCGGGGATCGCGACCATGCGGACCTACGGACAATCCGGACCGGCATGCAAAGTGACCGCCGGTTACGGTCGGCGGTCCCCCCCCGCCCCCATCCAATAGCTCAGTCCCCGAAAACTTCGTCGTCGCTGAACAAGCGGTTGATTTCGGCTGCCGCGGTCTCGTCAGAGTCGGAGGCGTGGACGAGGTTGAGCATCATGTTCGTGCCCCAGTCGCCGCGGATCGTGCCCGGACTCGCCTTGCGGGAATCCGTCACCCCGAGGTATTTGCGCACGCGTTCGACCACGCCCTCGCCGGCCAGCACCATGACGAGGACCGGTCGCGAGCCCATGAACGCCTCGACCTCGGGGTAGAAGGGTTTGTCGGCGATGTGTGCGTAGTGCTCGCGCAGCTTTTCTTTCGAGAGCCGCACCATCTTCGAGGCGACAATGTCGAGGCCCGCCTGCTCGAAGCGGTCGAGGATCGCACTCACACGCCGGCGCTCGATCGCGTCGGGCTTGATAATAATAAGGGTCTTTTCCATAATACTTTCCAGAACGGAAACCTTCTAAGGCGTTTGCATCGCCGGATGACAAGCCCCTATTTTCATGCGCCGGGCAGCTCAACCTCGACACGCACCGTCGCGCCCGCTTCCGGCCATGGCAGCAATCCGTCCTCGAGGGGCCGCCCTTCGGCGCTGACCATGACGGACGAAATCCCCTTCGTGCGGCGGATGCGGATGTCGAGGACGGCCCTGCGGATGCGCCGTTCGATCCGCGCGCCGAGCCAGTGTCCGGGTATCCGCGGATGGATACGGATGCCGTCCCACCGCGGCTCGATGCCGAAGAGCCCTTCACTGACGGTGCGGAGGTACCATGCGCTCGTCCCCGTGTTGGGCGAATGGCTGCTCTGCCCCGCGACTTCGTGGAACTGCGACCCGCGGTAGAAATTCGGGATATAGAGCGGCAGCTGCCCCGCCCGCTCCATGGGCGCGCCTTCCTTTCCGCCGGGAAGCAGGCGGCGGAGATTGCGCCACGCGTCATCCGCCGCGCCGTATTGGAAAAGCCCGTACGCCCAAAAGACAACGGCATGGCAATAGACCGAGCCGTTCTCGCCCGTACCCGGTGTCTTGAGCGTGATCTTGCCCACGTCCTCCCGCATGCCGGGAAAGGACGGCGCCAGCAGCATCGGGCCCGAAGGCGTGTCGAGGTGCTCCGCGACGGCGGCGCGCAGGGCGTCGAGCCGCTCTGCCGGGGCCGCGCGGGAAATCAGCGCCCAGCTTTGCGCGTTGAGAAACACCCGGCCCTCCGCGCAATCCGAGGAGCCCAGCCAGCGGCCCGCGTCGGTCGTGGCGCGGCGGTACCAACCGCCGTCCCATGCGAGTTCGTTGACGACCCGGCGGCAGTTCTCCGCCTCTTCGCGGCACGTCCGCGCCCACCCGGTGTCGCCGCGCCGCTCCGCCAACGGCGCCCATTCGTCGAGGGCGTAAGCCAACGCCTGCGTGAGCCACACCGACTCACCCTTCTCCTGCGGACCGACCATGTTGAGCGGGTCGTTCCAGTCGCCTTGGCCGATACGGGAGAGCCCGCGCTCCGTACGGTCGGCGAGGAGCCAGCGCAGCGCCCGGTTCACGTGCTCGTAGACGGTCGCCTCTTCGCCGTCGGCAAAGGGACGGACCTCGTCGAGAAGACTTTCGTCACCGGTCTCGTGCAGGTAGCAGACAATGGCCGGCGCGGCCCACACCCCGCTGTCTTTGTGCGGGATTTTGGTGATGGGCATGATCTCGGCATCCGGCTGCATCGGCAGGCCGTGAGGGAGAAACCCGTTGGGCCGCTGGTGTTCCCAGAGTTTCACGAACCAGCGGCGCGAGGTGGCGGGATCCATGAGAGACGCCGCCATCGCGTCCTGAAGGGCATTGCGTGCCTGCGGCGATGGATTGAAGCGCAAGGTGCGGCCCACGCGCAGCACGCGGTCGGGCAGCCAGTGGTTCACGTAGTGGTCGAACTCCGCGTCCGGCGTTTCGATCCGCATCGGGGCGGGGAATGTCTCCTTCCATGCCCGGTGCGCGCGGGCGATCCGCTCCCCGGCCCCGGCAGTGAGGTATTTCTGACGCACCTCCCGGGTTTCCGCGTCGTCCGCCGCCGGTCCCATAAGCAGCGTGAGGGCAAAGTGTTCTCCGGGCGCAAGCCGAGGCTTGTATTGCATCGCAGCGATGCCTTCGGCGTAGCGCAGGGGCACATTCCCGAGCGAAGGGCGCGTCACCGCCTCCGGCCGGCTCCAGTCGCCGAAGCCGAGAAATTCCGCCTGCGAGGCGCACCAACTGGCGGGTGGCTTATCGGTGAGAACATAAGTAATGTTGCGCCGCTTTGCCAGCTTGTAATAATCGCCTATCACCACATAATACGGAAAATAGCGCATGACGATACCCCCGGCCTCCGCCTCGTAGACCGCCTGCTGATCAAGCAACCCCGGAAAGCCCAGCGGAAAGGCTGCCGTGAGGGCGAAGCTCCGGGCCTTGCTCCCGTCGTTGCGGATGCGCAATTCCCAACGCTCCGCCAAGCCGTCGTGCGGCAGTTCCACCCGCAGGCGGCAGTCCAACCCACCACGCACGACGTGCCATGACAGCGCCTCCGGGCTCACTTCGAACACGAACCGATCAGGGTCCGCGTAGACTGGACCAAAAGGCAGACTCCACAGCCCGTCTCCTTCCCCGTGGATATAGAACCACCGTCCGTTGCCCGCGTAGGGCGTCGGGTTGGGCTGCTGGAATGTGCCGCTGCCGCGCCCCTGGTGATCGAGGTGCAGGCACATGCGGTCATTCCACAGGTCGTAGTCCGCACGCCCGATGAGGCGGGGATCGGCAAGCGTAAAAGCCCGTCCGCCTTCAATGAAGGCGGCGGGCTGCTGGAAAGAACCGGGGGAATCAGCCATCGTGCCTGAAGCGTGCGGATGCAGCGCAAAGGCACAAGCGTTTATCGGCGGCTGTTCCGTTAACGGAAGGCCGCCTGCCCGGTGCGGGGGCTACACTTTCTCGACTTGCGTCGCGCAGGGACCCTTCGGCCCGCTGCCAATCTCAAACTGGACCTTTTCGCCGTCGCTCAACGAGGCGTAACCTTCAACTTTAATTGCGGAGTGATGCACGAAGAGGTCTTTTCCGCCGTCGTCCGGCGTGATAAAACCATATCCTTTTTCAGCATCAAACCATTTAACCGAGCCTGTATTCATCTTACTTGTCTTGTCTTAATTACTTTCGCGTCGCCGACCGTTTTGCCGACTCTGCAATCATGGGTCTGCGGACAAAATCGGCTCGTGTCGCTATAAATCGTCACCTGCCGCAAAGAAAAACCTTCGCGCCCGGTTCCGCGGGGGCGAACGGAGAGCGTGGGGGGGCGTAAGGTTCGACACCGCCCGCGTGAATGCACACAACGTCACCATCCCCGAGGAAATGGAAAAATCCACCAACATCTCCGCCTACAAATTCGTGCCGATGGACAACCTCAAGGCGCTGCGCGACGACCTGCGCGCCTATTGCCGCGCGGAGGGGCTCAAAGGCACAATCCTCCTGGCCGCAGAGGGCATCAACCTCTTCGTGGCCGGTTCCCGCGCCGGTGTCGACGCCTTGGCCGAACGCCTGCGCGCGCTTCCCGGACTCGCGGACCTCGCCCCGAAATACAGCGAAAGCGCGCACCAGCCCTTCAACCGCATGCTCGTGCGGATAAAAAAGGAAATCATTGCCTTTGGCGTCGACGGCATCAACCCCGCACGCAAACCCGCACGCCGCATCGCCCCGCGCGAGTTGAAACAATGGCTCGACGAGGGCCGTCCGGTCACCCTCCTCGACACGCGCAACGACTACGAAGTTCGGCTCGGCACCTTCAAGGGTGCCGTCCCTGCCGGCATCCGACACTTCCGCGACTTCCCGCGCGCGGCGCGTTCGCTCGCCGCTCTGCGCGGCCGAACCGTCGTCACGTTCTGCACCGGGGGCATCCGGTGCGAGAAAGCCGCGCCACTCCTCGAACTCGAGGGGTTCACCGACGTTCTCCAGCTCGATGGCGGTATCCTCAAATACTTCGAGGACTGCGGTGGCGCTCACTATGAAGGAGAATGCTTCGTCTTCGATCAGCGCGTCGGCGTCGACCCCGCCCTGCGCGAAACGCAAGCCGCCGTCTGCCATAATTGCCTCGCCCCGCTTACCCCGGACGAACAGGCCGATCCGCGCTACGCACCGCCCCACACCTGCCCGCACTGCCACAAAGACGCGGACGAACTGCGCGCGGCCCGCGTCGCGTGCATGCAGGAGGCCGTTGACAAGGCCGGGCGGCCCCTTCCCGGATCGACTCCCTGCGAAAATGCCCGGCCGCTGAACGTACCCAAACGCTTCGACGGCGCAACCGTCCTCAGCTTTCTCACCGGACTCCTCCCTCACATCCCGGAGGCGCGTTGGGCCGCCGAGTGCGCCGCCGGACGCATCCGCGACGAACGCGGCGCGCCCCTTGCCGCCGAAACCGTCCTTCGCGCCGGACAACGCTGCCTCCACATCCGTCCGGAGGAGACCGAGCCCGCTGTCGACGCACGCATCCGCATCCTCCACGAAGACGAAGCGCTCCTTGTCCTCGCAAAACCGGCCCCGCTGCCCATGCACCCCGGCGGGCGTTACAATCGCAACACCCTCGCCCACATCCTCGGCCTCGCCTGCGCGCCCTACAAGCCGCAGCCGGCGCACCGGCTCGACGCCAACACAACAGGCGTGGTCGTCTGCGCCCGCACCCGCCACTTCGCCCGCCTTCTCCAACCGCTCTTTGCCCGCGGCGAAGTCGAAAAGACCTACCTTGTCCGAGTGCGCGGCCTCCCCGCCGCCGGGACCTTCGCCTGCGACGCCCGCGTCTCCGCCGGACCCGCCGCCGCCGGTTGCCGCATTGTCGACGAAAGCAACGGCCTGCCCGCGCACACGGAATTCCGGGTACAGTCCCGCGACCCGGCCGACAACACGGCGCTACTCGTGGCGCGCCCCGTCACCGGCCGCACGAACCAAATCCGCGTGCACCTCTGGCACCTCGGCATGCCCGTCCTCGGCGATCCCGCCTACCTTCCGGACAACCGCCTCGGCACCACCCAAACCCTCGCCGTCAACGCCCCGCCGCTCTGCCTGCACGCATGGAAGCTGGCCTTCGCGCACCCGCTCACGGGCGAGCGGCTCCAGTTCGAAGCCCCACCCCCCGCATGGGCGAATCCGTAGAATCCGCTCCCGGAGCGATTTTCCCAACCCATGGCGTCCGGCCCTGTCCGAGCGGCATGGAGACACCGCGCAACGTGAAACAGGCACTCTTGTCTGTGCACCGGACTCGCCAACGGCAATGGTTCAACAGCAGGACGCGGAGAGCGAGAAGGGTGTCTCCCTCTTCCGCTGATCGCGGCGCGCGAATGAAAACATCCGCCGGAGGAACAGGGCGAGCGGCTCCAGTCCTCTGCGGCCCCCCTGTGAAAACCACAGCGGCGAAGGCGCCGGTCAGGCCTCCATGCGCACGAGGACTTTGCAGGTCGCGCCCTGCGGCTGCGGGGGCACGAGGTTGTCCCCGATAGCTTTGCCGTCGACTTCGACAGTGAGCCGCCCCTTGCAGATGCCTTTTGGTTTTTCGATACGGATCTCGTAGCGCGCGCCGCGGAAGTCCCGGCTCATCTCCGACCACTCCCAGTCCGATGGCAGGCAGGGATCGATACGCAGACCGCCGATCTCCGGCTCGACGCCGAGCATGTGCTGCTGCACGTTGAGAAGCGTCCAGCAGGCCGTGCCCGTGGCCCACGCGTGGCTCCCTTCGCCGGGCCGGTCGGACTCCGGAGCGTAGGTAAACTGCGGGGCGACGTAGGGCTCGATGCGGTAGAGGTCCGGGTCGGCCTCGTGACGCACGCAAGGCAGCATTTTCTTGAGAACTTCGTATCCCTTGTCGCCACGCCCGCCCTTGAACTCGGCCCATACGCGCCAGCGCGAGTTGTGCCCTTGCAGCGATCCGTTTTCTTTTGTGCCGGGCGCGAAGCGGCTGATGATGCCCGCGCGCGGCTCGGGTTTCGGAAACGGCGGGTAGAAGCAGTAGCTGCCGTGCTCCGTATCGAGGTATTTGTCGAATGCTGCGAAAATCTTGTTGTTCTGCTCCTCCGTGGTGAATCCGGCGACAATAGCAAAGGCGTTGGGATTGGTGAAAATCATGCCGCCCTCTTTGTTCTCTTTCCCCCCGAGGATCCAGCCGCTGTCGTGCGTGCCGCGCCAGTACCAGTCGCCGTCCCAGCAGAGTTCGTTGGTTTTGACGATGAGATCGGCCTCGCGTTTCTTGTATTCGGCGATGCGCCCATGGTCGCCCATGTGCTCCATACAATCGTAGAAGAGGCGCAGGCAGATGACGGCCCAGCCGCTGAGCATGGAGGATTCGCCTTTGCGCTTGTTGCCCATTTGGTCGAGGGCGTCGTTCCAGTCGGCCTTGAGAATGAGGGGCAGGCCGCGCTCGGAGAACTGGCTCCAGAAAAACTCGAGCCCCGCGATGGCGTGCTCGTAAATCGTGGCGTCCGCCTTCTTCGAACGTCCGGAGATGCAGGTCTCGGGATCGACCCACGGCGTCTTTTCCTTGAGGATGGAGAAGTCGCCGGTCTCGCGCACGTAGTGGCCGAGGATGAAGAGCGGGTTGAGCGGGTCGTCGGAGTGGAACGTGCGCGTGCCCTGCATGGAGACGAAGTTGCCCCCGTGCGCGTAGTCCCCGCCGTCGAACTGCCAGATCATGATTTTTTCCTTGATGAGGCTGCGGACCCACGCGGGGTCCTGCGGGAGGCGACTGACCGCGTCCTGGCAGGCGTCGCGCACACCGAAGTTGTAGATACCGAAATAGCAATACCCCGTGTTCCGGTTCCACCACGAAAGGTTGGAGCCCTGGTATTTGAACCAGAGGTTGACCATAAGGTTGAGGTCTTCGTCGGGCGTGCGCACCTGCGGGGTGGAGACGACCTTCTTCCAGTAGGCCTGATTGTTGGCAAGAGCGGTCTTGGCCTGCTCCACGGTGCCGTATTTGGAGGTCAGTTCGGACACCTTGCCGTTCGCCTGGTCGACGGCCCCGAGAATAATGACGTATTCGGCGCTCTCGCCCGGCTGCAAGGTGAAGCGGTGCTGGAGGGCGGCGCAGGCGTCGCGGCCGGTCCCCACCTTGCCGCGCAGTTTGCCTGTGTCCATGACCTGCGGATTGGCGAGGTCGCGGTAGCTGCCGACGAACTCGTAGCGGTCGCCCTCGTAGCCGGCGACCTCGGCGGAGGACGCGAAGACGACGGCGTGGTCGAACGGGATGTTGTTCTCGTCGCTGTTGACCGCCTGCCAGCCGCCCGTGTATTTGACCCACTGCACATTGCGCGTGACGACGGCGTTGTCATCAAAGG
The DNA here is from genome assembly GCA_007134215.1 of Opitutales bacterium. GTDB lineage: Bacteria > Verrucomicrobiota > Verrucomicrobiia > Opitutales > Oceanipulchritudinaceae > SLLG01. The sequence continues at coordinate 883 of SLLG01000284.1, read as the reverse complement.
ACTGGCGGTTGAAGAGCAGGTAGAATTCGCGCCACGCGGTGTCCTCGTACCAGTTGCCAAGGGCGAGTTCGGTGAAATTCGTCGCCGAGACGGTGCGCGGCTTGTCGGATGTGTTCGTGATCTTGACGAGCCAAAGGAGGCAGGCGTCGCCCCCGAGGGCCGGATTGGGGTCGCCCGCGTCGGGCATGGGGCAGAAGTATTTGATCTCCGAGGCGATACCGCTCTGGCGTGCGCGGATGGCGTTGAAGCCCATGCCGATCTCGCACTCCCAGTCCTCCAGTTCCTTCGTCGGCGGGTAGCCATTGGCGCTCCACCACTCGCCCGACTCCTCGTCGCGCAGATAGACGAACTTGCCCGTCGTGTCGCGGGGCACGCCGTCGATGTGCCAGCGCGTGATGCGCCCGACCGTCGGGTTGCCGAGAAAGCTGTAGCCGCCGCCGAGGTGGCTGCACACGTCGCACCATGCGCCGTTGGAGAGAACGTTCATCCACGGGCGGTCCAGGAGCGGACGCCGGAGGAGAAACGAAGAACCGTCTTCGGAGAATTGACCGTATTTCGTGGGTTTCATGTATCGTCTGTTTTTAACTGGTGGAATCCATGCCCGGGCAGAGGGAAGTCTGGGGAATCCCGTGCGCCCGCCCGGACGCAAACCAAAGATCAGATGCCATCCCGGTGCCCGGCTTCAAGCCAAACCCTTTCAAACACGGAAATTCAATAGAAAATGGTCAGGGCTGGGAGAGTACCGGGCGGAAACCGACGTGGAAGACGCGGTGACCGGGGGGCCGGCGGAGGCGGACGGCGGAGCGGAGGATGCGCGGTTCACTGTTCCATGCGCCGCCGCGGAGAACGCGGTAGGTGCCGGCGGGCGGGCCGTCATAATCGG
>SLLG01000040.1 GCA_007134215.1 Opitutales bacterium | reverse complement strand
CGCGCTGCAGCTGCGCAAGGTGTATTACCTCTTCCACGACTTCGAGCAGTACAACAACAAGACCTTCGCCTACCACAAGGCGCGCTCTCCCGTTTTGCGTTGGAACCCGCTCGGCTGGGGGGTGCTCCTTGTGCTGGCACTTGGCGCGGCCGTCCTCGCCCGGCCGCGCCCGCCGCCGGCGCTGCGCGGATGGCTGCTCCTGGCGGCGGCCTACGCGGCGGCCATGGGCGTCTACTACGTGAGCGCGCGCTTCCGTATTCCGCTCGTTTCCGTCCTCGCGGTGACAGCCGGGGGCTGGGGCGTGTTTCTCACCGCCGCCCTCCGCTCGCGGGCAGGGGGGCTGCGCCGGATGGCGGCGGAACTTTTTCCGGGGCGGCGCGGTGTGGCCGCTGTTTGCCTGATGGCGGCGGCGGCGGCGGTTGTCTTCCCGCCGTTTTTCGAGGCGCGGGACACGCGTACGTTTATCCAGGATGAAATGTTGCTCGCCAACGCGGCGGCGGAGGCCGGGGCGGACGCCGAGGCGGCGGCTTTTGCCCGCCGCGCGCTCGCCCGCGACCCGTCGCGGCAAGACGGGTTGCGCATTTTTCTCGTGAGCGCCTTCAACCTCGCCCTCGACGGGCAGATGGAGTTCGCCGGGGTGGGGCGGTGGGAGGCCCTCCTCAACGAAGCGGAGCGCTTCGAGCCGCGCGACCCGGCGGGCTACCTCGTCCGCGGTGTCGTCTTCTGGAACACCGGGCAGCGCGAACGGGCGGTACGGCAGTGGACGGAGAGCGTGGAGCGGTTCGGGGAAGCCGGGATGAGCAGTTTCAAGAGCCTCGCCATCGTCGGTGCGCTGCCTCCGGAGCAGGCGCAGCGCCTGCCCGACGACGCGGAGATCCGCGCCCTCCGCGCAATTCTCCGGTAAGCCGGACAGCGGCTTGATTTCCCGGAAGCGGACGGTAGGTTCTCCCTCCATGTCCATTTCCGGAGAGGCACCCGCGGCACCGCGCCTTGCGGAGGGGATCGATGCGATCACCCGTCCGCTCGCCGCCCACTTTGAAGCGCTGGAGACATTTCTGGAAGCGCAGGTCGAAGCCTTTGAGCCGGAGGTGCGTCCGCTGGTGCGCTATACCTTCGGGCACAGCGGCAAGAAAATACGTCCCATCCTCGTCTTTTATGCGGGGCAGGCGGGCAACAGTGCGCCGGACGAGGGGCTGGTGCGTGCCGCCGCGATTGTGGAGTTGGTGCACCTCGCCACCCTCGTCCACGACGATATCCTCGACGGGGCGGACACGCGGCACCGCGTGGAGACGGCGGTGGCGCGCTACGGTCCGCACGCGGCCGTGCTTCTGGGCGACGCGCTCTTCGCGCACGCGCTCAAGCTCGCGGCGGATTTTCCGGATGTGACGGTGTGCCGCCTCGTCTCGCGGGCGACGCGCCAGGTTTGCTCGGGCGAAATCGCGCAGACCTTTGCCCGCAAGCGGCTCGACATCTCCATGGAGGATTACTTCCGCTTCATCGATTTGAAGACGGCCGAGCTGTTTGCGGTGTCGGCGCGGCTCGGGGCGATGCTCGGCGGGTGGCCGCCGGCTTTTTGCGACGCCGCCGAAGTCTTCGCCCGCCGTCTTGGCGCGGCTTACCAGATCTACGACGATCTGACGGATTTCGCGGGCCGGGAAGAGCGTGCGGGCAAAACGCTGGGAACCGATCTCCAGAGCGGAAAACTCACACTGCCACTGCTGCTGCACCTCGACTCCCTCCCCGCCGCCGAGGCCGAGCGTTTGCGCGCGGAGATCGCGGCAGGGCACGCCACACCGGAATCCCTCGACACGGAGATGCGCGGGGCGGGTGTTTACGGTTGGGTGCGCGACCGTTTCTTCGCCGAGGTGGACGCGGCGGAGACCGCTCTGCTGCCCTACGCGGACCTACCCCCCGGCGCGGAACTGCCGCGCCTCAGCGGATTCATCCGGCAGGCGATCCGCAGGCATGTGGAGTAGAGGGCTGCGCTCGCAGCCTGCAACCCGCCTCTTTTCGCACCGAAGTCCGGTGGTCCGGGAGATTCATCCCCGGACCCCGGGGGCTGAAAGCTCACCGACGCGCCGGTTATTGGAGTTGGCTTGCGAGACCTCCGGCAGGCCCCCTGTGAGCGGGCGATGAATCAGCCCGCCTTCTACGTTCTCAAACCAAAAAATCCCGTGACTTCTTCGGCGAGCTTTGTCCGCGGTCTGTTTCCGGTGCGGCTATTCGCCGCGCCCGATTTCCGTCCATCCGCCCGGTGGATTGTAGATATAAAAGGTACGGGCGTTTTCTCCGCTTTCGCCAAAGCGGATCCAACCGAGTTCGTAAGAGAACATATCGGGATAGACGTCTTCTCCGGTCCAGATCCAGCCGAGATCGGGATCGTGGTTCCATGAGGCGCGTCCCCCGGTGGCGGTGGCGGCCCACCACCACGTGGCATGAGCGAACGGGTAGATCCACCGCTCCCCGGCACCGAAGGCAGCGACATGGAAATAGCCGAGCCAGCCGGAGCGCAGCGTGTGATCGTCAACGACCTCGGCGGGACCGTAGAAGGCTTCGACGAGGGATTGGTCGAAGGGTGCCTCTTCAACAAAATCGAAATCTCTCCAGAGGGCGACATTGTTGGCCAGCTTGAGCCCGGATGAAGTGAAAGACCCGCCGATGAAGAGGCCGTCGCGGGTTCCGAGGAGCGCGTTTACCTGCCGAGCGGCAATTCCGAGGTGGCTGATCAGCCCCGTTCCGAGCGAATGCCATGCGGCACCGTCCCACCGCGCGATTCCCTGCGCTTCCATTCCGCCGACGGCGGTGAAGTCGCCGGCTGCGTAGAGGTACCCGCCTGCGGCGAGGAGGGCGTTCACGGGTCCGTTCGCGCCGCCGCCGAATTCGTGCCATGACTCGCCGTCCCAGCGTGCGAGATTGGCGGCCGGCACCTGCCCCGCGCTGTCGAAATGTCCGCCGACAATGATGTCGTCCCCGTAGACCGCGATAGCGCGGGGCGGACGGAACGCCGTGCCGACACCGTCGCCGAGCGCCGACCACGAGACCCCGTCAAAGACGGCGACATTCGTTGCCTGGACGGTGTCAAACGCGCCTGAAATAAACGCACCCGCGACGTAGAGTTTGTCCGCCGCGCGGGTCATGGAGAAGATGCCCGCGCCGGCTCCGCCGACATGGAGGCCGTCGCCGACAGCGTGCCAGTCTCGACCATCCCAGCGTGCCACGCCCCGGATTTCCCTGCCGTCCACTTCGGAAAAGAGTCCGCCTGCGTAGAGGTCGCCGCCGTCCGCGAGCAAAGCGGTCACGGCGGTTGTGCCGCCGCCGGTGATTCCCTCACCGAGGGCGTGCCAGCGGGCGCCGTCCCACCGCCCGATGCGGCGGGCCGCGGTTTCACCAAGGGTGTTGAACCGTCCGCCGACATAGACATCTCCGCCCATGTGCGCTACGGCATGCACAGCACCGATGTCCGGGGGAGAGAGGGGACGCCATTCACTGCCGTCCCACTCCGCGATGGAGCGGGCGTCGGCGGTGAGCTTGTGCGCTCTTGCGCCGACTTCATTGAAGGGGCCCACCGCGTAGACCTTGCCCGCGCCGTAGGCAAGGGCATCTACGGCGGACGGTGCCGAAGTGTTTCCGACGGTCTGGACCAGCGGATGCCAGCGCTGGCCGTCCCACATCCCGACGCCGCGGAGGTAGAGACCGTCGCTGGCGGACTCCACGCGCGCATAGATGTTTTCGCCCTCGCCGACGAGAGCATGCGCGGAGGCATCGGTTACCGCCCCGCCGACCGGTTCCCAAAGTGTGCCCGTCCACGCCCCGAAGCGGTAGGGACCGTCGTCATTCTCGAAGTTGCCGTATGCGTAGAGCCTCGAAGGGCTGGCGTGGATGCGTGCGATGATTGAATAACCCTCCGGCGCCACCGGTTGCCAGCCACCGCCCGCCCATGACCACCGCGAGAGGTTGTGCATCTCGATCTCATCGTTGGGCCATGCGTCCAGTTTCGTGAAGGTACCGGAAGCGAAGAGGTATTGCGAGTGGCCTGTCAGGTAATGAACAGGGGAGTTAAACCCGAGACCGAGACGACTCCACTCGTTGGTCGTCCGGTTCCAACGTGCGATGCGATTGGCCCCGGTCAACCCGCCCGCGACGTTGAAACTCCCGCCGACGATGAGGTGGGCGGGGCCGCCTGTGATTGCCAAAACGGTATCGCCGACCCCGATGGCGTTGCCCGGTGCGTCGCCGCCGTGTACGAGCAGTTCCCACGATGCGCCGGTCCACAATGCGATGTTCCGCGCGACGGACTCACCGATATGCCCGAATGCGCCGCCCACGTAAATTCCCGCCTCCGTCGGGAAGAGAACATGGACCGGGCCTGACACCCCGGCACCCAACGTGTTCCATGAGGCGCCGTCCCAGAAGGCGAGGTAGGGATGATCGAAGTCGCCGATTGAGGTGAAATTTCCGCCGACATAAATCCGTTCTCCCTGTACGGCGACCGTGCGGATACTTTCGTTTATGTCCATGTGTCCGGGGCCTTTGAGCGTCCATTCGCGGCCGTCCCAAACAGCGATGTGGTAGCGCTCGCCGTGCGGTCCGCGAAAGACGCCGCTGATGTATAGGCGGCTGTTCACGACAGTGGCGCCATATTCCAGCCTGCCCGGGTTGCCGAACCGACCGTCCCAGTGTTCATCACCGGATTGCGCGGACAGAGGGTAGAGAAGTGCCGGGAGGAGCGCGGCAATCCAGTACAGCAGGGATCGGCCGTGGGAGTGCGGAGAACGGATTTTCACTGGAGAAATCTCCTTTCGAATTGGTGAGATGAGCGCGCGGAGCCCGAAGACGACCGCACAGGACTAAGAGAGAAGCAAAATTCATAAATAAGAATAACGAATTGGAGTCAATCGATTTTTGAGAAATCGACGCGAATGAAATGGTCCGTTTCCTGTGTTGCGGTTCCACCCGACTTCTTCCCCTCGGCGGAAAGGTTCACCGCCGGACCGGTCCCGTCCCTCCGCGCTGTCCGATGGGTCCGGGCCGGGGAGATCAATCCTGTTTACAATGGCGGGGTGGGTGGGCATAGTGGAGGGCATGAGTGTAGAAACGGGAGCAGAGCCCGGCACCGGGGTAGTCCCGGCAGCGGGGAATGCGGGCGGCGGGAGCTTTCTGGCGCGCGTCGCGGCGGCCGCCGCGGCGGTTGAGGGCCGGCCGTCATGGGATGACTATTTCATGGGGGCGGCTCTCTTGATCGCGTCGCGTTCGGCCTGCGAGCGGCTGAACGTGGGGTGCATCCTTGTCTCCGGGGGCGAGCACCGCAACCGTATCATCGCGGCGGGCTACAACGGGTACCTTCCGGGTTCACCGCACCGCAGCCGCGTGCGGGAGGGACACGAGCAGGCGACCGTGCACGCCGAGCAGAACGCCATCGCCGACGCCGCGCGCCGGGGCATCCCCGTCGACGGGGCGACGGCCTACATCACGCACTTCCCCTGTATCAACTGCGCGAAGATCCTCGCCTCGGCCGGTATCCGCCGCGTGAAATACCTCACCGACTACCGGAACGACCCGATTGTCACCGAACTTCTCGACGAGGCGGGGATTTCCATGGAGAAACTAGGTTGATCATGCGCGATACGGAACCACAGTTCACCAGCCTGAGCGGGAGTCTTCTCGCTGCCCACCCGACCTTGCTCGACCCGAACTTCGCCCGTGCGGTCGTGCTCCTCACGGCGCACAGCGAGAGCGACGGCGCTCTCGGCGTCATCCTCAACCGGCCGGTCGAGCGCACGCTCGGGCAGTTGAAGTCGGAGTTCGACGGGTCGCCCATGGGGCGGGTGCCCGTCTACCTCGGCGGGCCCGTCGCACCGGCGGAGCTACTCCTCGCGGCGTGGAGCTGGGACATGGAAGGCGGTGCCTTCCGCCTGCATTTCGGTATCTCGGCGGAGGCCCTCACGGAGATGCTGGAGTCGGAGGGAGATATCGTCGCCCGCGCCTTTCTCGGCTACGCCGGCTGGGGCGAAGGGCAGCTCGAAGGCGAGATCGGCGCCAACTCGTGGATTCTCGCGCCGATTCATCCGGATGTCCTTGAGGCGGAGGGCGGCGAAGCGTGGGGCGGGGTGGTGCGCGCGCAGCGGCCGGACCTCTCCGCGCTCGTCGATGTGCCCGGCGACCCGTCGTTGAACTGAGCCTCAGCCCCCTGTGAGAATGAGGCGGGCGGAGTCCAGCCGGATGTGGGCGTCGCCGATGGCTTTGTTCACCTCGCCGAGAACGGTTTCGGCGAGGCGGATTTCGTCCTCGCGGATGGCGGGGTTGACGCGCCGCAGGTTGCGGAGGCGGCGGGCCTCGCCGGCGAGTTGACGGCGCGCGCGCTTGCGCCCGAGCGCGACGAGTTCATTGCTCCGGCGCACGGCGTTTTCCCGCGAGGCGCTGAGCATGCGCGCGGCCAGTTCGCGCAGTCCGGCGGCGTTCTCTCCGAAGCGGAAGGCGGATTCCATGCGGGCATCGCGGCGGATGGCCGCGAGCGGAAAATCCGCGGTCACGTCTCCGCCCGACGGATCGACGACGATGCGGATGGGCGCGGGCGGCAGAAAGCGGTCCACGTGCAGCCGGGCGGGCGCGACGCACTCCACCACGTAGACGGTTTCAAGGAGTACGGGCGGCGAGCCGTCGCTGCCCGGAAGGGTCACGATGCCGCTGGTGCCGCGGTCCGAGCTTAGGATCAGGTCGATGGAATCGCGCACGACGGGATGGTCCCAAGTGAGAAAATGGATGTCCTCGCGCGCGAGGGCCTGGGAGCGGTCGAAGGTGGCCGAAAGGCCGTCGGGCGGCAGGCCGGGGAGGGTTTCCGTGCTGAAGTTGCCCTGCCGCAGGTGGACGGTGCGGCGGTCCACTTCCTCCGCGTCGACGCCGAAATGGTCGAAGACGCGGGTCATGAACTCCTCGAGCGCGGGGTCGTCGTCGATGGAACGGATCTTGTCGATGAGGACCTGGGCGCGCTCGGGCCGGTTGGATTGGAGGGCGAGGAGCCGGTCCTGCCCCTTGCGCAGACGCTCTTCGAGGCGGGCGCGGTAGCGGGCGGTGTCTGCGATGAGTTTCGAGGTCTCGCCGACGGGTTCCCGCGCGCTGAGGTGAAAGTCGCGGGCGACGGCGCGCACGCGTTTGCCGAACTTCTCGAGGTAGGCGTTGCCCCCGCGGAGGGCGTGCTCGATGCCGTCGAGCCCCTCGTGGTGCCAGCGCTGGAGGAGTTCGGTCGCGCTGCCGCGCAGGAACGGAATGTGGATGTTGATGTCCGTGGTCTGGCCGATGCGGTCGAGACGGCCGATACGCTGCTCAAGGAGTTCCGGATCGAGCGGCAGGTCGAAGAGGACGAGGTGGTGCGCGAATTGGAAATTGCGTCCTTCGCTTCCGATTTCCGAGCAAATGAGCACCTGTGCCCCGCCGGGTTCGGCGAACCATGCTGCGTTGCGGTCGCGCTGGATGAGCGTGAGACCCTCGTGGAAGACGCCTGTCTTGACGTTGATCTCCTGCGCGAGCGCCTCGGAGAGGGCGAGGGCTTTGAGCGGCGTCCGGCAGATGACGAGCACCTTTTCGTCGGGAAGGGAGCGGAGGCGTTCCGCCAGCCAGTGCGCGCGCGGCCCGCCCCGGTAGTCAAACCGGGCTTCTGCGAGGGCGGGGTCGTCCTCCAGTTCGAACTCGCGCAGAAGCCGCTCGTGCAGCTCCTCCGGACTGAGGCCGGGGCGCGGTTCGAGCGGGGCAGGCAGGGCGACGCGGCGGGGGAATCCGGTGAGGGCCTCGCGCGTGTTGCGGAAGAGCACCCGCCCCGTGCCGTGACGGTCGACAAGGTCGTCGAGCAGGCCCGCGCGTGCCTCGGCGTCGCCCGCGCGGATGGCATCGGCATATTCGCGCAGGGTGTCGGGATCGCTTTCGAAGAGCGTTTCGAGGGTTGCCTGGTCGCGCGCGGAGAGCGCGCGGCCGGAGTGCAGTTTCTCCGCCACGGCGGCGACTTTGGCGAAACGCTTCTGCTCCTCGCCGAAGCGTTCGAGGTCGGGATAGCGCGCGGGGTCGAGAAGACGCAGGCGCGCGAAGTGTCCCGTGATGCCGAGTTGCTCGGGCGTCGCCGTGAGGAGGAGAAGGCCGGGCGCTTTCGCCGCGAGGCCCTCGACCACGGCGTATTCCGGCGAGGGACCCTCCGGACTCCACGATAGGTGGTGCGCCTCGTCGACGACGACGATGTCCCAGCCCGCCTCTGTCGCGGCGCGCGCCCAGCGGTCGTTTTCCACAAGCAGGCTGATGCCGCAGATGACGCGCTGCTCTTCGAGAAACGGGTTGCGGGATTCCGCCGTTTCCTTTGCGCCGCCGACGGCCTCGCACCGCTCCTTGTCCATGAGCGTGAACCAGAGGTTGAAACGGCGCAGCAGCTCGACAAACCACTGGTGGACAAGCGAGTCCGGAACGATGACGAGAATGCGTTCCGCACGTCCCGTGAGGTGGAGCCGGTGGAGGATGAGGCAGGCTTCGATGGTCTTGCCCAGCCCGACCTCGTCGGCGAGAAGGACCCGCGGCAGGTAGCGGCCCGCCACCTCGGCGGCGATGTGGATCTGGTGCGGGATGAGGTCGATACGTCCGCCGAGGAACCCGGGGACCTCCGAGTTGCGCACGCGGCTCGTGTGGTCGAGCGCGTCGAAGCGCAGGTCGAAGTCCTCCGGAGGATCCGCCGTGCCCTGGAAGAGGCGGTCCACTGGGTCCGTCGCGCTCTCCGAGTCGTCGAGATCGGCTTCGGAGAAGGTCCCGGCACTGCCTGTGTAGTGCAGAAGGCCTTTGCGCTCGTCGACGGCCTCGACGATCATGGGCTCTCCGCCGGGGATGAAAACGGCGTCGCCCATGTTGAACCGGCTGCGCCTCAGAGGGGCATGCTCGACCGCGTAGCGCCGCCGCTCGCCGCTTGCGGGAAAATAGAGCGCCACCTGAAAGCGGTCGGCCTCCTCGACGACACCGAGCCCCAGTTCAGGCTCGGGCTCGCTCATCCACCGTTGTCCGGGCCGCGGTTGCTCCACCATGGTCGGCATTCTCGCAACACGCCGTCCGATGTCGAGACCCGCCTTGGGGCGGCGAAGCGGCTACGCCGCCGCATCGAGTCTTCGAGGCCTTGCCTCTACGGAGCGAAGCTCACTCGGAAGTACAAGGGGTCCGCTCCCGGTTGTCGTTCAAACCGAAACTCAAGGACGCCTGCTTCGGCCGTCGCGGGAAATCCCGCGGCGGGCGACCACCCGTCGAGGTCGGTTGATTGTTCCAAGAGGTAGCGAAAGCCCGGATGGGCCGGCCAATGAACCCGGAGCGGAGGCTCGTCCTGCGGCGCGTCGGCGATGCGGTGGATTCTCAGCGGTGCAAGCGTTGGCGACGACGCAAGAATGTAGAGGCTCGCGGCGGCCGTGTGATGCGCCTCGCCGTCGTCGGCTTTGACGACAATGGTGAAGGTGCCCGGCGCATCGAGACCGATAGCCACGAGATCGCTCCACGTGAGCACGGGAGCGGGACCGGACGCATCGCTGAATTCGCCGTTGCCCGTCAAATCCCAGGTGAATAATAGCTCGTCTCCGTCCGGATCGAAGGAGTCCGAGGCGTCGAGGACCAGATCCGCGCCCATGACGATGCCGTAGGGTCCGCCTGCGGCGGCGAACGGCGGCCGGTTGCCGGGCACGGGGACGAGGGTCACGGCGATGTTCGCCATAGCCAGTTTGTGGTTTGTGGCGCGAAAGGAGATGACGTAGGCCGAACCGGCATGTGCGGAGTCGGGTGTCCACGTCGCGCGCAGGCGCACCGCGTTGTCGGCG
>SLLG01000358.1 GCA_007134215.1 Opitutales bacterium | reverse complement strand
CTCCCGGCCCCGCCTTTTCAAGCTGCCTCCCAACCGGGTGTGGCGCACCTACCAAGGCGGGCGCACACTCGACGAAATCGCAGGTGCTGACGATCCCGCGGACAGCCACTTTCCCGAGGACTGGGTCGCCTCCGTCACACGGGCCGTCAACCCCGGACGCGAATCCATAGCCGAAGGGATCTCCACTGTCCGCGTCGGCGACACCGATATAAGTCTTCCCGACCTGCTCGCAGCCGACCCCGAGTATTTCCTCGGCCACGACCATGTGCGCGCTTTCGGCCCCGATCCCCGCCTGCTCGTCAAGATACTCGATCCGTCCATCCGGCTGCACCTGCAAGTACATCCCACGGCGGAATTCGCCCGGCAACACCTCGGCAGCCCAAGCGGGAAGGCCGAGGCCTACCGCATTCTCGAAGTACGCGAAGATCAACGCGATCCGCATGTCTACATGGGATTTCGCCACGACATCGCCAAGGAGACCCTGCGCCGCTGGATCCGGCAGCAGGATATCGCGGGTATCAAGAACGCCATGCACCGGATCTCCGTGCGCCCCGGCGACACCCTCTTCGTCCCCGGCGGCTGCCCGCACGCCCTCGGCGCAGGGATCCTTCTCGTCGAAATCCAGGAACCGACGGACTGGGTCGTCCGCTTCGAGTTCGAGCGCGGCGGCTACACTCTGCCCAAGGAAGCACGCTTCATGGGCCGCGGCCTTGAGTTCTGCCTCGATGTCTTCGACCGCGCGGGTTCCCCCATCGAAGCTCTGCGCACCGCTGCCGTGCCTCATCCCTCAGCCGTCGACGGAGAAGACGGCGTGTGGCAGACCGAACAGCTCATCGGGCCGGCCACCACCCCTTGCTTCCGCCTCCACCGCACGCGTGTCCACAAACCCACCACTCTTCGCAATGACGGATTCTCGATTGGTATAGTCACCGACGGTGCTGCGGATCTCGAGGTCGACAGCAGTCGTTTGTCCCTGCGCCGGTTCGACAAGTGCCTCCTGCCCGCCGCCGCCGGCGAATACCGTGTCCATCCCCACGACAACGGGGTCACCCTTCTTGAATGCAGACCGCCCGAACCCGTAATCTCATCCTGATTTACGCGTGATGCGTACCGATTCCGCCGATACAGCCACACTCCGAATCAATGCCCCGCCTTCCGATCAGTCATCGCCCATCCAGCGTGCAATAGCTTCGAGGAAGTAGTAGTCCCCGTAGATCAATCCTCTGTCCTGGCGCGAATGCGAATGCGAGCCGTGGCGCAGAAGCGACTGCTCGGGGTGTCCGAGCCCGAGATACTGCGGTGAGGCAAGGATGTTCAGCATTATCCACCGCCAGCTCACGATACATCTCTCCGTCCTCCACAAGTCCTTCCAACTCTAGAAGCGCCGACGCCACAATTGCGGCAGCGGAACTGTCTCTAGCGGGCTCATTCTCCTTCGGTGCGTCAAAATCATAGTACGGCACGCCGTCGAGCGGAAGATTGGCGAGATAGAAATCGAGGGCGCGCAATGCCTGATCGAGGAACCGCTCCTCCCCAGTGAGACGGTACATCGATGTGAATCCGTAAATCGCCCATGCCTGGCCACGGGCCCAGGTCGAATCGTCCGCGTAGCCCTGCCAAGTTTGCTTCCGCTCCACGGAACCGTCCCGCTCATCAAAGACAACGACATGCCAGGTTGAATCATCCTCCCGGAAGAATTCCCGGATTGTTGTATCCGCATGCGCTACCGCCATCCCGAAAAGTTCGTGCAGTTGCTCATCCCGCTGAGATGCCCAAACAAGCAGTTCGAGATTCATCATGTTGTCGACGATCACCGTGAAACGGTTCCCCTGCCGGAAGTCCCCCCAGTCCCAGGAACGCGTGGCACCCACTGTTGGGCTGTAACGCGTTGCAAGCGATTGAGCAGCGGTGAGAATCGTCTCCTCATGCCGCGGTTCCTCCGAGTGCCGCATCGCAAGGAAGGTCGGAAGAAATACGATAAAACCCAGATCGTGCGTATTCGTCCTTGTGCTCTGGCTTTCGATCATCAGCGTACGCCGCATCGCCTCCGTGCGGAACCCGTTGAAGCCGGTGAATTCGTAGAGCCTCCAGAAAATCGCCGGGTAAAAGCCGCTCACCCACGTGTTGATTGCCTTCGTTTCCCACGCGCCGGAAGGCAGCGTCTCATCGGGAAAGAGATCTCCGGGAACTTGTCCCAACCAAGCGACTCCCTGCCTGCGCGCATTCTGAAGGGCCGTCTGGACGCGGGCGGCCAGCCACGCCTCGGCGCCTTCCGCCTCCGCAATCCATGATGACGTCCAATAGCTGTAGTATGACCGCTCACCGAAATTCCCTTCGCCCAAATGCCACCACTCGCCAAAGAAAGGCTGGTAAAGGTTTGGAAAAACAGCCTTCTGCGTCCAGACCCATCCATGGTGGTGATCAAAGATCCACAGATCTTCATCGGTGCCGAATGTCTGGATCCATCCCAGCGATTGTGTATAGCTCCACGCCGCATCATGCCGGTAGAGCGGCCCCAGCCAGGTCGATTCCCACTCACCCTTCACACCGGCCGCCGCAGGGGAATCCGCCGCGGCCATAACCTCCGACCAAAGCAGGAGAACGGTTAGAAAAACCGCCGGAAACACTTGTGGCGCTCGTCGCGCCGGATAACCGATAAGCCTCATCGCAACAACCTCTCCCTTATACCTGAATGGTGTGGACGTAGAGCCGGGCGCGTCTTTTTCCGCAAGAATCACAACGCTGAAGCTCAGATCAAGTTAAGGCTTGGAGAACGCCCGAAGTGTGTCAACGTCAGAATAATATTTATGAACGACCCCGATTGCTGGTTCGTCATGTCTTTTGAGCGGATTCGCCGGGACGAAGCACAGATTCTAAGCTCTATTCCACAAACAACTGATCCAACCCTATGATATTTATGATAACCCATACAATCCGAAGAGGCTGTCCTTTTCTCCTGCTCCTGTTTGCCGCCTCCGGCGCACCTGCCCAGACCCTCGTTCCGGAGCCTCCGCTGGGGCCGGTCCCGCCCTCCGGCGTCTCGGTCCGTCTCGAACCCTTCGCGCAACTGCCTGCGACCTCCGGGGACGGTTTGCGCGCACGCCTGAGCATGATGCGCACCGATCCCGCCGACACGGATACCCTCTGGATCAACGACCTGCGCGGACCGCTCTACCGTCTCGTCAACGCGCAGCCCGTCCTCTTCATCGACCTTCGCGATCATTTGCCCGCCTTCACCGATTCGCCGGGTCTCGGCGCGGGCTTTCAATCCTTCGCATTGCACCCGGAGTTTGCGCAAAACGGTCGCTTCTACACGGTACACACCGAAGACGCGGGTAGCGGAACCGCCGACTACACCGGACCCGAAGTGGCTTCCGAGTTCGTGCAGGGCGTGGTCACCGAATGGACGGCGGAGAATCCGGCGGCCACGACGTTTACGGGAACCCGGCGCGAGTTGCTCCGCATCGGCTTTCCGCACCAGATCCACGGTATCCAGGAGGCCGCCTTCAACCCGAACGCGGTGCCGGGCCACCCGGACTACGGTATACTCTACATCACAGTGGGCGACGGAGGTTCTTTCAATGTCGGCCAGCCCGGCAACCTCAACCGGACCGACAGCCTCTACGGCACTGTTCTCCGTATCGATCCGGAGGGTACAGACGGCCCGAACGGCAACTACGGCATTCCCGCCGACAATCCGTTCGCCGCGATGCCGGAGGCACGGCCGGAGGTTTACGCCTACGGCTTCCGCAATCCGCACCGAATCGTCTTCCAGCCCGCCGCGCTCGCCGCCGACCCGGAAGCGCCCTACATCTTCGTCAACGACATCGGCGAACGCAATTTCGAGGAGGTCAACCTCCTCGAGGCGGGAGCCAACTACGGCTGGCCGTGGCGCGAAGGCACCTACCTCTTCCGCGGCGAGTCCACCCAATACCGCGACTACATTTACGAGCTGCCCGAAAACGACGACGATTTTGGATACACTTACCCGGTTGCCCAGTGGGACCGGAGTCCCGAGAACGGGCGCGCCATCGGCTCCGGCATATTCTACGGCGGCACAGGCATTGCCGGCCTCCACGGCCATTACGTCATGGGAAACATCCCGGAAGGCGAACTCTACCACTTTCCCGTTTCCGCCGTCACTCCCGGCGAACAGACCCCCGTCTACGAGTTTTTCCTCGGCGCGGGCAGCCGCGTCGAACGCATGGAGGACCGCTACACCGGTCGAGTCGATATCCGCCTCGGCACAGGCCACGACGGCGAAATGTATGTCATGGTGAAGAGCGACGGGCGCGTCTTCCGCATGACCGCCGATCCCGACCGCTGGCGCGGCTACTCCGTGCGCAACGGATGGGTCGATTCCGGCGATTGGCTCGGCGCGCTCAAGGTCGACCTCAGCCCGTGGATCTTCAGCCGTGAGCTGGACAAATGGCTCTACTGGCCCGCCCCGAACGCGCCGCTCGAAGACGGTGCATGGGTCTTTGTCCCATCCGATTGACGCCGCCGTCCCGTAGCGGAATGACCTCGACTCGGCCTGCGGCACCGGACGGCACACAGCTAATGAAAATCATGGGAGGCTGCGGGGGGCAGGCCTTCGCAGGCGAGGGGGCGCACGGACTCGGCGCGGAGGTGGATGACGCCTTCGCGGTTTTGGAGGCGGCCGGTGAAGCGGAGGAAGGGTGATTCGACGAGGACGCGGCGGTGGCGCTCGAAAAAAGCGGGATCGGTAATGACGTTGATGATACCGGTCTCGTCTTCGAGGGAGATGAAGACGAAGCCCTTGGCGGTGGCGGGGCGCTGGCGGCAAATCGCGGCACCGCCCACGGCGACGCGGCGGCCGTCGGGTTGGCGCGGGAGGTCGGCGGCGCGGAGGAGACCGCCGAACTGCCGGCGGAAGAGGCCCATGGGGTGCGGCCCCGCCGTGAGGCCGAGGGTCTCGTAGTCGGCCTGGATGCGTTCGAGGAGGGTCATGGCTTCTCCCGGCGGTTCGTCCGGGGCGCTCCGGCAGGAGGCGGTTTCTTCCGCCACCATGAGGCCGTTGTCCCAGTCCGGCGCTTCCTCCACTTCCCAGAGGGTGCGCCGACGGTCCCCGCCGAAGACGCGCAGGGCTCCGGCCCGGGCGAGGAGGCGCAGCGGAGCGGCGTCGAAGGCCGTGCGCCGCCGGAAGTCGTCGACGGAGGCAAAGGGGCGCTCCGCCCGCGCCGCCAGCATCCGGTCGATATCCGTGCGGCGCAACCCCCGCACCGCCGAGAGCCCGAGTTGCAGGAGCTTGTCGGCGACGACCGTCGTTTCCCGGCGCGACGTCGCCACACAGGGTGAGCGAAAGCGCACCCCGCGCCGCCGGGCGTCCTGGATGAGGGTGGCGGGCGAGTAGAAGCCCATGGGCTGGTTGTTGAGGAGGCCGCAGTAGAACTCCGCCGTGTAGTGAACTTTCAGGTACGTGCTGGCGTAGGCGATGAGGGCGAAGCTTATGGCGTGCGACTCGGGAAACCCGTAGAGCGCGAAGGAGCCGGTGGCCTCGACCACGCCCTCGATGACGCGCGGCGCCACGCCCTTGCGCTCCATGGCGGCGCGCAACTTGCGCTGCGCGCGGCGCAGGCGCCCGGGCGAGCGGTGGAAATTGAGGGCGCGGCGCAGTTCCTCGGCCTCCGCCCCGGTGAAGTCGGCGAGGATCATGGCGATGCGCAGCACCTGCTCCTGGAAGAGGGGCACGCCGAGGGTGCGTTCGAGGACGGGTCGGAGGCGCTCGTCGAGGTAATCGACGGGCGCACGCCCCTGCCGCCGCTCGAGGTAGGGATGCACGAGGTTGCCCTGGATGGGACCGGGGCGGATGATCGCCACCTCGATGGCGACGTCGTAGAAGCAGGCCGGCTTCATGCGCGGGAGGGTGGCCTGCTGCGCGCGGCTCTCGATCTGGAAGACGCCTATGGTGTCCGCCGCCTGCATCATGGCGAAGGTCGCGGGGTCGTCTTTGGGAATGCGCGCGAGGTCGATGTTGCGCCCGCGCTCCCGCGCGTAGCGCAGGGAGTCCTGCATCGCCGCCATCATGCCGA
This sequence comes from Opitutales bacterium, assembly GCA_007134215.1. Classification (GTDB taxonomy): domain Bacteria; phylum Verrucomicrobiota; class Verrucomicrobiia; order Opitutales; family Oceanipulchritudinaceae; genus SLLG01. The sequence continues at coordinate 3,848 of SLLG01000358.1, read as the reverse complement.
GGCCGAGGAGGTCGACCTTCACGATGCCGAGGTCCTCGCAGTCGTCTTTGTCCCACTGCGCGACGACGCGGCCCGGCATGGAGGCGGGCTCCAGGGGCACGACGCTGTCGAGCCGGCCCGCGCAAACGATCATGCCCCCGGAGTGCTGGCCGAGGTGCCGGGGCAACCCCCGCACCATGCCGCACAGCTCCACGAGCACGGGTGTGCGCGGGTGGTCGCGCCGCAGGCCGGCCTCCTCGAGGAGGGCGGGGAGATCGCCGGACTCCGCGCCCTCCCCGCCTCCGCGCCACAAGCTGGAAAACCGGTCGATCATGGCGGGAGGAAAATTGAGCGCCTTGCCGACTTCGCGCACCGCGCCGCGCCCGCGGTAGGTGATGACGTTGGCCGTCATAGCCGCGCCGCGCCGCCCGTAGCGCCGGTAGACCTCCTGGATGACGCGCTCGCGCCGCTCCCCGCTGGGCAGGTCGAGGTCGATGTCGGGCCAGCCCCGCCGCCCCTCACTGAGGAAGCGCTCGAAGAGCAGGCCGCAGCCGACCGGATCGACCGCCGTGATCCCGAGGCTGTAGCACACCGCGCTGTTCGCCGCGCTCCCCCGCCCCTGCACCATGATGTCCGACTCGCGGCAGAAGTTGACGATGTCCCACACAATGAGAAAATAGCCGCTGAACCCGAGGCGGGAAATGATACCGAGTTCGTGTTCCAACTGGCGGCGGATCTCCGGTGTGAGCCCGCCGTAGCGCTGTTCCGCGCCGAACCACGTGAGTTTGCGCAGAAAGCTGTCCGCCGTCTCCCCCGCGGGCACGGGGTAGTCGGGGAAGCGGTAGCCGGGGTCTTCGAGGGAGAAGCGGAGCCGCTCCGACAGCTCCGCCGTCGCGCGCAGGGCTTGCGGATAGTCGCGGAAGAGCGCGCCCATTTCCTCCGCGCGCTTCACGTGCCGCTCCGCGTTGGGGGCGAGGAGGCGGCCCGCCGCGTCGAGGTGGGTGTGGTGGCGCAGGCAGGTGAAGACGTCCGCCACCTTTCGCTCGCGCGGTGTGGCGTAGCGTACCCCGTTGGTCGCGACAACGGGCAGGCCGTGCCGCTCCGCGAGGGCGGCGAGAGCGCGCAGGCGGGCGGGGTCCCCGCGCCGTAGGTGGTGCTGCAACTCCACGTGGCACTGCCCCTTGCCCGGGAAGCAGCGCTTGAGCTGCTCCAGAAAACGGTCCGCCCCCGCCGCGCCGCCGCGCGCGAGCGCCGCCGCCAGCGCGCCGCCGCTGGCATCGCCGCTCATCGCCACGAGCCCCTCCGCGTGTTCCGCGATCTCGTCCCGGCGGAAACGCGCCGCGCCCTTGGTCCCCGCCCGCAGCTGCGCCCCCGTGACGAGGCGGCAGAGATTGGCGTAGCCCGCCGCGCTTTCCACGAGGACGGGCAGCACCCCGCCATCCTCCAGCGTCAGCTCCGCGCCCACGATGGCGCGCAGCCCGCGCTCCCGGCAGGCCTTGAGAAAGCGCGGCGCGCCGTAGACCCCGTCGCGGTCGCAGAGGGCGACAGCCCCCAGCCCCGCCTCCGCCGCCGCTTCAGCGAGGGCTTCCGGACCCGACCCGCCGCGCAGAAAGCTGAAGGCGCTTGCCGCGTGCAGCTCGGCATACTCCGCCCCGCGCGCCTTCATCCGTAGACGCCCTCCATGAACCATTCCCCGCCCTCGCGGTAGACACGGTAGAGTCCGCCGCCCTCCAATTCGACATCCCATGCCTCGCGGTCCCACGGCGCCGCCGTCCACCAGTCACCGGATGTCGTCCACGGCCCGCGGCAGGCCCGCACCGGCGAGGATACCCCGCCGTGCTCCACCACGGCGGGCGCGCCCTCCGCACACCACACGAGGATCCGGCGCGGCGGGCGAAAGCCGCGCCACGGCGGCCCCCGGCGCGGCGGGGGCTCCGCCGCTTCCGCCGCCGGTGCCATCTCCGCCTCTTTCAGCGGCACCATGCGGAAAGCACCGGGACGCCAGGTGTCGGCCACGCGCGGACTCCCCACCCGCTCCGCCCCGACAAGCGCGGCGAGCCGGTCCGCCGTGCGCGCAAACCCCGCCGTGTCCTGCGGCACCACGGAAAACAACTCGCCCTGCCGCGCCTGCGCCGGACACGTGTGCAGGCGCACCGACAGCCCGCACACCGGCGAGTCGGTGCGCAGGGTCTCGAGCAGCCCGGAGAGGAGGCGGTCGAGCGTTTCCTCCCGCGCGCTCGGTTCGGGCAGGACGAGGGTGCGGCGGCACGGGCGGCCGCTCTCCTGCGCGAGGCTCAGCTCCACGCCCCGCGCCGCGCGGTGCGCCGCCTCCAGCTCGGGGACCAGCTCGCCCACCTGCCGCCGCAGCACGAAAAAGAGCGCCTCGACCGAGACCACCCCTGTCTCGAACGTCTCCGTGCGCTCAAAGCGGGGGGCCGCACACGCCGGGCGGAGAAGACGGCAATGCGTGCCGTTGAGCCGGGCGAGCGCCTCCACCCCGGCCCGCCCCAGCCGCCGGGCGACCGCGCCCGCCGGGAGCCTACGGAAGGCCGCGGGCGTATGTACGCCCCAACCCGCCAAGACCTCCGCCTGCGTCGCCGTGAACCCCGCCGCCTCCAGCGGCAGGCCCTCCAGCAGTGCGTCCACATCTTCCGCTACATAGAGGGGCCGCCCCTTCAGCGCCGCCCATGCGGCGTGGTCGGGCGTGCCGGCCAGCCCCGCGCGCAGCGCCAGCCCCGCCCCCGCACCGCGCCGACAGAGCCCCTCCAGCCCGGCGGCCAAGCGCCCCCGCCCCCCCGCGCCGCGCAGGTCGAGCGTCACCCGGCCCGCCGCCGTCGCCTCCACCACCGGACACAACCCCCGCGCGGCGAGGAGGAGCCGCCGCTCCACCGCCGCCTCCGCCTCCGGCAGGCGCGGAAAAAGCCGCAGATCCCCGCACCGCGCCAGTGCCTGCGGGGGCCGCGACCCGCGCTCCACGCCCGCCGCGCGGGCCGCCCGGTTGAACGAAACCACACCGGAGCGCCCGCCCGATTCGTCGAGCACCGCCAGCGGCGCGCCCGCGTCGACCGTGCGCCGCAACTCCGGACGCCGGTACAACAGCGCCTGCAAAGGCAGTTCCGGCACATGCACCGCTCCATACATAGCCACGACCTCCGCTCCGCCCTATACGCCGTCCGGCCCCTCGCCGGAACCCGTCGCCCGCCGCAGCTCCCGCGCCGGGCGCAGCTCCGCCGCCAGCTCCGCGCGGTCCGCGTCCAGCGCCTCCGCCCCGTAGCAAGCCTCCAGCGCGAGCCGTACCGGGGCCGAAACCACGCACGGCACCTCCGCGAAGACCACCAGCGCCTGCCCCGACGCCTTCGCCGCGCGCTGCAAACCGTACCAGGCCGCCGCCGGGACGCGCCGCAGATCCGCCGCCGCACACCCGCGCAGGTCCACCAGCAGAAAAAGAAAGTTCGCGTCCCGCGCGAGCAGCTCCGCCGCGCGCAGCGCCTCCGCCGTCTCCCCGCCGCAACGCACCCAGAAAAGATGCGGCAGCACCGGGGTCTCCACCGCTTCCGGCACAAACCCGTCCGCCCCGTCGACAAGAGCCGCGAACCCGCGCTCCCGCCGTGCCACCAACAGACACAGCTCGAGCACCAGCGTGCCCCCCGCGCCCGGCCGCCCCTCCACCACCTCATGGCACTCCCCGCGCCGCCAGCCCCCGCGCAACGCGGCGTCCAGCCCCGCCACGCCCGTGCGCAGCGCCTCCCCCGCCATGCGCGAAACATCCGCGCCGAACCGCCGCCGCAGTCCCGCGAACACCTCCCGCCGACGCGCCGCCTCAAGGGAAATCACCATACACCGGGAAGTGAACACACGTTCACCTTACG
>SLLG01000098.1 GCA_007134215.1 Opitutales bacterium | reverse complement strand
TCCCCCTCCACCCCGGCACCCGGAACGATCCGGAAATTCTCCACAGTGAGCGCCTCGCGCGGCCCGATGTGCGCGAGGAGAGCATGCGCCAGAGGATGACCGCCCGCGCGCTCCTCCAAGGCAGCGACGGCGCGCAGCACCCATTCCCGCTCCACCTGACCGCCTGCTGCCCAAACCTCCCGGACGACAGCGGGACGTGACTCGCTGAGCGTGCCGGTCTTGTCGAACACGATTGTGTCCGCCGCGCTCAACCCATCGATCAACCGCCCCGAACGCGCGACATAGCCCCGGCGCAGCAGACGTTGCAAGCCGCTCCACACCGCAATCGGTGTGGCCAGGCCGAGTGCGCAGGGACACGCCACGAGCAGCACCGCCATGGCGTTGAAAAGTGCGCGCCACCATGGCTCCGCGGAAAGGAAATGCCACCCGAGGAAGGTGAGCGCCGCAACTGTCGCGACGAAGGGCACGAACCACGCCACAAGGCGTTGCGCCTGTGCCTCCAGCGCAGACGGAACCGCCGCCGCCGAACGCACCGAGGCGAGGATTCCGTCGAAGACCCGTTGCCCGAAGGGTGCCTCCACCTCCACCGTGAGGACGCCGTCGACCGCCCATGAGCCCGCAAGGACGGTGTCACCTCGCCCCTTTGCGACCGGACGCGGCTCACCCGTGATGGACGTCTCCTCCACGTAACCGCCGCCCGCGGTCACAATCCCGTCCACCGCGACCGCCTCGCCCGGACGCACCTCCACGATATCGCCGGGTGTGACCTGCGCCGCCCGGACCAGCCGCGCGATGCCGCCTGCCGCCACAACGCGCGCGCGGTCGAAGGTTTCACTCGCGTCCAGCGCCGCCCGCTCCACCTCCGCCCGGCCACGGTCGCCCACGCGCTTGCCCACCGTGTAGACGCACAGAACCACAGCGACGACCTCGTAATACACCGCGCCCTCACCCGTGAGCGAAGAAACCGTCGAGCCCGCGAGCGCTCCCAGCGCACTGAGGACAAAGAGGCTTTCGACCGTGATCCGCCCGCCACGGAGAGCGCGCCACGTATTGCGTGCCAGCGGAGCGCCGAGGAGCAGCGCCACCACAATGACCGAAAGAAAGAGCGCCCCATGGATCGACCAATAGGCCGCACTCCCGTACGGCGGGGCCTCGCCCGCGCGCAGCGCATTGTTGTAGCCCAGCCCGAAAACCATCCCTTGCCCCGCCAGCGCGAGCGAAATCGCCACGCGGAACCACGTCGAATCGTTGCCGCGCGCACCCGCTCCCGCCGGGTCCGCGCCGCAGCAACTCTCCGCCGCCTGCACCGGCGCTCGTTCGCCACAACACGACATACACGGGCATCCTCAACCGGCCGCCGTGCACTGTCCAGTCCCGTCGGCATTCCGCAGGTCCCGGTGGGCACGGACCGAAGACCGGTCGCGCCTGGGCGCGGCGGCCGCGGGCTTCCGCGCTAAACCCCACCGGTGAAAGGATGCGGCAGGAGTTCGGCGACCGTGGTGAGGCGGACGCGGCGCAGACGGGCGTCGGCGCAAACAACAGGCATGTCCGGACGCCCGCAGGCAGCGGCGAGTTCGGCGAGGATCTGGCGGCAGGCCCCGCAGGGCATCACCGGATCGCCGGGACCGCCCTCCGCCGACTTGCCAATGACTGCGACCGCGCGCACAAGCTCCCGCGCGCCCTCCATATTCGCGCGGAAGACGGCGACGCGCTCCGCGCACATCGTCAATCCGTAGGAGGCGCTCTCATAGTTCGCTCCGGTGACAATGGAGCCGTCGTCCAGCAGCAAAGCGGCACCGACACGGAACCGGGAAAACGGCGCGTGGGCGGAATCCGCAGCAACGGCTGCCGCGCGCGCAAGGCCCGCCAGTCCGGCGTCGATTTCCGCCATGTCCACGCATCCATCCATCGCGCATCTCATCCAAACGCCCGCCGTCGGCCTGGCAAGTGCGCGGTTGGCCTTTGACAAATCCTTCATCTGCAGGAAACCTATGCCTCTCAGCACGACAGGCAGGACCGCCTGACCTTTCACTCCAACCATGAAACCCGATGAAACTCGACTGCAAACCGGATGACTTCCGCGTGCGCCCGGAGGCGTGGAAGCGCAAACGCTTCAAGCTCGCCCGCGTCGACACCCGGATCGACAAGCTCTACAAGAACAAAAAGGACTACCGAGCCCTCCTCGACTCGTTCACGGAGGAGTTGAGCGACTTGCAGCGCGTGCTCTATGCGCACGGCCGTTACGCGCTTCTCCTCATCTTCCAAGGGATGGACACCGCCGGGAAGGACGGTGCCATCCGCCACGTCATGAGCGGCGTCAACCCGCAGGGCTGTCAAGTGCACAGCTTCAAGCAACCCAGCGCCGAAGAACTGGCGCACGACTATCTCTGGCGCACGAGCAAACGCCTGCCCATGCGCGGAAAAATCGGGATCTTCAACCGCTCCTACTACGAGGAAGTGCTCATCGTCAAAGCGCTGCCCGAGGTCCTCGCCGCGCAGCCCCTGCCCGAGGAGTTCGTGGGGCACCACGGCTTTTGGCAGGACCGCTACGACGATATCGTGAACTTTGAGAAGTACCTGCACCGCAACGGCACGCGCGTCCTCAAATTCTTTCTGCACCTCTCCAAAGACGAACAGCGGGCGCGCCTCCTCTCACGCGCCCACGAAGCGGAAAAGCACTGGAAGATCAGTTCCGCCGACCTGAAGAGCCGCGAACAGTGGGACGTCCTCGCCACCGCTTACGAAGATTGCCTTCTGCACACAAGCCACGACCACGCCCCGTGGTATGCCATCCCTGCCGATGACAAACGCAACGCACGTCTCATCATCTCGCACATCATCATTGAAACGCTCAGCACACTCCCCCTCGCCTACCCCGAGCCCGACGCCAAGCAGCTTGCCGAAGTCAAGCGCGTGCGCGAAGTCCTGGAAGCCGAAAACAAGGCCGGGAAGACGAAGGGGAAGTAAGGCGGCGGGAAAGATCGAATCGTCGCGGGCAGATTCGCTACGCGCGCCCCGCCTCCGGCGGGTTCCCGCCGGGAGCTTCCTTCATCGGTGCGGTGGTTTCGTTGGCGGAGGCGCCGCCGCCGAAGGCGCGGCGGATGTCGTGGCCGCTGGGCTCCTGAAAAACGCGCAGGCCGAACTCGCCGATAATCGAGAACAGATGATCGAAGATATCGGATTGGATGCCCTCGTAGGCGACCCACTGGGTCTTATTGGTGAAGGCATAGATCTCGAGGGGAATGCCGTGCTCGCCCGGGTCGAGCTGGCGGACGATCATCAGCTCTTCCTGATAGACGCCGGGATGGGTCTTGAGGTAGGCGAGACAGTAGGCGCGGAACGTGCCGAGGTTGGTAAGGCGGCGGCCGTTGCAGAGAACCTCCATATCGAGACCGGACTCCCGGTTGTCCTTTTCGACTTCCTGCAGTTTCGCCTCGAGGTAGGGCCGCAGGCGCTTGATACGCATGAAGCGGTCGAGCATCGGTTTGTCGACAAAGCCGACGGTCTGCATGTCGATATAGATGGGGCGCTTCATGCGGCGGCCCTTGTTCTCGAACATCCCCCGCCAGTTCTTGAATGATTTCGAGATAAGGTCGTAGGAGGGGATTGTCGTTATCGTGCGGTCCCAGTTGCGGACTTTCACCGTCGTCAGGGAAACGTCGATGACGTTGCCGTCGGCCCCGTTGGACGGCATTTCGATCCAGTCGCCGACGCGCACCATTTCGTTGACCGAGATCATGACGCCGGCCACCAACCCGAGCAGCGCGTCGCGGAAGATGAGCAGCATCACGGCGGTAAGCGCACCAAGGCCGCTGAGGAAGTAGAGCGGACTTTGCCCGAAGATGATCGAGAGGATGAAAATCGCCCCGATGATGAAAACAACGAGCTTGATCGCCTGAGCGAATCCTTTGACGGGGACACCCTCCTCCGCGATATGCTTCTCAACAAACTGCTGGATCGTGTTGATGACGGCGCTCACCACGAGGAGCAGGATGGCCACGACATAGACCATCACCACGCCATGGATAACCGCCATGACGGTCTCGTTGCCGAGAAACAGCCCTTTTCCGAGTAAATTGATGACGGCGGCGGGCGCAAGATGGGAGAGGCGGACAAAGACACGGTTGTCGCGCAGCGCGTTGTCCCACTTCCACGGCGTACGGGAGACCACGTTGTCGATGACGCGGAGGATGACCTTCTTCGCGATCCAGTTGGCGAGGACGGCGACGCAGCCGATGAAGACGACCACCGTAAGCACGGCGGCGATCTGCGCCACCTCGCCGCCCGCACCGAGGCGCTCCATCCAAGCGGTGATCCGGTCCGTCAGCCAGACCATAGACTCCGCCGAGGCGGGAACGAGCGGCCCGGACTCGCCGGGAGCTTCGGCGAGGGGGCTTTCACCGCCTCCGCTCTCTTCACCGCCCGCGACCGCCGTCAGTCCGGCAAACACCGGCAGGCCCTGCCACCATAGCTTCATAGCGTCCAACGCAAACCCGCGCATGCCGACCAAGGCAAGGCATTTGTGTTGCGCGGGGACACGGGATGCATGGGATTGGGCGCCATGCGATTGTCGGACGATCTGGGCCGCGTCCTGCGGCGAAACGAAGCGGGCACCGTAACCGTGCAGGGCATCCTCGAAGAAGTCGGCGAGAAGGGTTTTGGCCTCCTTCTCGTGATCCTCAGCCTTCCCAGCGCGCTTCCTGTGCCTGCGCCCGGCTACAGCATCCCCTTCGGCATCATCCTCTTCCTCCTCGGCCTACAGATGGCGGCGGGACGCTCCGCCCCCCGCCTGCCCCGCCGCCTCGGACGCATCGAGCTTAGTGACCGCGCCGTCGCCGCCATGGAATCGGCCGGCACCAAATTCCTTGCCAAGCTCGAATTTTTCATCCGCCCGCGCCTGCACTGGATAGGCTCGCGCGCGGGCCGGGCCGTGATGAGCGGGCTCGTTCTCTTCATGGCGCTGTTAATGTGCATCCCGATCCCCGGCACGAACACCATCCCCGCCATTGCCGTCTTCCTTATCGGCATCGGCCTCGCCGAGGAAGACGGTATCTTCGCCCTACTCGCGCTGGGAGCAGCAACGGCGGCGGCACTTGTCTATCTGGCGGCCTTCTACTTTCTCGCCACCTTTTTCCACGAATACGGCTGGGACGCGGTGAATCAGTTCCTATCTATGGTGAAGACATTTCTTCGCGGCATCCTCGGCGGTAAATCGCCGGAGGATGCCGTGCCGGAGCTCTGATTCGCGGCACCGCTGTCACTTTGATGGCGTGGTTACAGGCGGAGCGTCGTACTGAGCAGAATTATTTGGACAAAACCACGCTGTGGATGCGGTGTCCAGCCGCTTTTCGAGGCGCTGGTAAAGCGGCGGGATGCCGCTTGCACAGTTTGCAGTCGCTTTCCGGCGTATTCTTAACGAGGGTTCATTTTATGATTGCCCACGGGCTTGCGCGCGCGATTCGCAACGACCGGCAGACCGCTCAATCCAGCCCCCAGCCCGGCGGGAGAAACTCCGCCAGCTCCGCGTCGGTCACCCACTCACCGAATGCCTGGAAATAATACGAGCGCGGCGCTCGTGTGCCCTGTTCGTAATACAGCCACGTGGTTTGGATAGGGTTGCGCCAATAGTACCACGGATAGGCGTCCTCACTGGTCCACAGCCACCCGAGCACGCGGTCGAAGAGCCACAGGCTCTCCGTGCTTTCGCCCACCACACCGGCGATCCAACCGTGGTCTTCGTGGTAGATTCCGAAATCACCCGGCGGGTCGTAGAACACGCCGAACCAGTCGAGGAAGAACCTCCGTTCACCCAGGGGCTCGGCACCGGTCCACGGCGCGACGGCGTCGTCGCGACCGGGCGGCAGCGTGAGGTCGGTCGAGATCGACCGCGGCGTAACGAAGTGTATGTGGTCGCCGAAGGTGCCGAGCTGCTGTGCGTCGACCAACCCCTCAGGCCCCAAAAGCATGATCGTGACCACACCGGTCTCCGGATCGCGCACGAGGATGTCTTCCCGTTTGTCGGCGTTGTAGTCCCCGGCAGCGACAACCTCAAGAAAAGGAACTTCCGTTGGGAGGCGCATGCGGGGGGCCTTCGCCGAGACTCCGTCCATAAGCTGCAGATACATCTCTCCGGTCTCCCGATGCTGCAGGATGAGGTCACTGCGCTGGTCTTCGTCGACATCCAGTGCAACGAGAACTTCATAAGGCGTGCCCCACGGGAGCAGCATATCGCCGGGAAGTGCCTCAAGGGGACCCTCCGGTTCACCGTTCTCGTCTTCCTCGCCATTTTCCCCGTTTTCGCCGTCTTCACCCTCTTCGCCGTCCTCAACGGGTGGAAGAGCCGTCGCGGGAACAGTCGCGGCCCCCATGATCCAAACCGAGACCTCACCAGTAAAGTCGTTCTTCCACAGGAGATCATCGGCGCCCGTGCCGTTGAGGTCTGCGGCAAGATGAGGTCTCCAGTCCGCCGAGGGCATTGTAAACTCGACAGAAGAACTCGTGAGCGTGCTCGTGCCGATCGTGGCATCGACCAACTCGTAGTGGCCGGAAGAGCGCCGGAAGAGAAACTCGCGTGTGCCGTCACCGTTGAAATCGGCGTGCAATAGAAACTCACGGGCAACTCCGTCGTTGAAGAGAAAGCCGGCCCACACAACATCATCTGCGACCGTGTGCCAGACAGCGTAATGTCCGGTAGCCGGATGGAACCAGAGCAGACTCACGAAACCGTCACCCCTCAAGTCACCGCTCATCTTCAACTCCCATCCGCTGCTCAATTCGTCGACTGTGAGGCGGTTCATGCGCATACCCTCCTCGAAGAGGAGCATTTCGACACGGGAATTACCCTCTTGGTAGACGGCGATGTCCGTCTGGTTGTTCAGATCGAAATCGCCGAGCGCGACTTGGTCGGGCGAAACCGCCGTCAATCCCGTATCCATGGCGGTCCAATTGCCGCGCACACCGAATTCAACGGTCTCGGTGTCAAAATAACTACCCTCGCCTCGGAGGATATACAAACGACCGGAAGATGAATCCCACCACATCATGTCCGTCAACTCGTTGCCGTCGAAATTCGGCCTCGGAACCACAGGAAAAACCTCAAGCAGCATCAACGCCATGTCGCCGCCGAACTGGTTGTAGACATACACCTCGATCTCATATTCCCCCACCGAAGTCGGGAGAGTCGGTGTGCCGGAAAACACTCCGTCCGCCAGGCCTACGCCCGAACCCTCCAGCGGAACCAGTGTCCGAGTCCCGCCGTCGCCGATTCGATAGGCGACAGTGAAGAAATTCAGCTCCCCAGCATCCGCAACTTCGTCACGCGTGGTCTGCACGGTTACAGGCAACAGCGACAAACCAAGCGTAACCGATGCCGCCAGCTCATCCGCGTTGGTAATAAACGGAACCGCCTCGTCTTCCACAGGAGGTAGAATGGTGAACTCGATTTCCTCGTCTGTCGTTCCCACGGGATTGGAAAGAACGAATGTCGCCGCAAAAGAACCCTCCTCTTCCGGGACTCCGGAAATCACCTGCGTGGCCGGGTCATAGGAAAGGCCTGCGGGGAGACCGCTGACCGAAACATCTGTCGGTTCCTGGCCGAAAATAGCGTTGTAATACAACGTACGCCCGACCGCGCCACTTGCCGAGGCCTCGCTAACAAGAAACGGAGCGGCGGGCTCGGTGATAAACGCGAGGTCGTCCATCAAGACAAACGTCCGGAAATTACGGCCGATGATGCGGACCTTGAGGCGGGTGATGCTCGTGCCATCCGGGGCCTGGATGCCGAAAAACGTGTCCCAGCCCCCAAGAGACTGACGCGTGAATGAAGTCAATAATTCGCTACCACCATCGGAGAATTCGACCAGCACACGGATGTTGTCCGGATTGTCCGGAGTGCCACCGAGTCCCTGCCAGTACTGGAAATTGCTCACACTGAGGAGAACAAAACCGAGAGCCGTCACGTTGTCCCGCGGATCGATGTCAATGTCGAGCATCCCCGGATTGAAGGTAAACGGCATCGACATCGGCCGCATCGTTCCGCCGGCATAACCGCTGCGGCCGACCCACCAGTAGTAATTGTCGTTCACAATGGCATTGAGCGCTTCCGAACCCGGCGACTCACGATTTGCCAGATCACCCTCCACATAATTCTGCGCGCCTCGGCGCAGGATGAGTTCGCGTTCCTTATTCGGACCGAAGAGCGCGATCATCCGGTTGAAGTTTGTCGTCTCGTTCCGAGGCAGAATGTCGGGATCCTCAGGGCCGGGGTCGCGGCGGTTGACCACCTCCACCCGTCGCGAGAAGTCAACCAGTCCGGCATCATAAGCACGCTGCCGCGCGTCGTTGATAAACTCCTGCCGTTCCAATGGCGTATCAAAAACAACACCCTCTTCAATCAGCCTGTCCTCTTCTTCTCCGATAAAACGCCGGACAGCCGTGCGGTCATAGTCCACATGGGCACCGCTGTAGATCGGATTATCGAAATTGATGATACCGCCCCGGCCTTCGCGGTAAGCCGTCGAGAGCATCTCTTGGAACTCCGCAAACGGCACACCGGTGGCAAAATCATCGCCATCGGTCGGGAAGTTATTTATCTGATTGTCGGTTCCGAAAGCTTCGACCACCAGAAAGCGCGCTGATTCACGGATGAAATTCAGTTCCCCGTCCGCATTCTGGCCGGTGAGCGTCGAAGCCAGAATGAGACCGGCGGCGGAGAGAGAAAACAGCGCGGGGTTTAAATGGAAATTACGTTTCATTGTGGAGACCGTTTTGCTAATTTTAGGGGATCCATGAGCTGATGGACTAAAACCTGTACGAGGCCGTGACCCGCCAGCGGCGTGGCTCCGTGTATGCGTATCCATACACCGTGTCATCATCGAGAAGATTGGTGATATTCAGCCGTAAATTCAACTCGCGGTCATCCCAGAGCGCGATCGAATAGCCGAACGCCATATCAACGGTTACGCGGTCGGGAATGATCTTGTATGAAGAGGTCGAGAAGAAGTCAAACTGCGCCTCGCGGCGGTCTGTCCAGCGAACCCCAAGGCCGATGTCGAAACCTTCAAGAGGCCCTTCGCGGAACGTGTATTTGTTCCATACCCGGAACGTGTACTTGGGCGTATCATTGTTGAGGCGCTCATCCAGCCACGGCAACGAACTGATGATACCGTCCTCGACACCCTGCCGTGCCTTCACGCGGTCAAAAGCAAACTGGTCGTCTTCAATGCCCCGGTAGACCAAATACACGGCATCCAGGATCGTGTACTTGTTGTAGCTGAAGGAGACAATCGTTTCGAAATTCGGAACAAAGTCGATAAAGAAGAACTGGGCGTCAAATCCTTCTGATCGGTCCTCCCGCAGGGCCTTGCGCCCGGGGTCCTGACGTCCCTCAGCCTCCCACCGGTCTGATTCGACAACGGAATCGGGTGCGCGGTTGATGATCTCCGCGTCGACGACAACATTCTCGCGGGTGATCGAATACAGCGAGAATGAACCGGAAATACGGTTGTCCAAAAAGTCGACCTTGGCACCGATCTCATAGCTTTGGCCGCTTTGCGGGTCGGGAATAAGTCCGTCCGGAGTCACTTGTCCTCCCGTGACCTCAGGATCCAGCGCACTGGCCGTCAACGCGAACAGCGCTATGTCCACCGTGGGAGACCACGAGACGCCGACTGAGTAGTTGACCTCCGAAGTAGCCGGCTGGCGGGTAGTTTCGGGCTTCAGCCTTCCGACAAGGCTTTCGTCGCCCGCGAGTTCCAGCGACTCCTCGCGGTTGTAACGCTGGCTGCGGCGGGAAATCTGGAAGCGGTCATAGCGCAAACCGAGAATTGTTCGCAAGCGCTCGTCGAAGAAGCTTGTCTGGTGGATCAAATAAGAACCATGTGCCTCGGAATCAAAGGGCCGCACGGAATCCGCCGTCTGGTAGAATCCTTCCGTCGGCGAAGGATCGAAACGAATGGGATTCAAGTTGTTGATGGACTGAAAACGAGCCCGGGCATTACCCAAGCCAGTGAAGTCGTTGCTGGAGAGCGACTGCGCCGGCTCAGCCGTATCCTTGAATCCATAGGGCGTGTTCGTCGTGATCAAATTGTCGTAGGTGGCTCCGAACATAAACGAATGATCCAAGCCGAACCAGTCCGGTTGGTAGGCCAGCTCGAAACGCGCCTGACGCCGCTCGCGCGTCTGGTCGCCGCGACTCCAGTTATACTGTAATGCCCGGAACTCCTCCACCGCCCACTCATCATACTGCTGGTGCAACGGGTTGTAGGCCCACGGGTACCGCTGGCGGTTCAGCCGCTGTGCCCGCTCCTCGCCGAACAAATCGATTGTGCCGAGAGATACAAACGAAGTCTGGCTTTCGACCTTGGTCTCCGTCCAATAGACTCCGAGATTCAAGGCGAGGTTGTCGGAAAAGGCGTGCGTGAGGAGCGCAAGCACCCCCACATCCGTTTGGTCCCGGTAGTTATCCATGCCGCCGTAGCGGAATTCCCGCGACGGATAGACGAGGAAACCGCGGGGATCGTCCGCCGCGTCCGGCTGTGACTGCGGGTAGTGCGTCGGATCTGTGAAAGGCAGCACCGTCGGCGCGAGCATGCCCGGCGCGAACGGATTTTCCGGGGAGCGACCGCGTAACTCGTAGAAATCGAACTCTACCTGCAGGCGCGTACGGCGCGAAATCTTGTAGGAAAGCACGGGCGCGATTGCACGGCGGCTTTCCCGGAAGTTGTCATACCAGTTGTCGCGGTCTTGGTACATAACCGGGACACGCACGGCGATATTCTCGGTAATCGGCCCCGTGATATCCGCCTGCACACGGTAGAATCCCCAACTGCCGACGGAAACCCGTGTGTCGAACTGCAGCTCGTCGCGCGGCATGCGTGTGACGTAATTCACGACACCTCCGAAGTTGCCAATCCCGTAGAGGAGAGCGTTCGGGCCACGCACGACATCCACTTGGGTTACGTTGATGGTGTCGGATGTCCCCTCGCGGCGGAAGCCGTGCCGCAGAACGGCCTGCGAAATAAACCCGCGGAGGCGGAAAGACGTGCCGGTCGGCGATGGATTTTCCCCCGCCTGCTGCGAGGTGATCTCCGTTTCCAAACCCGCCGTGTATTGCAGCGCTTCGCGCACACTCAGCGCCCCTGTGTCGCGGATGAAATCCTCCGTGATGATGTCGATGGGAATCGGGATATCGCGCACCAACTGCGCCAACCGCGTGCCTGACATCGAGGTTGAGGCGACGTACCCGCGCTGGTCCTGGGCATCGACGACGAACGCGTCGAGGATATAGACATCGTCTTCGGGTTCGGCGACCTGCGCCGTAGCAGGGGCCGCTGCCAGTGTTGCAGCGGTGAGACCGAGGCCGAGCTTCCGGAGAAGTGAATTTCGCATCATCGGAGGTTTTTTGTGTGGTTCGGGAGGGGAAGGGAACGAAAAGGGGAAGGCCCGGCGGCTGCGCGGCAGCCGCCGGACCAAGGGTGAATCATTGAAGGGCGTTTTGGGGCGGTCTTCATCCGCCGGGGAAGAAATTCAGCGGGCGGCAGCGGAGATTCACCGCGGTGCCGTCCGCATGAACGAAAGGGGTCACTCGGCGGGTTCCGGTACCCACGGCATACGCGCGTCCGCGTCGTAGCTGTGGAATTCACCGTCGTAGTCGGCGCGGGTGTAGATCCAGCCGAGGTTGTCTTCGCCGCCCGGACCGGCGAGCATGGCGAAGAGACCGGCATCGAAGCTCGCGCCAACGACATACATCCAGTCGCCCTGCTCGCGGTGCCAGATCCAGCCGGGGCCGGTCTGCGTGCGCAGGCCGAGGTAGATGAAGCCGAGGAAGTCTTCCTCGCTCGCGCCGTGCCACGTGGAGAAGCCCGCGCCGTGGTAGTAGTGCAGGCCGAGAACCGGGTCTTCATAAAGGCCGGGCTCCGGGTCCTCGTCGGAGGCGGGTATGAACTCGCCTGCCGTAGGCGAAAGCGAGAGCAACTCGCCGCGGGCAAAGTAGATGTTGCCGAACTTCACGCCGGCGTGCTCCGAGGTGTCGTGCCCGAGGACGAGGTGGCTGAACTCCTTGCGGTCGACGGAGAGGTCGTAGGACTGCGTCGGCTCGGCGGGCGGGCCGTCGCCGTCGGGACTGACATATACATCGACCGTCTGGAAGGCGGCGTTGTAGACGAGCCAGACTTGGTACCACTCGTCGCGCGCCGAAGAGGGCAGGATGACGGCGCTATCCTCGCGCTTGACGAGGTCTTGCGCGCCCGTGCCGAAGGTCCCAAAGTGATCGTTTGCGCCGCGGCGGTTGTAGCCGCTGAGAGTGATCTCGCTGACGCCGGCGGCGGCGAGGTCGCCGTCTTCGTCGAATTCGTCGGCTTGCGTGCCGACCACGCCGAAGCCGAAGCTGTTCGTCTCGCCCGCAGGACCCTTGATGTTAAGGTCGAAAGTGACGGTGAAGATCGGCGGGCTGTCCCCGGCAGCAGCGGTTTCCGGCAGTGCCACGTAGATGCTCCGCGACTGCGCGGGGCGGGCGAAGGCGCCGAGCTGCACGTCGGAACGCAGGTCGAGGTAGCCTTCGGAGAAGTCGAGGACCATGTCGTCGACGTCTCCGCCCCATGCGGCGGAGGGCGCGCCTTCAGCGAACGTATCAACCACCTGCCACTCCGGAGAGGCCACCTGGATGGTCGCCGGGGTGGGCGTCAGGTTGGCCTCCGCGCCGGCGAAGGTGTGCAGGTTGGCATAGACGCCGCCCAGGGCACTGGCGGCAGTGCCCCCCGGGGGGATATTGCCGTCCTCAATGCCGCCCGCGCCAATGGAGAAATATTCGAGGGCTGAATAATCTTCGTCGGCGGTGTCTCCTTCGAAACTCCATGTACCAAGGTGCGCGGGCTCGATGTCACCCGCGTCGGCACGGCGACCGTAGAGGGAAAACTCATCCTCGGCAAGATCGTAGACGAGCCACATATTGTACCAGACACCCGTAAGGGTAGGCGCGAGAATGTCCGTGCCCCACTCACCCGCCTTCACGAGGTTTTGCGGGAAGGGGTTGGCCGTCTGGAAACGGTTGCGGTTGCCCAGAGCGAGCCACCCGCTGCGGGCGACCATCGCGGCGGAACCGGCGCTGAACCCGGACTGGTTCTGCACCTTCCCGGACGGCAGGTAAAAGTCGAAGGCAATCGTGCCGAGGATGACCTCCGAGGGGTCGAAGGGGTTGGCGCCGACGCCGGCGAGACCGTCGCCGAGGCTGACCCACGCGGCCACGGTGTTGCCGGTTGCGGAACGCACCCGGACTTGGCTGTCATCGACATGATCAACCAGCGTGCCCGACTTGCTCTCCCAGTTGGCGGGGGACATGTCGACAGGCTCCCATTCGGCGGCGAGTGGAACCGCGATAGCGGCGGTAAGAAGAAAGCCGGTAAGCTTTCGGGCGTTTCGAAGAAGCGAGATATTCATGATTTTCGAGGTACAGTTGGGGATTTTCCACTGAGCACAGCCGTGAGCTACCGATCCACGGTGCCTAAACTGTGCGATTCACAGGATAATACGAGGAAACACGGGAAACGGATACACTTTTTTGCGTCTACTGCACAACAAAAAGCGACACAACACGTCGTCACCGGAAGAGAGAGCCTCCGACCGTTCCCCGCTTCAGTTGGATTTCCTCCAACAAAATCGCGTAAACTCATAAAAATCAAAAAGATGATATCCTGAAAAACATGAAGCGAAAGCTTGTGGCAAGTCGACCAAAGCAGGGAACCGATCACGCGTCGGGCAGCGGGCCGGCCCTATGAGCATTAACTCAGTGAAAAATAACGCCTACTGCCGCCGGCTTGCTACCCATGTGCCGCAGCCGAACCCCGCGAAGCGTCCAACGGCCGGACCCGTAAAAAAAAACGCCGCGCCGGATTGAGCCCGGCGCAGCGTAAGATAAGGAATGAATCCACCCGCGGGATCAATCGGCGAGTTCAGCCCCGAAGCGAAGAAACAGCGGTGTCTCCGCATCGACCGCGAAAACGGCTTCGCGCCACTGGACGTCGCCGTCGGTCGCAACGAGCGAGTCCGAGACCGGCGAAGCCGGATTCCACGACTGGAGATCCCCCGACTGGAGGATAGACGTGGTCACCCCCTCGGCGGCGGTGTTTACCCGGTAGGTGAAGCGGACCTGACCCGGATTCGCCGGATCGGTCTCCGTGCGCGGCAGGTCCGCCGAAACCGCCGTCATCGGCGGAATGCCCATGGCGTAGGCTTCGAGGTTGGTGAGAAGCAGAGGGCCGTTGCGGTCCTCCGGGCCGCGGCGCCCGGCGGGCACTCCGGCGTCGGCCAACCACGCGTCGAGCGCGTCGTCAGCCATGGGAAGCTCCGCCACGGCCACGGCGAGGTCGTCGATGCTGAAGATGCAGCGGAAGTTGTTGCCGAGCGCCCAGACGTCGATGTCCTTCAGGTAGTAGTCTTCACCGGGGCTTTCGAAGCCGAAGAAGGTGTTGAAACCCACGCCCGGCTCCGCGTCGCCTTGCGCGGTGGTTCCGGTGGAGATGAGGGTAACGGTGTCGCTGCCGTTGGTGAAGCGCGCCGTCGCCCGGACGTTCGGTTTGTCCGGATAGGACTTCGTGCTGCGGTGGCTCTGGAAATAATCGCGGTTGATAAAGACAAAACCGATCAAATCCACTTTGTCCTGCGGGTCGAAGACCAGTTTGATGTACGAATTCGCGCCCAGCACATAGGTGGGCGAAGAACCGAGTTCATTGCTCTCCTGCGGCCGCACTTCCGTCATCCCGACTTCTCCGGACGTCGTCTGCGAGCGCGGGATGAAGCCGAGCGGGGTGATAAAGTTCGGGTTGGGGAAATCACGTCCGATGTAACCTTCGGGCGCTCCGCCCATGAAGCGCACGATCGGTGTCGTCTCAATCTCTCCGCCCCCGAGGTCGAGAACGAAGCGCTTGATCGCCCCCATCCGGTTTCCGTCGATCTCTCCCTGAGTAAGGGCACGGCCGGAAAGCTTTTCGAAATTGCCCGGATTGAAGTCGTAAACCCCGCCGCGTCCTTCCGCATGGGCCTGCGCGATGCGTGTGTTGAAATCGGCCACGGAGATGGAGGCGACCGTCGGCGGCTCGTCCGCCGGATCGTGCGGGCTCAGGCCCTCGCCGATTTGGTCGTCGACGATCCCCGCGTTCGGGATGTTCGGCCCGAGGGAGGAAACACGGGAGAGCCGGACGACGCGGGCGTCCTCCGGGAAAGATCCTTCGTCGTAGGTGAGGACGGCATCGTCGCTGCGCTCCGTGCCGAGGTCGTTTGTGACCTCGACGTGGTAGGTCCCGGCGTCAGTCGAGGTGGCGTTGTTGATGCGCAGCCGCGGACCTGTTGCTCCGTCGATGGGCTCGCCTTCGAAGAACCACTGGTAAGTGAGGTCGATCAGGCTGAAGACTTCCACGTTGAAAATCACCGTGTCGTTGTCCATGAACTCAGCGTCCACCGGTTGCCGCGTGATCTCCGGGGGCTCGGGGGCGCGCGCCTCGCGGATGCGAATGTTCGGCGTCTCGGTTGTGCCCTCCGCGTTGGTGACGCGCACATTCATGAGACTGCCGGTGCGCGGCACATCCGGATTTTCCGCCGCGAGCCGCAGCGGATTGGTCGCTCCAAAGGCGGTCCAGAACTGAAACGGGAAGGGATGGCTTGCGCCGCCGAACCCACTGGGAACCTCTGTTGTCCGATTATACATCCACTGGTAGCCCGTGACCGGATTGCCCGGCTCCTCCCAGACAAGGACGGAAAGCTCCCCGATCTCGCCGATCTCGCCCTCGGGCGACGACGGCGGTAGCAGCACCACCGGAGCGCGCGGCGTGCCGTCGTAGGCCGGCGGAACAACGTCCGACCAGCTGTCGGAAAAGACAAGGGAATCAAAGGCCATCGGCATGTTGCGTGCGGAAATATTGAAGTGCGTCTGCTCCGCGAGATTCACTCCGGGCAGCTCAAAAACCACGGAATGATCGGGGGTTGCCGCATCCGCCGCGGAGGGATTGAGCCAAACGTCGACGCCCGTTAAGTCGCCGTTGCCATCCACATTGTAACGCACCACGACAAGCAGCGTCTCGCCGAGGACGAGTTTTGGATTCGGCATCACCCCGGAGTTTTGGGGGAGTTCATCGTCGGCGAGTCTCTTCACGGTTTCGACACCGACGGGATCGGTGCCCGTCACAGGATGCTTCAACCCTACATAGGCTCCGACCGGAAAACCCGCGCCTTGGCCGAACCCGAAGAATACTTGGTATTCTTCCGTGCCGAAAATACCCGCCGGACGCTCGTCAAGCCGGATGAGAAAACGCGTGTAGAGCGGCCCGTCCACAGTGACGCCGCCGAGGCTCGCGAAGGCGGTCATCCTTCCGTGCCCTTCGAGCCCGGCGCGGGTGCGCAGGTGTTGCGTCCCGCCGGGGATGATGCCGTCGTCGTCGCCGACCCAATAGAGCCCGCCGGGTGCGACACGCACTTCGTCCTGCGGAAGCGGTGTCCCCTCGGGATAGGTCCACGAGCCTTGCCCGTTGATCGGGCCGAGGCTGAGCCCTTGAAAGTTGTGGACCGTCGTGGTCGCATGGAGCGAAGCGCCGGCGGCAAGGGCGAGGGCGAGAGATGCACCGACCAAGCGGCGCACCGTCGTGAGAAGGCGGGGATTTTTCATTGTTCAAGAGGTGATTGTGAATTGGGGAAGAAAACGCAATTTCCGCACCGGACAATCCTTCCGATGCATCCAATTGAAAAGCGTTGGCGACACCATAAACCGGCGGCGGCCCGCCGTGGCAAGAAAAAGCACTCCGCGCGAAAGAAGAATTCAAGTTGCCGCAACCCCCTTGCCGCCCCGCCGCCCCTCCAGATGCCCGTAGAGCGGCAGGCGGAGTTCCTCCCGGTAGCGGCGCAGGACCTCAGGGTGGTCCTGCACGCGGGCGTTGCCCCAGTCCGCCCACTGCGGGTGCTTCGACCATTCCCAGTTGATGTAGCAGAAGGCCTTGACCGCAGGGTGGCGGCGGATCAGGCCGAAAAAGGGCGCGTACCACCGTTCCCATGAAGCCAGGCCGTCGTCCACGCCCACACGGCGCGGGGTGCATTCGCCGATCATCACCGGCTTGCGGTGCTCCAGCGCGGCGTCGAGAAACGGCGGTGCCTTCGCGAAGTGATCGACCCCGAAGAGATCGACGCTCCACCAGTCCGCCGCCTCGCCGCCTGGGTAGTAGTCCATCGCCGTGTCGACAAACCCGCCCTCCACGCACCATACCGTCGCGAGGCTCGGCACGGCGGGGCGCAAACGATCCACCACCCGCCGGAAGGCGGCGCGGTAGCTCACCGGCTCGTACCCGTTCCACGGGCCGTTGCATTCGTAGCCGACACGCAGGTAGACATCCCGCCCGAGCGCGGAGAGAAAGTCCGCCAGGCACTTGATCGCGGCGTCATGGCGTCCCTCCGCCACCTCATGCTCATAGTGTTCCTCCGGCGTGCCGTCGTGTGTCATGGAGAGACCCAGTTGCAACGCGCAGGCGGGATCCGCATGCTCGCGGAGGTGCGCACCGAGCCGCCCCAAACGCTCCGCGTCGAGACCGCGCAGGCCCGTGTAGGCCATGTAGAGACAGGGGCGCAATCCGCCCGCGGCAAAGAGCGAGGAGTATTCGGAAAACGTCTGCGCGTCCTGCCCGGCACCGTGCAGGACTGTCGAATCGGGCTCGCCGCGCGCGCCGAACCAAGCACGCGGAGCGAAGGAAGGGGAATCGGGGGAATGCATCGCGGAAGACCATCAGGCGGCGGCGCGGCGGCGGCAAGGGTATTTCGCGCCACTTCCGCGCCCCTTTTATGCGCCGTTTCCATTCCGTGACGTATCTTTACATGATAAATCTCGACGGGAGCGTTGCCAAAGTCCAGTGTGCGCACACCTTTTCAAAATCATCCGTCGACGCTCCGCCCGGGCGTTCCCGTTACCACCCTGTAACCCCTGCACTCCCACTATGAAGCAAATCCTTGTTTCCGTCGCCCTGAACTACTCTTTCGCACGCGAAATCTGGCGCGGCATCGTCCGCTATTCCTACGAGCACGACCGCTGGGCGGTCTGGCCGGGCCACCCCAACGACATGTCCGAAGAAGGCCTGCGCCGCTACGACGGAACGATCGCCATGTTCGGCACCGAGGAGGATGGCGCCCGCGTCGCCAAGTTCCAGAGAGCGGTTGTCAATGTCTCCAACCGCGGCACGGGGCGCTTCATCACCTCAGTCATCAACGATGACTACGCCATCGGCGAAATGGCCGCGCACTACTTCCTCGGCAAGGGCTTCCGCCAGTTCGCCTACTACGGCCACATGTCGCTGCACTACGCCCAACTGCGCGGAAAGGGCTTTGCGGACGTCATCACCAAGGCCGGCTACAAGGTCCGCGTCTATTCCACCGATTCCGGCGACAGCCTGACCGATTGGATCCGCAAGACCCCCCCGTCGACCGCCGTCTTCTGCGCGGAGGACAACCTCGCCTTCAGCGTCAACCGCGCCTGCTGGGAACTCGATATCAATATCCCCCAGGACCTCGCCATCCTCGGCGTCAACAACGATGAAACCTACTGCCTCAGCGGCTCCCTCGGCCTCTCCAGCATCATGCTTGGGTCGGAAAAAGTCGGCTACCGCGCGGCCCAGATACTCGATGCCATCCTCCACGGCAAACCCGCCCCCAAAGAGCCCGTGCGCATCCCGCCGCTAAGCGTCGTCACCCGCATCTCCACTGACGTCCAGTCCGTGCGCGACGAAATCGTGCGCAAGGCCCTCACCTACATCCAGGCCAACGTCGACAACAACTTCCGCGTCGAAGACATGCTCGACCACCTCTCCGTCGGTCGCCGCACCCTCGAGCGCAAATTCCGCGAACACCTCGGGCACTCCCCCCACCACGCCATCATCCGCGCCCGCGTCGAACGCGCCAAACGCCTCCTCGAAGCCACCCACCTCAAGATGGAAGAGATCGCCCAGCGCTCCGGCTTCAGCGAAGCCCGCATCCTCTACCGCAACTTCCGCCTCATCACCGGCGACTCCCCTGCACGCTACCGCAAATCCTTCCGCTGACCCCGTAGCCGCAAACGTAAGTTTTTCGGACCCCGCCTCAGTCCGCATACAAAAAAGTCCAGTCCACCGCAGCCTCCGTCTCCGCGCCCGACCGGAAACGCACCCGCAGGCCGCCGTCCACCCGCTCCACCGCGCTCACCGCGCCCGCGCCACCGTCCACCGGTGCGACCACGTGAACCGACGGAAAACGCCGCGCCTCCTCCGCCCGGAACTCCCCCGTCGTCGGAATTCCGCGGTCGCGCAGCAAGTCCTTGCGCGATGCCGTCAGCCCCTCGCAGAAATACCCGCACACATCCTCAATTCCCATGCGTCGGCGGTGCTTGCCACCCCACGGAAGCTGATGCCGTCCGCCGTTCGATATCCATAAGAGCGTGCTCGGAAACAGGTGCGTGTTCTTCAAGCTGATCCACACGTAGTCCGGGAAGGTCACCGCCGTCCACCCGAACTCCGGATCCGCCGCCGTCACCATCACGAGGTCCTCAAACCCCTCCCGCGCCGGGTAGCGCCCGAGGTCCGTCGTTCCCCCCGCCGCCAGCGGCACCTCGCCGAAACCCGAGAACTCCGCGCCCGCCTTCAGCGCCGAATACTCTCCGGCCGCCGGATTCGTGAACGGCCCCGGATGCACGCTCCCGAACCGGAAGGGCGCCGTCGAAACACGGCAAACACCAGCCGCCTCCGGAAACTCAAGAACCGGATGATACCCGTAGTTGAAACGCCCCTCCGCGCCGCTCACGACATGCTCCTGATACAGCGCGCACTGGCCGGGCCGGGCCGAAACGCGTTTCGACACCTTCGCCGTCGGCACACCGCTCTCCAGCGTCGCCGTCAATCCGTCCGCATCCGCCGACTCCAGCCGCCACACCCCGTTCGCCGCGTCACCGTGCGGCGGAATCTCCGGTCCGTCGTCGCCGAACGGCAGACAAAAAAAGTCACCCCGCAGCACCCGCAGCAGCACCGGTGCCTCCCCCGGACACGCGTCCGCCGCCCACGGCGCCAGCGAATACGGCCGCACCACCCCGCCCCCCGGCAACCGGAACTCCACCGCCCCGACATGGCCGCCCGCCTCCGTCAAATGAAAGGACACCTTGTCACCCTTCCACGCCCATCCCCGCGCCCCGTGCACCACTGTCGTTTCCATTCCCCCACGCTCTACCGCACTGCCCGCCCCCGGCAAGCCCGAACGCCCCGCTTGCAATGGTAGCGAAAGGCCCTCCAGGAAAAACGAATAAAACACCCATAAAGAAACCTGCCGGATCAAACCGCATTTAAATGTCAGCCATCTGCAACAAAATGGTAACAGCCATACAGATCAAAAATCACCCCAATCTCGCCGATAATAACTTTCCAGAACAAGCGAGGACCAAAAAATGGCGGGCATTACCAAAGATCATAATGTTAATCACCGACCGTACGGATTTTTCCAGATTTTATCTCATATCCCGGATTTCTCCGGTTGAAATCTGACAAGTAAAAATGCCGGACATTGGCTATGGTTTCTGGTTCCAAATTGGCGGGGCCGTTGCCGCTGGATCAGTCCGCTGCGCAGCGGAAGCCGAGGTTGCCGGTGCTGGAATCGGGGGTGTTGGCGGTGCGGGCGCCGACGCGGTAGCGGTTGCAGTAGCTGGCGTGGCACAGGTAGGAGCCGCCGCGCATGGCGCGCGCCGTGCCCGTAGTTGGCCCCTTTGGATGGATCCGGGTTTCGTTGCGGGCTTCGGCGTGCCATTCCGGATCGAACCAATCGGCGCACCACTCCCATGTGTTGCCGGCCATGTTGTAGAGACCGTAGCCGTTGGGGCGGAATGCCCGGACCGGCGCGGTGCCCGCGTAGCCGTCTTCCGCCGTATCCACCTCCGGGAACCGACCCTGCCAGATGTTGCACATATGCCTGCCGCCGGGTGCCAGCTCATCGCCCCAGACATAGCGTTTGCGGTCGAGTCCGCCGCGCGCGGCGAACTCCCACTCGGCTTCGGTCGGCAGGCGCTTGCCGACCCACGCCGCGTGGGCGGCGGCGTCGTTCCAGGAAATATGGATGACAGGGTGGTCCATACGTTTCTTCACATTGCTTCCGGGACCCTCGGGTTTGCGCCAGCACGCCCCTTCGACGCCGATCCACCACTCGAGGTTCCGCACGCGGCGGTCGCCGCGCAGCTTGCGTTTGATCTTTGGCGGGACCAGCGTCTGGAAGACGTAGGACCACCCGAAGCGCTCCGCCTCCGTGGTATAGCCGGTCGCTTCGACGAAGGCGGCGAACGCTTCATTGGTAACCGCCGCCGTGTCGATCCAGAAGGGCGAAACCGTAACCTCGCGCACGGGCCCCTCGCCGTCAGATACCCACGCTTCTTCATCCTCGTTGCCCATCCAGAAGGCGCCGCCATCCAACCGCACCATGCCCTCGCGGGACACGGGGCCGCGCTTTGAAACCGGGGCCGTGTCCGCCGCCCGGCCGTTGCCTTCCGCGCGCGCGTCGTGCCCGCGCCGCGGCGTGCAGCATCCTTTGCCTCCTCTTTCCATGTCGTGAGGGAAGGAAAACCAACACGCGCCCCGGCTCAAGCGGCAAAGCGAGTCCGCTCCAGCAGCGTCCACGCGTAGAGACTTGGCTTGCGCGCTCCGCCAAGTGTGCAAAATCCGCAGGAATGGATCTCGCGACCCCGACATGGCGCCTCTTCACGGACAACCTCGGACACTCCGACAAGCTTATCCGCGAGGCAATTCTGCATTACCTCGACGACCGTCCCGACACCACCCCGGAATATGCCGTGAAGATTATCGATGTCCTGGAGGCGTTTGGTCCGGGGGCCTATGCCTACCCCCACATGTGTAACCCGTGCCGCTGGAAGCGGGCGGGCGCCTGCTGGCGCTACTCGAAGAAAGGGCCGAATTGTCGGCGGCAAAGGATGCCCGCGCGCGGTACCTCACATGGATCGCTGAGAGTGTTGGCAGAGACGCTGCGTTCACCGAAACCCATGCAAACATTGACGAGACCCACCCCGCGCTGCCCGGCGTGCGGATGCTCCCGGTCAAGGTGAGATTCAAGGAAGCCCTGGCCGACCGCCTCGCCGTCACCGCCCTCCCGGCGGCAGAGGCATGGGAGCGGCTCGAAGCGCGCCAACGCGTCACTGATTCGGCGGTGCAAATGCTGGCAGCATCAGACACCCCGGTCAAGGCCCCTCCCAAACCCGACCGCAACGAACCCTGCCCCTGCGGCAGCGGGAAGAAATACAAAAAGTGCTGCCTGCGGTAGCGGAACGGACCGCCGCCCTTGCCAGCAGGACTGGGAATGCGCACGTTCCAAGAAGACTCCGTTTTACAGGCACATATGAAGGACGACTCCACTCTCGGCCCCGACAATCCCGCTCACGCCTCCGGCCCGCGGGGGCACGCGCGTTCTCCCGGCCGCTCCGGCGGTTTCCGCGCCATCCTCCTTCTCGCCGCGAGTTTCGCCATCGTCGCCGCCGTGTACGCGGTGTGGATCACCCCGGCGGCGGAGGCCACCGACCTGCGCAACCGCATGGAAGCCGCGCAACAGGCCGACGAAGCCTTCGTGCCTGAGCGCAACATCCCGACCATCCTGCGCAACTTCGAGCAACAGGTGTGCCTCAGCCTTTTTGTGTGGGCGCTTGCACTCATGGTGGGCAAATTCGCCGAACTGAGGCGCGAGCGGGTCGACCTCCGCTGGCCCTTCGAGGACATGGAAGCGGGCGAGCGCATCCTGCCGGGCACCGCCCTCGAAACGGCCAAGCGCTGCGAAACCGCCGCCGAGGCGGCGGGCGCGGGCGCCGCCCTCATCACGCGCGCCGTCTCGCGCGCACTGCACCGCTTTCACTCCACCGCCTCGGTGCAGGAGACGAGCCATGCCGTGCAAGAACTCGCCGACGCCGAGAGCAACCGCCTCGACTCCGAAATGGCGGTCATCCGCTACACCGCGTGGGCCATCCCGTCCATCGGCTTCATCGGTACGGTGCGCGGGATTGGCGAAGCCCTCATGCGCGCCGACCAAGCCATCCAGGGCGACGTCTCCGGTGTGACCAACGCCCTCGGCCTCGCTTTCAACTCCACGTTTGTCGCGCTCCTGCTGAGCATCTTCCTCATGCTCGGCGTCTACACCCTCCAACGACAGCAGGAAGCCCACGTGCAGTCCGTGGAAACCTTCTGCCGCGACAAACTCATCGAAATCATGAAAGCCCCCGCCGCATGAGCACGGACACCCCGGCCCTCTTCGGACTGGAAATCGCCTCCACCGGTGTCGCGGTCGGGGCCGCCGACAGCCCCCTGACGTCCGAACCCGCCGCCGCCCGGATCGAAGGCGACGCCATCGTCACGGGCTGGGCCGCCTATGCCGCCGAAGCCCCCGCGCCCGTGTGGCAAGATTTCTGGGAACACCTCTCCCGCGACCCCTTGCCGGAATCCCGCGCCGACCGTATCCTCGCCCGCTCCATCCTCGCCTACAACCACCTCGGGCAAACGCTCGCCGCCCTCGGCGCCGAACTCTCCCGCGCCTCCTTCGCGGCCGCGCTCGCTCCCTCCATCCTCGACGACGACGAACGCACCGGTCTCTTCCTCAGTATGGCCAAGAGCCACGGTCTTCGGCTGCGCGGTCTCATTCCCCTGCCCCTCGCCCTCGCGGCAGGCGCGCCGGATTTGGTTCCGCCGGAGGGGCCCTTCTCCGTCCTTGATCTCGACGCCGGGCAATGGACGCTCTATTCGATGAACCGCGAGGGCGGCACCGTCCAGACCGGCACAGTGACGACCACCCGCGAAGGCCGCCTCAGGGTCCTGCGCGGGCACTTTTTCGATGCGCTCGCGGCCCGCTTTCTCGCCGAAACCGCCTTCGACGTGCGGCACGGTGCCGACGCCGAAGCGCTCTTCCGCCTCGCCGTCGACCGCTTCCTTGCCTCCGACCCGGGCGAAGGTGAATACACGCTCGATCTCGCCACCCGGAAGGCCCGCTCCATCACTATCTCACGGGCCACCGCGCGCGAAATCGCCGCCGACCTTCCCCGGCGGGTCATCGCCGCCCTCGGGCTCGACGATCCGCGCGAACACATGCCGGTCCTCCTCAGCCACCGTGCGCACTTTCTTCCCGGCCTCGCCGAAGCGCTTGCGGCCGGGGGACACCGCGCCGTCACGCTCCTCCCCGCCGGTGCCGCCGTGCACGGGGCGGCCCGCGCCGCTGTCGCATGGCCTATAGCCGAAACCATCGAAGCGACCCCCGAATTCCGCGAACTCTCCGCACCGGACGCGGGGGCACCCGACCCGCCGGACGACTCGCCCGCGCCGACGGCGGCGGAAGACGAAATCCCGACGCACGTCGTCTGGCGCGGCCTCATCCATCCGCTCCACCATCCCGCATTGCCGGTGGCCCTCCCCGTCCGCGACGGCAAACTCCTGCGCGCCCAAGGCATCCGCGTGAACGGCGGCGACGCCCGCGCACTCCAACCCCTCAAGCCCGGAGACCGCCTGGAAACCGGTGACGAGACCTTCGTCCTCGCAAGGATGGCCCCGGCCTGACCACGCCGCCATGCGCCGCCGCCGCACAGCTATACAGACTTTCAGCCTTTCCTTTCTCGATGTCATTTGCTGCGGGTTCGGCGCGGTCATCCTGCTTTTTGTCCTCACCACCGGTCAGCGGGCAGCCCACCTCTCCGACGCCGCTTCCGAATACGAAGCCGCCACCCGCGCCGTGGGCGACGCCGTCGAGCGCGCGACCGGCCGCCTCGGCGACCTCCGCGGCGAGCAAGAGCACCTCGAAGCGGAACGCGCCGCCGCGACTTCCCGCCTGCGCCAGCGCCGCTCCGACCTCGCCGCCCTCCTCGAGGCACTGGAACGAGTTGAAAATGAGTCGACCGCCACCGCCGCCCAGGTCTCTACGCTGGAAGAGCAGGTGGCCGAGCTTCCCGAACCCGAGCCAGAGCCGGACCCGCCGCCGCTGCCCGTGCCCGGCACCGCCCTGCGCCAATACTTCACCGAGTTCCGCCTCGACGGCCGCCACACCGCCGTCCTCGTCGAAGGATCCGGCGGAATGATCGCCGACACCCTCGCGGAGAGCATGACCATCGCGGCCCGGTCCGACGCCGCCCGCCGCGACGGCCCGAAATGGCGGCGGGCCGTCGCCGCCACCCGCTGGATCCTCGCCAACCTCAGCCAGCCGGAATACTTCCAGACTTTCGTCTTCAGCACCGCCGCCGAACCCATTGCCCCGGCGGAGCACGGCGGGTGGGCACGCCTCGGCGACCGCTCCGCCGTGCAGGCCGCCGCAGACGGCATCGAAGCATGGACGCCCCGCGGCGGCGCCAACTTCGAGGAAGCCTTCACCGCCCTCGCGCGGCTCGATCCGCTTCCGGACAATATCATCCTCATCATCGACGGGCTGCCCACACAGGGACGACGCGCCCCGCCCGGTGTCGAAGTCGACGAACCCACCCGCCGCCAAATGCTCAACGACGCCGTGGCGCGCCTTCCTCCCAACGTCCCGGTCAATGTCATCCTCTTTCCCAATGACGGCGATCCCAACGCCGCCCTCGAATGGTGGCGCGTCGCCATCCGCAGCAACGGATCCTTCATTTGCCCCGCCCCCGACTGGCCGCGCATCAACTGAATCCTCCATACCCCGCCCACACACACGTCCCGCCTACCGTGAAACGCCCGCGCAGAGATACCGAAAGTTTCAGCCTCTCCTTCCTCGACTGCATCTGCTGCGGCTTCGGAGCTGTACTGCTGCTCTTCGTCATTTCCATGGGCGCGGAGAGCCGCGTAATCGAGGGCCTGCGCATGGAAATCGAAGCCCGCTACCGCGCCCTCAACGCCGAACTGGCCTCCGCCGAGGCGGCGGGCCGCGACCTCGGCGAGGCAATAGTCTCCCTGCGTCAGCGCATCGCAGAGATCCAAGCCGAAATCGAGCGCGTCGAGAGCGAGATCACCCGCACCGAAATCGCCTCCGCACAGCAGGCCGCGGCCCTCGCCGAACTTGAAGAGCGGCGCGACGCCCTCCAGCTCGCCCTCGACACGCCCCCGCGCGAAATCGTTCCCGACCCCGAACGGGAGGACCTCGAAGAGGTGCCGATCGGAATCCCCATGGACCGCAATTACCTCGTCTTTGTCATCGATACCTCCGGCAGCATGCGCGTGCTGGGCCGCCCCATTTTCGACATCGGCGGTATCCGCACACGCCCAGGCATCTGGCGCGAAGCCATGCGCAAGCTCGACGCCACCCTCCGGGCATACCCCGAAGTCCGTGGGATCCAGTTTCTCGATGCCGACGGACGCTACATCATCGAGGGCAGCCGCGGCCGCTGGCTGGAGGACTCGCCCGCGCTGCGCCGCCGCTATTACAACGAGGTCAACAACTACCCGGTCTACAGCCGCAGCAACCCCGTGCCGGGTATCGAGGAAGCCGTCCGCCGCTTCCGCGACCCCTCCAAACGCATCGCCATCTTCGTCGTCGGCGATGAATTCGGAGGCAACGAGGATGCCGTCCTCCGCCGCCTCGACCGCATCAACCCGCGAATGCCCGGCGGCGAGCGCGCCGTCTCCATCAACGCGCTCGGATTTCCCACGCCCGCCTTTCCCCACACCACCGCGCGCAAATTCGCCAACCTCATGCGCGTAGTCACCCACGCGCACGACGGCGCCTTTATCGGCTACCTGCGGTGACTGACTGCGTCACCCCGCACGGAGGGACCGCTTACAGCCACCGGGACATCCTCATCCGCAGCCCGGAGCGGATTGCGGAAAACAAACAGCAGGGGCCGCCTGTCGCTACGGTCCACCGCACGCGGTCGCCGGTTATTATCAAGAATGATGTAGTAATACCGTTCGTCGATAGCAAGACCCTCCGCCTTGCCGTAGCGCAGGTCGTCAAACCGGAACTCGCCGCTCTCCTCCACATGGCGGAAGCCCCATGCGTCTTCCGTCTCGCGGAAGCCGCCGTCCGCGTCCCGTTCCAGACGCACCACCATATTCGCATTACGAAAGAGCGCAAACACGTCTCCGCCATAGTTGTAGAGCCCCGTCCAGTCGGGGCGGCGCAGGATCGAAAGGCGGTCGCTGAACTGCGTCTGATTCATCATCTGCGCGCGCACAACATCGCCAGTGCGCCCGTCCACCTCGATCAGACCGCGGGGCTGGCGCTCCGCCGCGAGGAGGAAATTACCATTGTCCAATATCGTAATCCCTTCGACAGACGCATTCGGCACCTTGAACATTCCGGCCTCCCGGCCCGCCGCCAGCACACTCTCAAAATACCACTGCGCCTCGCCCTCCGGAGTGACCCGGAGAATGCGCGCGTGCGCCTCCGAAGCAAGGTAGAAATTACCCTCCTCATCCACCGTGATCCCCTCGAAGTCCATTGTTCCGGCTCCGGCGGGCGGATCAAACCGGATGTGCGGCTCCATTCGTGCCGCACCGTTGCCGAAAGAAATACGGTAGACCGTTCCATCCGACTTGTCCGACACACTGTAGAGCACGCCACGGAAAAGGCACAGCCCCGAAGGCTCCACTGGCCGGGATGACTCCACCGGGAAAACGCGCACCAGCTCGAGCTTGCCGTCTTCCTCGTAGGCGGGAGTCGCCGGGGTCGAGCCGCAGCCCGTCACAACCGCAGTCCAAACGACCGCCGCAAGCAAGGCGGCGCACGAGAAAAATCCTCTCATAGATGATATTCTTTTTTCAGGCAACACGGTTGACCGGACTGCCCTCTACGAAACTACGCACATTTCGTGCCGTAATTTCAAGCAAACGTTTGCGCGCCCGCCGCCCTGCCCACGCAATGTGGGGCGTCATGATACAATTGCGGGCGTCCAGCAACGGATTGTCCGCCCGCATCGGCTCGACAGAAACGACATCGATCCCCGCCCCGGCGATTCCGCCCCGGTTCAGGGCCTGCGCGAGCGCCGCCTCGTCCACGAGTTGACCGCGTGCCGTGTTGATGAGAACGGCATCCTGCTTCATCATTTTCAGAACCCCGGCGTCGATCATCCGCTCCGTCTCCGGCGTGAGGGGACAATGCAGTGAGATGACATCCGCCTCCGCGAACAATGCATCCCGCTCCACAAAAGCGAAGCCCTTCCACGCGGGCGGCCCCTTGGGGGTGCGCGTGTGTGCGATCACACGCGCACCAAGCGCGCAGACCACCTCGCCCACCCGCCGGCCGATATCACCGAACCCCACAAGCCCGACCGTCATGTCCGCCAGCTCACGGATTTCGCTCTTCCAATAACAGAAATGCCGGCTTTTCACCCACTCGCCGTTGTAGACCGAAGCATGGTGACGCGCCACGTGGTTCGTCAGTTCAAGGATCAAAGCAAGCGTGTGCTGTGCCACCGACTCCGTACTGTATCCCGGCACATTGCAGACTGCGACTCCGCGCTCCTTCGCAGCTTTCACATCGACTATATTGTATCCTGTGGCGAGAATGCCGACCATGCGCAGATCCGGCAGCGCGCCGAGGACCTCCGCGGAAATCGGTACTTTGTTTGTCAAAACAATCGCCGCACCGGCGCAACGCTCCACGATCACGGGCGCTTCGTCCGGGGTGTAATCGAACAACTCAAGATCGCCAAGAGCGGACACTTCGCCCCACTCAGCCTCTTCAAACCGGATCGTCTCCGCATCCAACACAACGATTTTCATAACCAGCCAGACGAAGCGCCCTCTGTGCCATGGTCAATGAACAAAGGAGAAATTCTCAAAACAAGAAGGTCCTCTCAATTCCGGGCCTGCGAAACCGGCGCTCCCCGCCGACGAGAACCGCGCGCAAAACAAAGTCCGTCCCCGTCGGCGGTTTTTGCTCCCGCCTCCCGAGGAGGCCGCCGCCGCAACCCGAATCGGGCACTCCACTCCGCGATAAACTTCCGTGAGCCAAACACCGCCCCGCGCACCATCGCGGGCGTCCGCACCAGCAAGTCCAAGCCAAGCGCATCCGAATCCGAACCGCGCTCCGATGGGTTCCCGGTGTCATCCTTCACCTGCACCAGCAATCCGTAGGACTTCACGAACGCCTCCGCCTCAGAACAGCGATGTCCCGCCCCGCGGGATTCGTCCTTCTCTCCCTTTTCATCTATCCGCGCTTCACACACGGGGTTCACCGCCCCCAGCATCCCCGCAATCCCCGCATGCGCCCACGCACGCAGCGACGCCGAAGCCTCTCCGCCCACCGCCGCCCCGTAGCCGCTCCAGCGGTAGGCCTCCGCTTGTTCCGCCAAGCCCGCGCGCACCGGGTTCAGCTCGATATACGCGCCCACCACACGCAGCACGTGCGGCGAATCCTGCACCACGCAACTCTTGTAGCGCTCCGCCCAAAGCGTCCCCACGCG
>SLLG01000225.1 GCA_007134215.1 Opitutales bacterium | reverse complement strand
TCGGGCGGCAGGGTGCCGTTGGCCGAGCTATTGCGCTGCCGAGTACGCTACCTGACGGACGGGGCGGTGATCGGGAGCAAGGGGTGGATCGAGGGCTGGTTGCGGGAGCGGAAGGCGGCGCGCAAGACACCGCCGAAGCGAATGCGCTTCGCGGACTGGGGCGGGTTGTGCAGTTTACGGGATCTGCGCAAGGACGTGGTTGATTGAGGCCCTGAGTGGAGTAGCTGAATGTTGGATAAAGGGCAACGATACTGTTGCGACGGTGCGACTTGACGCTGCAGCCGGAGCCCCGTAATGATGACCGCGTCGGACAATTCCTGAATCGAATGGGTGTTCGAACGGGCCGCACTCCTGCGGGTCAGCCGTATTTCCCTTTAAATGGCGACACGAGCGGCGTCCGCGGTTGACGCGGCGACTGCGCCGCAAGTGAACTGAGGAAGCTTTTTCGTTCAGATTCTGTCGAACCAACGTATCCTGACCTTCGTTGACGAGAGAGGCGCCTGGCCTGATGGGACTATGTCCGGATGTGTCCGTTGGGTCGGCGACGGACATCGGAGGGTGGTTTCGGGTTTCGGGGGGGGCGGGCAGGCTTTCGCGAAGGCACGGCACGACGCAATGCGTGTCAGTGCTTGCGCAACGATATTCAACATCGTATTTAATCTAATTCGCGGTGTAGGACGATTGGGGGCTTGAAGGGTGGGGGCGGAGTGTGGATAGCTTTGTCGCGTGGCGGTGGGCGTCTATCCATACGAGTCTTTCGAGGCATTATTGAACGGTGTCGGCAATCCTGTGCGGCGCGATGCGCCTGTGCGGCAGCCTGTGATTATTCCGTCGCTGGCATTTGCGGACGAACTGGCGCGTCGGATTACAGACCGGCACGGCCTCTCCATGGGCGTGGAATGGCTGACACCGCAGGCGTTCATCCACCGTGCGGTTGGGCCGGGGGAGGAGAGTCCGTGGTCGAAGCGTCGGTTGGTCTGGCGTGTGCTGCCCCACGTGGCGGACTTTACGGAGGCTCTCGGGGTGGACCAACCTTCCCCCCGCGACCGGTTCGCGCTTGCCGCGATGCTTGCGGACCGGCTCGACCAATACGGGCATTACCGTCCGGAGATGATCTTGCGGTGGGCTGCGGGCGCGGCTGCGGGGAAGGTGTACGAGGGGTGGCAGTGCGAGTTGTGGCGGCGCCTGCGGGCTGAGAGCGGGCATGCTCATCCCGCGGAGGAACTGACGCGCCTACGGGATAACGCGGCGGCGCGGGCGGCTTTTGCAGAGCGGTATCCAAAACTCATTGTTGTCGCGACCGGCGCGGTTGATCCTCTCCTTGTCGCGCTCCTTGAAGTTCTTGGTAGCGCCGGGGCTGAGGTCGGGTTGCATGTTCTGCTGCCGTCGCTCGGTTTTCTCGGTGACTTGCGGCGTCGCGGCACGTTGCCGCCTGGCGAGACCGACCCGGAACGGATCGAAATAGGGGCGGGCCATCCGCTCCTTGAATCGATGGGGCGGAATGCCGTGGGGGCGTTTGTTCTGCTCGGGCAACTTGACGAGCAGTACACCCACTGGCCGGAGCCGGAGGAAAGCGGGGCGACGTCTCCGGGGGCGTCGGCACTTGGTCGGCTCCAAGAGGATATCCGCACGCTGCGCATGCCTTCGGTGGCGGAGGACCGGCCGCCGGAGGACCTGAGTTTACGCGTGCATTCGTGCTTCGGGCCGCGCCGGGAGATGGAAGTGTTGCGCGACGAGTTGCTACGCGCCTTCCGCGACCTGCCCGGACTTCAGCCGGACGAAGTGCATATCGTCACACCCGATTTGGAGACCTACGCGCCGCTCGTGCCTGCGGTGTTCGGGAGCGGTGACGGTGCCTTGCCTGTGCGCCTGACCGAGCGGTTGCCGGAAGGCGTTGACGCCGCAGCGGATGCCTTTGCCACCCTGTTCGACATGGTGGTGTCCAGCCGCTTCGAGGCTGCGGAAGTGATGGAATTGATGCAGAAGGAAGCCGTCCTGACAGCCCTCGGCACGGACGATGCGGAGGCAATGCGAACACTCGTGCGTGACAGCGGGCTCACGCACGGACTGGACAGCGGTGGTGTGGAGGGAGGTCGCTGTCCCTGTCCCGGCACTTCCGCTTTCGCGCGGGACCGTCTTGTCGCGGGGCGGTGGTTCGGTGCGGAAAGCACGGCGAGGTACCCGGACGGCAGATACGTTCTGCCGGTGGGCGATCCGCTCGGGGGGGATCATGCCCTCGACATGCGCCTGCACGAGTGGCTTTTGGGGCTGGAGCAAACTATCGCGGACTGGCGCGAACCGGTGCGTGCGGAAGTATGGGCCGACCGTGTCGAGGCCGCCTGCCGGTCGCTCTTCGGGGCGGAGGAAGACACATTGCTTTCCGTAGGCGGGCAGGTGGCATTTCTGCGTGGCATCGACTGCGCGGAACCGCTCGATGCGGGTGCCCTGCGCGACTGGTTTCTCTTGGAGTGGGAGGACTTCCGGCGGCGCGGCAGGGTCACCGGAAAAATCGCCTTCGGCCGCATGAAGCAGCTGCAGAATCTTCCCTGCCGCGTGCTTGGCGTGGTCGGCATGCAGGGCACCGCGTTTCCCGCGCAGAACCGCGCACCGGTGTGGGATTTGTTGCGCTCCCGTCCGCGCGTGTGGGACCGCAATCCCCGCGTGGACGACCGTCAGATCTTCCTCGACGCAGTCCTGACCCCGCGCGACCGCCTGATCCTCACGGCGGGCAACCGCAATCCCCGCACGGGAAAGACGGAGCCATTCTCCGCCTGTGTGGACGAGTTGCTGCGCTCGCTTGCGCTGACGGGAATGGAGGCACCTGTTGTGCACCACCGGCTACAGCCGTTTGCGCGAGGGTATTTCCTGGGCGATGATGCATGCATGCGCTCTTTCGACGCGCTGCACGCGGGGGTCGCGGGGGCTGTCCGCGGATCCGGATTGCGCGGCGGCCAGCCGTTCCCGCCGGGGCCGGAGGCAGCGGAGTTCAGCCTTCCGCCGCTGCCGGTGTCCGATGAAGGTTTGCAGGTTGTCCATGCGGACGCTCTCGCGGCATTCTGGAAAGACCCTGCGTCGGGTTTTCTGCGGGCACTGGGAGTTTCCATGCCGAGGGACGAGCCGACCGACGCAGAGTACAACCGTCCGCCGCTCGCCCTCGACTCCCTGCGGTGGTGGATTGTCCGTAATGAGATTCTTCAAGCGCGTATCGAACAGTCGTGGCCGGATGAATACACCGAGCAGCGGCTGCGCGCCGACCGGTGGCTGCCGCCCGAACGCCTCGGTAAGCTGGTGTGGGCATCCGGGTCGAAAGCAACTGAGGAACTTGCCCATTCGGTGCTTGAAACCGCAGGCGAAGAGACAATAGTGGAATGCCGTCTTTCGGAGTTTGTGTCCGTCACGGGCGCGGTTCGATGGGCGCGCGGCAATGAGCGCGTGCTCGTTTACCGCGTCGGCGAGATGAAAAACGCCCGGCATTTTCTCGATCCATGGATCACCGCTATCCTTGCGGCCGCTTGCGGGAAGTCAGCGCCCGTGCTCCTTCTTGACGAGGCGAGGGCGGCGGCACCGGTCGAGTTGCCGGAGGTTACGGTGGAAACCGCGAGGGCGTTGCTCGATGTTCTCGTGCGCGGCTGGTTTGCCGGGCAGTCCCGCCCGCTCCGGTTCGCCCCGTTGACGTCGGATTGCATCGCGAAGAAGCTTGTGTCGGACGATCCGAATGCCGCCGTTGAGGCTGGCGAGAAGGAGTGGTATAAGGAAGATCATGGGTACGGCGGCGGAGAGGGAAGCGCAGCGGCTGCACAACGGGTCTGGCGGGACGCCGATCCCTTTACGGAAAGGGGCGAGTGGATTTACTGGGCGAAGACGGTAGCGCTGCCTCTGCGGGAATGGGGAGGTGTGCGATGAGCGGGGAGTTTGACTTTGCGGCCAGTCCGGTAGCCAAGGGGCTGTCGGTCATTGAGGCGAGCGCGGGGACGGGCAAGACTTATGCCATAAGCCATTTGGTTCCGCGTTTGCTCCTCGACGGGACAGTGGCTTCAGTGGGAGACATACTTCTTGTCACTTTCACGAAGGCGGCGGCGGCGGAACTGGCGGACAGGGTGCGCCGGGTGCTCGAAGGCCTTGCGGCACCAGCGCCTCCCGCAATGGACGCCGGGGCGATGCGCCTCCGCGAGCGGTTCGGGGCGGAGAAGACGCAGGAGGTGATTTCAAAAGCGCTTCTCGATCTCGACCGGCTCAATGTATCAACAATCCACTCGTTTTGCATGCAGGTGCTGCAATCGGAGGGTAGCTTGTGCGGTGTCCCCGTGCTTCCGGAGCTTGTGCCGGACGCCTCCGATGTAGTCGAAGAAGCCCTGCACGATCTCTGGGAGACGGAAGTGGCAGGGGATCCTCTTTTGGCGGCGGTTGCCGCCGACTGCAAATGGAACGTCGAAGGCGATCTGTGGTTTATCACGCAAGCACTGTCCATTCCCGATGTGACGTTCCTCCCCGAACCAAAGCCGCTCGCTGCCGTCGTGCGCTGCTTGCGCGAGGGCGCTCGGCAGTTCACGGACGATTGTTGCGCGGCGGTCGCCGCCGTCCTCGCGGAAGTCGACCGGTGGACGAAAAAGGCTCCGACCGAGGGCGAACGCCGAGGGCTGTTGGATTCCCTGCGTGCGGCGGATGGACCAGACGCACCGGGCTTTCTTGCTGCGGTGCGCGCGCTGGCAAACGCGCCGTCCTGGATCAATGCGGCGAGCGCGGCGAACAAAGAGCGCAAGGCGGCGCTTGCGTCGTGCGAGGCGGTGCGGCTCGCGTGCGACTTCGTGCGGGAATTGGACGCGTTCGGGTGGCACTTTCGTATCCACTGTTTAAAACGGATCCGTGTAAGGGTGAGGGAGACGCTGCACGCGCGGCGTTGCATCACCTACGACGGACTCGTCGCAACGCTGTTCAACGCCCTGACGACGGGTCGTAGTGCGGCGGCCCTTGCGGCAGTCTTGCGGGAACGCTATAAAGTCGCCCTTATTGATGAGTCGCAGGACACCGACCCGAGGCAGTTCGCGATCTTCGGTAAGATCTTCCTCGATTCCGGCGAACCGGGACGCCTTGTGCTCATCGGCGATCCAAAGCAGGCGATCTATGCGTTCCGCGGTGCCGACGTGAACACCTACCTCGATGCGCGGGACCGTGCAGCGGGCAACGGATTTACGCTGACGAAAACCTACCGTGCTCCTCAGGCCCTTGTGCATGCTGTGAACGCTGTTTTCCGGCGGGAGAACGCATTCCTGAAGGAGGGTTTGCATTTTCATCCCGGAGAGTCGGGATTGGAGGGCGACACGGTACTTGAGGTGGACGGCACAATGTTCGAAAGCCGTCTGGAGGGATGGATCGTTCCGGACGGGGACGAGGCCTATGCCAACAAAAGCAAGCGGACCGGACGCATTGCGGAAATCGTCGCCACCGAGATCGTGGGTCTACTCAATGCGCGTGCACGCATTGTCAGTAAGCATGACGGTGGTGCACGGTCACCCGTGCGTCCGGGGCATTGCGCGGTTCTCGTGAGTACGCACCGGGAGGCGGAGGCAGTTGAGGCGGCACTGCGGACGCGTGGTGTGCCGGTGGTGCGGGCGGGCGGTGACGACGTCATGACCACGGAGGAAGCCGGAGAGCTGCTAGTGCTCCTGCGCGCCCTCCGTGAGCCGCGGCGAACCGGTTTGCTGCTCGCCGCTCTTTCGACCCGTCTCATGGGTTAC
This sequence comes from Opitutales bacterium, assembly GCA_007134215.1. Classification (GTDB taxonomy): domain Bacteria; phylum Verrucomicrobiota; class Verrucomicrobiia; order Opitutales; family Oceanipulchritudinaceae; genus SLLG01. Next base: position 23,648 of record SLLG01000225.1, on the reverse strand, counting down.
GACGCGGAGGCGGTCCGCCGTGTGCGCGACAACGGCGGCGAGAAGGAATTCGTGGACTTTCTGCACTGGCAGGCGGTGTGGCGGCGGCACGGTGTGGCGGCGGCATTGGCGACGCTCGACAACGAAGCGGGGGTCAGCGTGCGTCTCGCCGGAATGGTCGGCGGCGAGCGGCGTATAACAAACCTCCGTCAATTGACGGGCCTCCTCCAGGCGGCATCGGCGGAGACGGGCAACGACTCCGCGCGGCTCGTCCGGTGGCTTGCGTCCGAGCTCGCGCGGGCCGGTACACGCAGCGATGTCGAGGAGCGGCAATTGCAGCTGGAGAGTGACGCCGAAGCGGTGAAGGTTGTCACGATGCACGCCGCCAAAGGCCTCGAGTATCCGCTTGTTTTCTGTCCCTTCCTGTGGTCGGCGCGCCCGGTGGAGGGCGTGTGCCGCCTCGCGCGGCGGGGTCAACCGACATGCCTCGTGGATGCGAACCTCGCGGACGATCCGCGGATTGCGGACGAGCTTTTGCGGAGCGATATCGAAGACCGCCTCCGTCTGGCGTATGTCGCCTTGACACGCGCCAGTGTGAGGGTGTGGATCGTCGCCGGTGAACTGAGCGGTCCACGCAGCAAGTCGGCGGCGTCCGCTGTTGACTGGCTTCTGAGAACCGATGCATCGGAGGATTTCACTACATGGCAGCATAGTGCCGCGAGTCCCGGGCGGGGATCGCGCCACCGCGCCGGGATGGAGGCGCTCGCGGCGGCCGGGAATGCGCAATCTGAAATTGTATGGAGTGAACCGCCGCAGCCGGACAATGCCGTCTGGGCCGGCGAAGAAGATAAAGGCACGGAGGCGCTCTCCGCGTTGAAGCGGCCTGAGATTCCCTTGCCGTGGGAGCTGACCTCCTTCTCCGCGCTGACGCGGGAGAAATCGCCCTACGCGGGCACCGATGAAGTGGCTAAGCCGGAACCGCGCCTGGAACTGGGCAATGCGTTCGCCGACGCCCCCGGCGGTACGGCTGTGGGCACGGCGGTTCACGACTGGATTGAAGGCTGGAATTTCGGGAGACTCGATACAGAACAGCTGAAAGAACACCTCGCCTGCTATCCGCTGGCCGGCGCGGCGGGCGCGCGGCCGCTTGCGGAGAGCGTGGGCGCGATGCTCGGTGAATTAAGGGAAACCGTCCTTCCCGGCATGGAGGCGACGGTTGCGGAAGCCTGCCCGGAGCCGGGGGCCTCCGAGTGGCTCTTCCAGCTACCGGTGAAGGAAGTGCTCGACACGGCCGCGCTCGCCGCAATCTTCGCGCGCCACGGTGAGGAGGCCTATGCCCCCCTCCTCGCGAACCTTCCCGGTGACCGCCTGCGAGGATACCTGCACGGTTTTATCGACCGCATCGCCGTGCATGGCGGGCAGTGGGGGGTGATCGACTGGAAGACCAACTACCTCGGTCCGTCAGGGAGTGATTATGACACTTCCGCACTGCTGTCCTGTGCGCGGCACAGCCACTACATCCTTCAGGCGCATTTGTATCTGGTGGCCCTCCGCCGGTTCCTTGGGCGCGAGGCCGACATTCGCGGGGCGTGGATTGTTTTCCTGCGCGGTATCCGCGGCGGAACCGCGCACGGTGTCCTTCATGTGGCGCCGTCCACCGCGCTTATGGAGGCTCTCGACAATCTTTTTGCCACTGGAACGCACACGGCCGACGGCTGCGACAACCGATGAACGCATCTATAAATTGGTTACAGCGAAGGTGGGGACTGCCCGACGCCGCGGTGACGGCCGTGCGGGGGCTTTTGCATGCCGAGAGCGAGGGAAGCACAGCGATTTGTCCCGGGGATCCGGTGTCTGAGTGGGGCTCGGCGGCAGCTCCGCCGGACGCGGGCGAAGACTCTCCTGTCGTCATCGTCGAACACGGCGGCGCCATCTTCATTCAATCGCGCGGGCTTTTCAACGCGGAGCGGGAAATTGCCCGCTCCATGGCCGCGCTTGCGCTGCGCGGGACTACGGTTTCCGATGTATTCGAAGCCTCCCTACAGGCGCTTTTTCCCGGCGCCGATGCCGGAGACCGTCAAGTCGAGGCCGCCCGAGTTGCCGCGACGCGGCAACTCGCCGTGGTCACCGGCGGCCCCGGTACCGGAAAGACCTATACATTGGCGCGCGTTCTTGCGCTCCTCGCGGCGTCGGGGACCGCCCCCGCGCGGATGCGCCTTGCCGCACCGACCGGCAAAGCCGCACAGCGGATGCGGGCAGCCGTGGAGCAGTCGCTGCGGGAGTTGCCCGGAACCTTCCGGACCCACGCCGCAGGCCTCGAGGCAGTCGCGCGCGGTGGATCTACTTTGCATTCGCTCCTGCGCTATCATCCGGGACACCGTCGTTGTCTCTGTCAGCGTCTACCGTCGGGCACGGTGCTCATCGTGGACGAATGCTCCATGGTCGACGTGCATCTGTGGCGGACATTGCTCGCCGCCTTGCCACCGGACGCGCGGCTCATTCTCCTCGGGGATCCCAATCAGCTCGAGAGCGTCGGGCAGGGAAATGTCTTTGCCGCAATCGTCCGCGCATCGGATCAGCCGCCCCTGTGCGGTGTGCATGTCCACCTCACCGAAGCCCGCCGCTTCCGCGACCGGCCCGATATTCTCGCGCTGGGCGGCGCGCTGGAGGCTTCGGATGCCGCGGCGGTGTGCGGCCTCCTCGAAAGCCGGCGCGGAACGGAAGCCCCCGGCGGCGTCGGATGGATTGAGACGCCGCCCGGCGTGATTCCCTTTGATCGGTTTCCGGATTCGGTGAAGGCGGCGCTAGCGGGCGTTGCCGACGCGCCGGATCCCGGCGCTGCCCTGGCCGCTCTTGAAAGGGTGTGCATCCTCACCGCGCAGCGCGATGCGTTTGTCGGTGCGCGCAAGGTCGGCGCGGATATCGAACGCTACCTTGCGAAGCGCGGTATTGTCCGCAACCACCCCGTTATTATCAACCGCAACGATCCTGAATCACGGCTGCGCAACGGCACGGTCGGCGTCATCCGGATCGAGGAGGACGGGAGCCGCGCGGCCCATTTTCTCTCCGGCGACGGCACTCCGTTCCCCCCTCTATCTGTAATGAAACTTCCCGACCACAGTCCCGCATGGGCTATCACCATTCATCGGTCGCAAGGAAGTGAATACGATGAAGTGTTCGTGATTCTGCCGCGCGGTGAAAGCCCGCTCGCCACCCGAGAACTCCTTTACACCGCCATCACCCGCGCGCGCCGCACCGTTTATATCGCCGGTGACCTTGCGAGTGTCCGCAAAGCCACGACAACGACCGGCGGGCGGCAGAGCCTGCTGGAGTATCAGTTCGCGCGTGCGGGGGTGCAATGAGGGGCAAGGCCATGCTCACTGGCGGACCGTGAGGCGGCACCCGGACTGCTGGATGGTGGCGACGCCGGCTCCGCTGGCGGTGAGGAAGGGGGCGTCGATAACCGCGGGATCGACATTGCGGCCCCAGAAGCCGGCCATGGGGGCGGCGACGGCAGCGGGGTTCTCCGGCCAGCGGGTGGCGATGTTGTCGAGGACGAGCCCGCTGACATTGTCGGCGACAACGGCGGCGCGGGCGACACGGGCCTCCGGGCTGAAGTTGGAGAGTTGTGAACTGGTGTCGCGCGGGACGGTCTCGGCGGGATCCTCGACTTCCGGGTAGTCGAGGACGATGTCGCGCAGGGTGATGTTTTCGAGCCGGGCGCCGTCCTGCGCGGTTAGGAGAATGCGTCCGCGGGTGCGGCAGACGACGTTACTCACAAGAATATTTCGCATCGCGCCGAGTCCGGGGGCTTCGCCCTGGTGCTCCTGAATATCAAAGTGGATGGCGCGGTCGGTGCCCCGGCGGGTCATTGCCGTGCCGGTGATATTGCTGAAGACACAGTTTTCCACGACTCCGCCGTCCCACATGATGATCTGGATCATGCGGATGGCGTTGATGACGGTGCAGTTGCTCACGGCGACGTGGCGGATGGAGGCGGCGGTCTCCGCTCCGATGCCGATGGCGGCGCACAGGCTTTCGAGGACGCAGTTGGTGATGACAATGTGCTCACAAGCGCGGGCGTCGGCGGTAGCCTTGAGGATGATATTGTCATCGCATCCGTGGATGCGGCAATTGGCGATGAAGACGTGCCGGCATCCGTTGATGTCAAGCCCGTCGGTGTTGGGCCCGGTGGGGTGGTTTTCGATGACGATGCCCTCGATGTGCACGTGGTCGCAGCAGAAGGCGTGCACCGTCCACCCGGGGCTGTTGACGATGCGGATGTTCTCGATGCGCACATTGCGGCAGTGGCGGATTTCGACGAGCGGGCTGATGCGCTCTTTCTTCGCCTTGTGGAAGTAGTCGTTCGGCGGGGGATGGAAGCCCTCCCAGAAGAGTTCGCCGCAGCCGTCGATGGTGCCGGTGCCGTTGACGACGATGTTTTCGACTGCTTCCGCGACGAGGAGGTGGTAGGGCTGGCGGTCTTTGTTGTGGCCGTGGCCGAGGTCCGGATACAGCGAAAGGTCGGGATCGGGCTGAAGAACCGCCCCCGCTTCCAGGTGAAGCGTTACGTTGGACCGGAGGAAGACCGTCCGCACGGTCCAACGCCCGGGCGCAATGGATACGGTGGTGTCGGCGCCTTTGGCGGCTTCGTCGAGGGCGCGCTGAAGCGCGGCGGTTGTTTCGGCCGGGTTGGGGGACGCTCCGGCGGGGAGGTATTCGGTGAAGGGAATCATCGCTGACGGGTCTAGAGATTCCGCCGCCAAAGACAAGTGAAAGATGCGCACTTCACGAGAGCCGCGTGCGGTAATCTTCGTAGCCGAAGCGGCGGACGACCTCGGGCCGGCCGTCGGCTTCGCGGAGGAGGACGATGGCGGGGAGGCGGATACCATTGAAGGTGGTGTTTTTCACCATGGTGTAGTGGGCCATGTCGGTGAAGACGAGGCGGTCGCCGGGTTGAAGGGGCTGGTCGAAGCTCCAGTCGCCGATGATGTCGCCAGCGAGACAGGTCTGGCCGGCGAGGCGGTAGGTGTGGGCCTTTTCACCGGGGAGCGCGCCGCCCATGATTTTCGGACGGTAGGGCATTTCAAGAACGTCCGGCATGTGGGCGGTGGCGGAGGTGTCGAGGATGGCGATGGCCATGTCGTTGTGCACGATGTCGACGACTTCGCAGACGAGAAAGCCGGTGTGGAGGGCGATGGCTTCGCCGGGCTCGATATAGACATCGAGGCCGTAGTGTGTTTTCACACGGTCGATACAGGCGCAGAGGCGGTCGATATCGTAGTCGGGGCGGGTGATGTGGTGGCCGCCGCCCATGTTGAGCCATTGCATGCGGGGCAGCCAGTCGGACCACTGCTCCTCGACGGCGGCGAGGGTGCGGTCGAGCGCGTCGCTGTTCTGCTCGCAGAGGGTGTGGAAGTGCAGGCCGGAGAGGCCGTCGGGGGATTCGCCCTCGAAGGCCTCGCGCGGAATGCCAAGGCGGCTACCCGGCGCGCAGGGATCGTAGATCGGGGTGGCGCCCTCGGAGTGGCGGGGATTGAGGCGCAGGCCGCAGTGCACTTCGCGCGGCGCCCTTTCGACGAGCGGGCGGAATTTTCGCCACTGCGCGAAGGAGTTGAAGACGAGGTGGTCGGTCAGCTCCAGTAGTTCGCGGACTTCCTCTTCCTTATAGGCAGGGGCGAAGGTGTGTACGGTGCCGCCGAGTTCCTCGCGGCCGAGCCGGGCTTCGTCGATGCCGCTCGCGCACGCGCCCTGCAGGTATCCGCGCACGAGCGGAAAGGTGCGGAACATGGCGAAGCCCTTGAGGGCGAGGAGGATGTTGGCCCCGGTGCGCGCACGGACCGCGGCGAGGATTTCGAGGTTGCGGCGCAGGCGGCCCTCGTCGACGACGTAGCACGGGCTGGGTACGGAGGCGACAACCTCGTCCGGCAGGCCCTCGGGGAACGGCGCGGGCGCGGCCATCAGAGGAAGGTCTCCTGCCAGGGCAGGCCGTGTTGGTTGAGCGCTTCCATGAAGGGGTCGGGGTCGAACTGCTCCATGTTGAAGACACCCTCGCCGCGCCACTTGCCGGTGAGCATCATCTTCGCCCCGATCATAGCGGGCACGCCCGTGGTGTAGGAGATAGCCTGCGACTTCACTTCGCGGTAGCACGCTTCGTGGTCGCAAATATTGTAGACGTAGTAGGTGCGCTCTTTACCGTCCTTCACGCCCTTCACGACGCAACCGATGCATGTTTTGCCCTTGGTGCGCGGGCCGAGGCTCGCGGGGTCGGGGAGCAGGGCTTTGAGGAACTGGATGGGGACAATCTCTTTGCCCTCGAACTCGACCGGGTCGATGCGCGTCATGCCGACGTTTTGCAGGACCTCAAGGTGCTTTAGGTAGTTGTCCGAGAAGGTCATCCAAAAGCGGGCGCGCTTCAGGGTGGGGAAGAACTTCACGAGCGACTCCAGCTCCTCGTGGTAGAGGAGGTAGATCTTCTTCGGCCCGATGCCGTCCGGAAAATCGTACGTCTTTGAGACAGAGAGGGGATCGGTCGACTTCCATTCGCCTGCTTCGTAGAAGCGGCCGCGCGCCGTCACCTCACGGATGTTGATCTCGGGGTTGAAATTGGTCGCGAAGGGGTGGCCGTGGTCGCCCGCGTTGCAGTCGATGATGTCCAGTTCGTGGATTTCGTCGAAGTGGTGCTTGGCGGCGTAGGCGGTGAAGACGTTGGTCACGCCGGGATCGAACCCGCTCCCGAGCAAGGCCATGAGTCCGGCTTCCTTGAAGCGGTCGTGGTAAACCCACTGCCATTTATACTCGAACTTCGCCGTGTCGGGCGGCTCGTAGTTGGCCGTGTCGAGGTAGTCGATTCCCGCCGCGAGGCAGGCGTCCATGAGCGGTAGGTCCTGGTAGGGCAGGGCGACGTTGATGACGAGGTCCGGCTTCTCCCTGCGCAGGAGGGCCGTCGTTTCCTCCACGTTGTCGGCGTCGATCCGGGCGGTGCGGATCGGGCGCTCGATCTGCGCGGCGATGGCTTTGCACTTGGCCTCCGTGCGGCTCGCCAGAAGAATGTCGCCGAAGACTTCCGGCACCTGCGCGCACTTGTGCGTGACCACTCCGCCGACTCCGCCGGCGCCGATGATGAGGACTTTTTGACTCATGATTACAGTGAAGGAGCAAAGAGGGCTTTCGCATGGCGATCAACCATGGATTGGACGGCCCCGGCCTTTTCCACATCGCCCACGATACCGACCGCCCCCGCACGCGGGTCTTCCTTTTGGGCGGTGCCGGGGTTTACCGACAGGCGGTGAGGCATTTGCGGAGATGGAAAACCGGAAAAATGCCCCGAAATATCGAATAGCAGCGCATAAAAAACATGATTCCGCGAGGGGAAGGTTCGGTTGGCGGGGAATTCTTGCACGGTCAGGAAGGCGAACGGGGATCCAATAAGACATACACTTCGGGTCGGATAAAAACCGAAGAGAAGTTCACTTTCCAATACGCAACCATTGAAAGCCCACATCAAGCTTCCCGATCTCGCCGACGGACTATGGCCGGCTTTCTGAACGCTTGGAAACAATTCTTGCCGAAACTTCCTCCAGCGATGCCGTCAGGGGGCTCCGCTACACGTTCTGCGTCACGGATGTTTCCGCGGAGCTACCGTATGATTCGTCAGCGAACATTGTGACATTCGCTAGCAATTAGGAAACCCGTTAATCTCCGAAGGCCCGCCACGCGTGGTGCCCGTCCTCGGTGCCGGAGACGAGCCACTGTTTGCCGACGGGGTCGTATCCGTAGGGAAAGGCCGGTTCGTCCGACCAGACGAACCCGAACCCGGGCATGTGCAGCCAGAAGGAGCCGTCCTGCATGAGCGAAACTCGTGTCCAGCCCATCGTAAGACTGTGAAGCCACGGATAGTGCGCTTCGTTGTAGAGCCCGAACCATTGCGAATGACGCCAGGCGCCCGCCAGCGCCACCGAGCCGCCTCCGAAGCGGGCATCCAACTCGGCCACGCCGTCCCGGACTTCTTCGTCCGTGAGGGCGCGGTCGTAGATCCGCAGACGGGCAATCCTCCCCGAGGTATGCTCGTTGCGGACCACCTGGTCGTCGCGGAAGAGAATCAAGAGGTTGTCGGCGTTTGGAAGCGCCTCCCGCCGCGATGCGTCGGCGAACTCGATTTGAAGGGAGCCGTCGACATATCCGCGCACATGTCCGGCACTGTCCCGGCTTAACGCGACCTCTATGTACTCCGCCTGCTTCACGACTTCGTCCGGGCCGGTGATGATGTTGTAGAAATTCAAACGCCCGTAGTAGCCGTAGAGCCCCCAGTCCGACGTGGCGTTTTTGAAATCGAATATCCGGCGCCAGCTTGTCGTCTCGTCAAAACGGAAGACGGCGACGAGTGTGTACGATTCGCCCGTGAGATTGCTGAATCCGCCAAGCTCCAAGCCGTCCCCCGCGAGGAACCGCAGCACCCGCTTGTTCCCTGCGGGAAAAAGCTCGTCAATGAACACCGGCGCGGTGCCGAGATACTGGAGTTCCGGTGCTCCCGCGACAGAGGATTCCAGCGAATCCTCGAAGGCATAATCCGCAACCAACCCGCCCGACACGGCAACCGGAATCAGTAGGCCGGTCAGCACGGCTTTTGCTGCGTTTGTAGCAAATGAAAGTGCGTAATGCATATTGAAGATGATGTGACTTGAGCCCCCGGTGGTCAACACTGATTTGCAGAACGACGAGCGTCGTAGCGCCGAGTTCCGGTGGATATCGCGGCGAGGAAATTGAGCCGGAATCGATGAGCTTTTCTTTTGGCTTCGCCCGGCGGCAGGTTCCCGCTGGCAACGTGTCATCCAGCCTCCGCGCGGCGGGCCGGGGCTGCCTTGGTCACCCTTTGTTCACCATATAGTAAAGGACGGGAACGGCGAGTCGGCTGAGGAGGAGGGAGGCGATTTCGCCGAACATGAGGCTGATGGCGAGGCCTTGGAAGATGGGGTCGGCGAGGATGACGGAGGCGGTGACGACGACGGCGAGGGCGGTGAGGAGCATGGGACGGAAGCGCACGGCCCCGGCCTCGACGACCGCGTCGCGGAGGGAGCGGCCGTGGGAGAGGCGCAGCTCGATGAAATCGACGAGGATGATGGAGTTGCGCACGACGATACCCGCCCCGGCCATGAAGCCGATCATGCTTGTGGCGGTGAAGAATGCGCCGAGTCCCCAGTGCGCCGGCAGGATTCCGATGAGTGAGAAGGGAATGGCGGCCATGACAATGAGTGGGGTCGTGTAGTTTTTGAACCAGCCGACCATGAGCATGTAGATGAGGATGAGGACAGCGGCAAAGGCGATACCGAGATCGCGAAACACCTCGAGGGTAATGTGCCACTCGCCGTCCCACTTGATGCTCGGCACGCGTTCATCGAAGGGCTGCGTCATGTTGTGGATCCGGATGTCCGCGTCGGCGCCGCCAAAGTCGCGCGCGTCTAGTTCCGCAATGGCTCGGTTCATGGCGAAAATGGCGTAGGCCGGGCTCTCGGCGCCACCCGCGACGTCGGCGGTCACGTAGGTGACCGGCTTGAGGTTTTTGCGGTAGCGGTTGCGTTCGCCGCGGGTGTGCCGGAGTTCGACGAGTTCGCGGAGGGGCACGAGTTCGGCATCGGGGTGCCGGAGTGAACGCAGGTGGAGACCGAGGAGCGCCTCCGGGCTGTCGAGGGCGGTGCGCGGAAGTTCGAAAACTATCGGCACGTCCTCCCGTTCAGCGGGCGCGGTGAGGAGATCAACGGTGTGTCCGAGCGCAGCCATGCGGATGGTTTGGCCGATGAGTTCCTCGCTGATGCCGTGGAAGGCGGCCTTCTCCTTGTCGACGATGAAGCGTGCCTTCGGTTGCCGCTCTTCAACATACCAGTCGACATCGACGACGCCCTCCATCCCGTGCATGATGCGCCTGACTTCGCGGGCAAGGGCGAGACGTTCCTCGTCTCCCGGGCCATAGATTTCGGCGACGAGCGTCTGGAGGACGGGCGGTCCGGGCGGAACTTCGGCCACGGCAAGGGTCGCCCCGAAACGTTCCGCGATCTCCGCGAGGACGGGGCGCACGCGCAGGGCGATGTCGTGGCTCTGCAGCTTGCGTTCGCTCTGGTCGACAAGGTTCACCTGGATGTCGGCGACATTGGGCCCGCGGCGCAGAAAATAGTGGCGGACAAGTCCGTTGAAATTGAAAGGTGAGGCGGTGCCGACATACACTTGGTAGTCACGGACCTCCGGTTCGCGCGCGAGCGCCGCAGCCATTGCGAGGGCGACCTCGGCGGTCGATTCGAGGGTGGTCCCTTCGTCTGTGTTGATGATCACTTGAAACTCGGCCTTGTTGTCGAAGGGGAGCATTTTGACGGTGACTTTTCCGATACCGACCAAGGCCATTGATCCTATGAGCAGCAGGACGATTCCGGCGAGAAAGGACCAGCGCCAGAACGGGTTGTCGAGAAGCGGGTCCATGACCCGGTGGTAGAGCCGCGTGAAGAGGTCATCGGGGACTTCGTCATCCGAGAGGTGCTCGTCCGCCGGGGGTACCGCGCTTTCCTTCGTCTTGGCGGCGGCTTTGGCGCGGGTGCGCTCCAAGTGTCGTCCGAGAACGCGTATGGCGGCGTAGGGTGTGACGGTGAAGGCGACGAGAAGGGAGAACACCATGGCTGCCGTCGCGCCCACCGGAATCGGCCGCATGTAGGGGCCCATGAGTCCGCCGACGAACGCCATGGGCAGAATGGCGGCGATCACCGCCCATGTCGCGAGGATCGTGGGGTTGCCCACCTCGTCGACGGCGTCCAGCGCGACTTGTACGAGCGGTTTGCGGCGGTTTGAGGGCAGCCGCATGTGCCGGACAATGTTCTCCACCACAACGATGGCGTCGTCGACGAGGATTCCGATGGAAAAGATGAGTGCAAAAAGAGTGATCCGGTTGAGCGTGTATCCATATAGGTAAAAGACGAGAAGCGTGAGCGCGAGGGTCGAGGGTATCGCCCACAATACGACTATGGATTCGCGCCAACCGAGAAAGAGGAGAATGAGGACGGCGACACCGAAGACGGCGATGCCCATTTTGACGAGGAGCTGGTCGGACTTTTCTTTGGCGGTCTGACCATAGTCGCGTGTCACCGTGATCTCCACGCCGTCGGGAATGAGGCGTCCATAGAGCGTATCCACTTTCTCCATGACGGTGTCGACGACATCGATGGCGTTTGTGCCGGGCCGCTTGGCGAAACTGACGGTGACGGCGGATTCAAGTTCGTCCGAGCCGCCTTTGCCGAAGAGAACATAGTCGGACGGATCCTCCGGCCCGTCGATGATATGGGCGACATCGCGCAGGTACACCGGCCTTCCGTGATGCACGCCGACGACCACATCCCCGACATCACGTGCGTCGCGGAGAAGATCCCCCGTCTCGATAAGCACCTCTTCGTTGGCGAACGGCCGGGAACCGGCGGGGACGCTCCGGTTGGCGGCTTCGAGCATGGGCGCCAGTTCGGCGATAGTGAGCCCCCGTGCAGCGAGGGCGGCGGGGTCGAGCTGAACACGGACGGCGCGCCGCTGTCCGCCGATAAGCGTCGTTTCGGCAACACGGGGGAGGCTCTTCACCTCATCGGCAAGCTGTGCGGCGAGACGGCGGAGGGTATAGTGGTCATGGGTTTGGCTGTGCAGGGTAAGGGCGAGGACGGGTACATCGTCGATAGTCCGCGGCTTCATCAGGGGAAATCCGACCCCCGGCGGAATTCGGTCGAAATTCGACCGCAGTTTTTCGTTGAGGCGTACGAGGGCATCTTCCACGTCAGTCCCGACAAGGAAGCGCACTATAACGAGACTACCACCGGGCTCCGTGGTGGAGTAGACATATTCCACGCCGGGCACTTCCCAGATGAGCTGCTCCATAGGTCGTGTCGCACGGTTTTCCACTTCCTCCGCCGTGCGGCCCGGCATCGAAACCATGACGTCGATCATCGGCACCTTGATTTGCGGTTCCTCTTCCCGCGGAAGCATGATCACGGCGAAGAGGCCGAGCAGTATCGACGCGATAACGACAATCGGTGTCAGCTTGGAATCGACGAAAGGCGCCGCGAGTCTGCCCGCGAATCCGTGGCGGGGAGAGGACCTCTGTTCAGATGACGGGTTTGGCGAAGTCATGACGAATCAGGTGATTTGCGGTTGCGGACCCCGGGACGGGTTCCGGGGAGCGGAGCGACGATATACAGGAGATCATGCCCCTTCGTATCCCACTCGGATGTGCGTCTCGGCTCATTGGCCGACAAGGGTGACGGGTTGGTTGTTTTGGAGGTCGGCGGGCGGACGGGCGACAATGCGTTCACCTTCATTGAGGCCTGCCAGGATATCGACGCGGCCGTTGTGCCGCGCCCCTGTGCGGACGATGCGCATTCGGGCGCGTTCACCGTCGACGACGAATACGCGTTCGATTTGCCCGAAGGACGTTACGGCGTCTGCGGGTATCTCCATCCGGCGTATGGTCTCCGCGGGCACAAAGATCCGTGCGAACATGCCGGATCGCGCGGGGGCGTCGGCAGGAAGGTCGAGTTTGACGGGAACCGTACGCGTGCGTGCGTCGGCGGATGTCGAGATTTCCGCGAGTGTTGCCTCAACAGTTGTTTCGCCGTCGAGGAGAACGCGAATTTTGTCGCCATGCCGGAGATTGCGGGCGAGTCCGTCGGGAACGTCGGCTTCAACGCGGAGGTTGCCTGCGCGCTCCAGTTCGAGGAGCGGTTGCCCCGGAGAGGCAAGGTCTCCTTCGTGGGCCGTCTTCCGGGAGACAACGGCGTCAAAGGGTGCTAAAATGCGTGTGTAGGAATACATGGTTTCGGCTTCGCTGAGGGCGGCCCGGGTCATGCGCACACGGTCTTCAAGGTTGCGAACGGATTCGGGGGTGGCAGCTCCGCGCTCGAGCAATTCCGTCTCGCGGTGGAGGTCGCGTGTGGCCTGCGTGTGGGCAATGCGCGCCTGTTCGGCCCGGGCTGAGATTTCGCCGGCGGCGATTTGTGCGAGGCGCTCGCCGCGTTTCACATGCTGGCCCAGTTCGACGGGAAACTCTGTGATGACACCCATGATTTTCGGGGCGAGAGTTGCCCGGTCTGCGGGACGCACCGTTCCCGGGAGTTCCTGCATGCGGGTGCCTTCAACGAGGCGGACCGTTGCGGTAGGAAGCGCTTCGGGATACGGTGCCGGGCCGTCGACGGCGTGCCGTGTGTCGTTGCCGCACCCGGCGACGGAGAAAACGAGAATGAGGATTACCGCGACGGCATGGAAGCGGATGGAAACAGAAAAGGATTTCATGATGGTGGGAGAGAGAGGTTATTGGAGGGGGAGGCCGGCGGCGCGGCGGAGTTCGGCGGCGGCGACACGTTCCCCGGCTTCGGCAAGGGCGCGGCGCACGCGGGCTTCCGTGAGGCGCGTCTCTGCGCCGATCAGTTCGGTGGCAAGGAGATCACCCGCTTCAAACCGGGCACGGCTGATGGCGGCGCTTTCCTCAGCTTGTTGTACGAGCCGCGCGGTCATTTCGAGTTGGTTGCGGGCGAGTTCGTGGGCGAGCCGGGCTTCTTCGAGCTGTAGTTGCAACTGGAGGTTGAGCTTGCGCTGGGCGGCGCGGGCTTCGGACCGTTCGGCAAGCGAACGCTGGATTTGCCCGCTCGTCTGTCCGCCGTCGAAGATGGGCATCCGCACCCGCAGTCCCGCGACCCAGCTGTCACCGTCGCCGCGCAATCGCCAACCGCGGTCGTATTGGTAGGTCGCGAAGAGGTCGACACTTGGTCGCCGACTACTCCGTGCGGCGTCGACCTGCGCGTCGGCGGCCTCCACGCGTGCCCGCATCGCGGCTGCCTCGGCCCGCAGGCTGACGGACGGTTCCGCGGATGCGGGGGGACCGGCGGTCCAGCCCGCGTCTTCCGCGAGACGCACGCGGCCCGTCGGCTCGCGCCCGAGAAGGACGAGGAATGCCCGTTCGGAGAGGAGGGCGGCGTTTTCCGCGGCGAGGAGACGCACTTCCGTCTCGGCGAGCTGGACTTCGATATTGAGAAGATCATTGCGAAGCAATTGCCCGCGGTCATACCGCTCTTGCGCGACACGCCGGGATTCGCGGAGGACGTCGACGCCGGAGGCGAGTGCCGCTGCCGTTTCGCGTGCCTGGAGAATGCTGTAGAAACCGCGGATGACGGCGATCCCGAGGGATTCGAGCATGGCGTCGTGATCGGCTCGAGCGGCGCGTTCCCCGGCGCGGGTGGCTTCGCGGTGGGCCGTCGGTCCGCCCCCGGCATAGAGATTGTAGGCGACAGTCGCAGCGGCGTGGAAGTGGTCCACCTGGCCGGGTTGGTTGAAGTCGATGTTTGCGTCGAAGACACCCGTATTGAGGATGGTGCCGAAAGCCATCATGGGCTGATCCGTCTGGCTGTAGCCGGATTCGAGCTGCAAGTGAGGCATCCATGCCGAGGCGGCTTCACGCACGGTTCCTCGCGCGGCTTCAATGCGTTCGCGCGCTATCTCGGCATCGGGGCTGTTCGCCCGCGCTTCCGCCATGGCGGCGGAGAGCGTCCATGTCTCGCCCGTGTGGGTGGTTACCGCCGCGGCTGCGGTAACGGATAGTGCAAAAGCAGTCACCCGTAGAAGGGATTTTCTATAGGGCATGGCGATCATAATTATGGTGTTGGTGACTTTCTAGCTGGGATCGGTGCTCAAGGCGAGAAGGAAACCGAGGAAGGCACCGTAGAGGGCACCCCGCCACCATGTTGCCGTGAGCGGACATGTTCCCGACGTGCATTGGCCGAAGTACCCGATCAACGCGCCGACAGCAGCACCCGCGAGAAGTGCGATTCCGTACCGGGTAACGATGTTCATTCGTTTACCTTCTTCGCTGGGCCGCCGCTTGTGCAGCAGCTCTCACCCGCCGCGAACCAGCCCAGCTTGCGCCCGATGATCGTCGGCGGGCAAAAACCCGTGAAGGCCGACTGGATCAGGTTGATCCCCACAAAACAGGTCAGCAGCAGCCACCAGGTGTTGTGCAGGTAGGTCAGTGCAGCGCTTAGGAGAACCACGCTGCCCGCGAGGACGCGGACAAAGGTTTCCGCTTCGCCGAGAGTTCTTGTTTTATTCATATATGCGCAGAAAAGCATATAAGGATTCGATTGTCAAGCCGGATTTGTGTGTGGAATAGTGGGTGGATGAAGGGCGTATTGAGCGAAGAGGCACTGGAGCTTGTGGCGCGGCGCTTTGCCGTTTTGGGCGAGCCGATGCGCTTGCGTTTGTTGCATGCGCTCATGGACGGGGAGCGCAATGTGACCTCTCTGGTGGAGGCAACGGGCGGACAGCAGGCGAATGTCTCGCGGCATTTGCAGACACTCGCGCAGGCCGGTTTTGTGCGGCGGCGGCGATCCGGGTTGCAGGTCTACTATTCGATCGCGGACCCGGATGTTTTCCGGTTGTGCGATATAGTCTGCGGCGGACTCGAGAAACACCTGAGCACCCAGGTGCGGGCGATGCCGGGCGGGGTGGAGAAAGACTGATGGACGTGCCTCGCGGTCCATGCGCCGTGGCCGGTCGATGGAGCTGGACCGTAGCGTGCGGTTTGCGCCGGAAATATTGCGCGCCGGTTGGCGTCGCCGACCTTTTTCCGTAAGAGGGAAACGATGGACACAATCAAATGGGCGGAAGAGGGCAAAGTGCCGGATGCGTTGATCCGGGGGGGCATCCGGCGGTTGCTGGCGCGGCGTCTCGCGGAGGAGCGGGCTGCGGGCAAGGACGAGAGTATTGACGCTTTTGTGGCGGATCTCGACGCGAGTCCGCTCGCCGTGGCGACGGATGCTGCGAACGAACAACACTACGAGGTGCCCTCCGGATATTTTGTGAAGGTGCTGGGCCGCCGCCTGAAATACAGCTGCACATGGTGGGGCGAGGGTTTGGACGACCTCGATGCTTCGGAGGAGGCGATGCTGGCGCTCACGGCGGAGCGCGCGGACCTTAAGGACGGCATGCGGGTGCTGGAGTTGGGATGCGGGTGGGGGAGCTTTACGCTCTGGGCGGCGGAGCGCTTCCCGGGGAGCGAGATCGTCGCCGTCTCCAACTCCCGCACGCAGCGCGCGTTCATCGAGGCACGGGCGAAAGAGCGCGGACTGGGGAACGTGCGCGTCGTGACGGCGGACATGAACACGTTTGCGCCGCCTGAGACCTTCGACCGCGTCGTCTCGATTGAAATGTTCGAGCATATGAAGAACTACCGCCGCCTCATGGAGCGTATCGCTTCCTGGTTGAATCCGGGAGGCAAACTCTTCGTGCACATCTTTGTGCACCGGACGTATGCGTATCCGTTCGAGGACAGAGGAGATGCTGGGGATTGGATGGCGCGCTATTTTTTCACGGGGGGTAACATGCCGAGCGACGATCTCTTGCTGCGTTTTCAGGACCATCTCGCGGTCGAGAGTCATTGGCGAGTGAACGGAAAGCACTATAGCAAAACCCTTGAGGCCTGGTTGCGGCGGCAAGACGCGGCTGAGGGGGAGATCCTTCCGCTCTTTGCGGAAACGTATGGCGGGCGGGAAGCGGCAAAACGATGGCTCCGGCGCTGGCGCATCTTCTACATGGCCTGCTCCGAGCTGTTCCGCTATGGCGACGGATGGGAGTGGTTCGTCGCGCACTACCGCTTCACAAAGCGGGCATAGTGAAGCCGCACTGCCCGGCAGAGACCCTAAGGATTACCGCTGGTGCCGCCTCCGGCGCGGCGTGCCTACTGCGGGCGCTTTCCGCAGGCGAAAGACGCGGAAGAGGCGCTCGCAAAAACAAACAACAACGTAAAAAGTTGTTGACGATAGTTTTTGTAACGGATCGGTCCGGGGCGGGGGGGTGGTTTCACCACGCGGCTTCGGGGAGGTCTGCAGGCTGTTCCTCGGCCAGCCAGTCACGCGGGCGGAGGAAATGCCGGTAGAGTGCGTCCTCGTGGGAACCGGGGGCCGGTGTCCAGCCGTAGTCCCAGCGGGCGACGGGCGGCAGGGACATGAGGATGCTTTCAGTGCGTCCGCCGCTTTGCAGGCCGAAGAGGGTTCCGCGGTCATAGAGGAGATTGAACTCTGTGTAGCGGCCGCGCCGGTAGAGCTGGAAGCGCCGGTGGTGGTCTGTGTGCGGACCGCGGGCGCGCTGTTCAAGGAGCGCCGGGTAGATGCGCGAGAAGGTTTCGCCCGCGGCGCGGGTGAAGGCGAAGGCACCCTCAAAGCCGGGTTCGTTGACATCGTCGAAGAAGAGACCGCCGACGCCGCGGGTTTCGTCCCGGTGAGGGAGGAGAAAGTAACGGTCGCACGCGGCTTTGTAACGTGGGTAGAGACCGGTGCCGTGCGGCGCGCAGGCTTCCGCCGCGGCGCGGTGCCACGCCACCGTGTCCGACCACGAGGGGTAGTAGGGCGTGAGGTCGAATCCACCGCCGAACCAGAAGACGGGCGCGCCGCTTCCATCGCAGGCCTCGAAGTAGCGCACGTTCATGTGGGCGGTCGGGGCAAAGGGATTGCGCGGGTGAACGACGACGCTCACGCCCATGGCGCGGAAGGGACGGCCCGCGAGCTGTCGGCGGCGTTTGGTTGCCGCCGGGGGAAGCTCCGATCCGCGCACATCGGAGAAGTTGACGCCGCCTTTTTCAATGACGTCGCCGCCCTCGAGCACCGCCGAGACGCCTCCGCCCCCGCCGGGCCGCTCCCACGTGTCGCGCCGCAGAACGGCAGTGGTATCGATTTCGCCGAAGCGTTTCAGCAGGCGTTCCTGAAGATCCGCGAGGTATTCGCGCACAGTCGCGCTCCGGCTTTCCTCGTGTGTACTCATCGATGCCCACGCAAGACGACCGCCTCCGTCGGGGCAAGCTCCCGATAATCAAGCGGGAAATGAATCATTTGTTTCTCATCTCTGAATTAATATTAGTTGATAAAAATTTCCAGAGATATTTAAGTTGACGGCAAGGCTTGGCCGGGAACTGCCTTGTGGTCAGGCGGGGAGGCCGAGGCGGCGGAGGAGGGCCTTGGGGTCGGGGTCACGGCCCATGAAGCGGCGGTAGAGGACGGCGGGGTCCTCGGCGTTGCCTTGGCTGAGGACGTGCTTGCGGAACTCGAGGCCGACGGCGGGATTGAGGATGCCTTCGCTCGTGAAGCGGCTGAATGCGTCGGCGTCGAGGACCTCGGCCCATTTGTAGCTGTAGTATCCTGCGGCGTAGCCCGTGGGGCTGCCGAAGAGGTGGCTGAAGCGGCGGACGATGGGGCGCTGCGGAAAGCTGGTGGGGACCATGTAGCCCTCGAGGAGGCGGAGGAGTTCGGCGTCGAGGTCTCCCTTGAGGAAGCGTTCGGGGCGCAGATGCAGCTCGAGGTCAAGCCGGGCGAAGCTGAGCTGGCGCATCTGTGCGCGGGCGGCGTGGAAATTGCGCGCCTGGAGCATTTTGGCGAAGAGCGGTTCGGGCAGGTGCTCGCCGGTATTGAAGTGGCGGGCGAAGAGGTCGAGGGCCTGCTTTTCCCAGCACCAGTTCTCCATGATCTGGGAGGGTAGTTCGACCCAGTCCCACGCCACGTTGGTCCCGTTGAGGGCTTTGACCGGCACTTCACCGAGGAGGTGGTGCAGGAGGTGCCCGAACTCATGGAAGACCGTCTCGACCTCGTCGTGGGTGAGGAGGGCGGGGGCATTGCCGAGTGGCGGGGACATGTTACCGGCCATGAGGCCGAGGTGCGGGGTGCGTTTGCGGCCGGGGGCGCGTTCGCCATCGATGAGCCCGTGCATCCACGCACCGCCGCGCTTGGATTCGCGAGGGAACCAGTCGGCGTAGAAGGCACCGAGGCGCTCGCCGGTGGCGGCGTCGGTAACGTCGTAAAAGCGCACGTCGGGGTGCCAGACATCGGGTTTGCGGCCGCCGGTGCGCTCGGTCACGCGCGCGCCGAAGACTTGTTCGGTGATGGCGAAGAGCCCGTCGAGCACCTGCCCGACGGGAAAGTAGGGCCGGACCTCCTCTTCATCGAGGTCGAACCGTTCGCGCCGCAGGCGTTCCGCCCAATAGGCCTGTTCCCATGGGGCGAGGGGGCCGGACTCGCCCGTTTTCTCTGTGCGGAAGGCGTCGAGTTCGGCATTTTCCGCGTCAAAGGCGGGCTTTGTCTTGCGGTAGAGGTCTTCCACAAATTCGAGCGCGGCCTGGCCGTTCTTGGCCATGCGGCGCTCGAGGACGAGGTCGGGGAAGTGCGTGAATCCAAGCAGCCGCGCCTTTTCGGCGCGCAGGCGGAGGATGTCGCGGATGAGCGCTGTGTTATCGTGCGGTTCATTCGCTCCGACGGCGATGGACGCTTCCCAAAGTTCGCGGCGGAGCGCGGCGTCCTTGAGGTATTTCATCGCGGGCAGGAGCGACGGCATTTGCAGGGTGAACCGGTAGATCGGCTCCCGTGGCGAACCGTGCCCCTTCTTGCGGGCGCTCTCGAGGGCGGCTTCGCGGGCGCTCTCCGGCAGACCGGCTAGGCGTGCCGGGTCGTCGACGAGAAGTTCGTAGGCGTGAGTGGAGTCGAGTTCGTTCTCGGTGAATTTCTGGGCCTTGGCGGCGAGTTCGCTCTCGATCTCCTCGATCCGTGCCTTGCCGGCGGCGTCGAGGTCGGCGCCGCTGCGCAGGAATGCGGCGACGGTTTCCTCGACGAGCCGCTTCTCCGGACCCTGCAGGTTGCGGCAGCTCTTGGATTCAGCGGCGGCCTTGAGCACTCGCCACAGTGGCTCATCAAGGGGGAGTTTCGTGTGGAAGGCGGTGACCGCCGGGAGCATCTTGTTGTAGGCGGCGCGCAGTTCCGGGCTGTTGCAGACGGAATCGAGGTTGGAGACGTAGGACCATGCCCGGTCGAGTTCTTCGGTGGCTTCTTCGAGGGCAAGGAAGGCGGACTCGAAGGTCGCCGCCTCCGGGTTCTGCGAATTTACGGCGTCCACCCGCTCCCGCGCGCGCCGCAGCGCTTCGGTGATGTCGGGTTCGACCGATGCCGCGCCGAGGCGCGACCACGGCACTTCAAATGCGGGATCAAGAAACGGATGGTCCATGGGGAAAACGCAGAACGATTGTCCGGACCTCCGCGAATGCAACCGGATTCCACGGATCACCGGACCCGCCGCGCGTTTTCCTCGCCTCGCCACGCGTGCGTGAGGACGGGCTACGTATGCATTTGTCTCTACCATAAGGCGCCGGTCCCGGTGTATCGGCGCGGCAGCTACTGTTTGTCGGAGAGTTCGCGGAAGACCGGGTGGGTGAGGACTTCGTCGCGGTTGCCGTCGGCGACAATGCGGCCGCCTTCAAATACGAGAATTCGTTCCGCCAGCTCGATGGTGCTGAAGCGGTGGGCGACGATGAGGACGGTCCGGCCGCGGATCAGGCGCCGGAGCGCGTCGCGTATCTTTTCCTCGCTCGCGGAGTCGAGGGCGGAGGTCGCCTCGTCAAGAATGAGGACCGGTGCTGATCTCAGGAAAGCGCGCGCAAGGGCAAGGCGCTGGCGCTGGCCGCCTGAGAGGCGGCCGGCGTTCTCGCCGACGTTCGTCGCGTAGCCTTCCGGCAGCGCTTCGATAAAATCGTGTGCGTGCGCTGCGCGCGCAGCCGCTTCGACCTCGGCGTCGGTGGCGTCTTCGCGCCCGAGGCGGATGTTGTTGGCCACCGTGTCGTTGAAGAGGGTCGGATTTTGCGGCACGTAGGCGATACGCTCCCGCAGGTCGGCGAGCTGCATGGACCGCAGGTCGTGCCCGTCGAGCAGGATGCTGCCGACGGTCGGGTCGTAAAAGCGCAGAATGAGTTTGGAAAAGGTCGACTTGCCCGCGCCGCTGGGACCCACGAGGGCGCAAACCGTGCCTCCCTCAATCGAAAGGTCGATATTGTGAAGCGCAGTCTGCTCGCCGTAAGTGAAGGAGACGCCGCGGAACGTGACCGCCCCTTCCGCCGCCCCCGGCTCAACCGGATCCTTCGGATCCTGGATCATCGGTTCGGCGTCCATGACCTGGCGGACGCGGGCGAAGGCACCCTCCGTGCGTTGCCACTCGTTGAGCGCCCGGGCGAGGCGCTTCACTGCGTCCACCGTGAAATAGAGTCCGCCGCCCATGGCGAGAAAGACCGATGAGCCGAGCCCTTGGTTGTATGCGTAGAGAAACGCGGTGGAGAGAACTGTGACGGCGACGATCTCCATGAGCGGCTGCGTCATTATATAATACTTTGTCATCTTCATCGCGTAGGCGAAGTACGCTTGCAGCCTTGCCTCGAAGCGCGCGCTCTCATGCTCCTCCCGGTTGAAGGCGCGCACTTCGGCGGCTGCGCGCAGATTCTCCGAGATCGCCTCCGAAACATCGCCGAACGCGTCCTGCATCTGCCGGCCGCGGCGGCGCAGGTGGCGCCCGATCAACCGCACCGGTACGATCATCAAAGGCACGATGGCAAAGAGCAAAAGCAGAAAGCCGATCTCCGCCTCGCGCGCGGACAGAAAGATCAGAAACCCGAGGCCCCCGAGAAAAATGAAAGGCTGGAGCACCCCTTCCTTGATGAGAATGATGACCGTGTTCTGGATTTGCGTGGTGTCGGCGGCGAGCCGGGCGACAATATCCCCGGAGCGTTCACGCTCGAAGAACCCGAGGTGCAGCCGCTGCAGGTGGTCGAAGAGATCCTTGCGCAGGCGCAGCAGCACCGACTGGCCCACGCGGTTGAGAAGATACTGGTTGGCGTAAAGCGAAACCCCGCGGACAAAAAAGATGCCCGGCAGCAGGCTCGCGATAAAGATCTGGTAGCCGAAGGAGTGCTCCGCGCCAGTGTCCTCGAAGAAGCCCGCGAAGACTCGCTGCATAAAAAACGGCGCGCCGAAGCCGCTTGCCGCCCCCGCCGCCGCCCCGCACAGCATGGCGATAACGAACGCCCGGCGGTGCGGCCGCAGGTAAGGCACCAGCGTTTTCCACTGCTTCCACATGGGAGGCGAGTGTGACCCCCGCGCGGCGGCTGACAATGCCTTTCCCGGCGCCCGTCTTCAACCCGACTGCGGCGCAAGCGGCGCCGCAGCTGGGTGTTGCGCGACGACTATCTTGGAATCGAAATGGAACGCTCCGTCGATGCGGCGGCGGTGCCGGACATCAAAGTTTCGGAGGATCTGTCTCTGTGGGTGGATGCGGTGCACGAATCGATTTTCGGGTTGGCGCGGGAGGCGATGCGGGCTTGTCTGGTCCCTTTTTCGCCCATGAATGCGTCCAACGACAAAGTTTTGCGGATCGGAATGGCGGGGCTTGGCGTCGTCGGCCAAGGGGTCTGGAAGCACCTCGACAGCCATCGCGGTCCCTTGGAGGCGCGCCTCGGCGCTCGCCTCGAGTTGTATTGCGCGGCTGTGCGTGATCCGTCCCGCACGCGGGAGGTGGAGCTACAGCCCGGACAACTGCGTCGTAATCCCGTCGAGGTGGCGACCGACCCGGAGGTTGACCTGTTTTGCGAACTGATGGGCGGCACGGACGTTGCGCTCAAGGCCACGCTCGCCGCGTTGGAAGCGGGTAAAATGGTCGTAACGGCAAACAAAGCCCTGATCTGCGAGCACGGTAAGGAAATCTTTGCGGCGGCGGCCCGTAACGACGCCCGACTCTATTTCGAAGCCAGTGTGGCGGGGGGCATCCCCATCATCAAAGCCTTGCGCGAAGGGCTGGTGGCCAACCGCTTTCCGCTCATCTACGGCATCCTCAACGGAACCTGCAACTACATCCTCACGCGCATGGAGGCGGAGCGGCAGGGCTTCGAGACAATCGTCGCCGATGCGCGGCGGTTGGGCTACGTGGAGGCGGACGAGGCGCTCGATCTCGACGGCTGGGACGCCGCGCACAAGGCCGTGATACTCGCTTATCTCGCGCACGGGCATTGGTTCAGCCTCGACGATATGCCTGTGCGGGGCATTCGCGAGGTGACCCTCGACGATATGGACTGGGCCGATCGTCTCGGCTACCGCATCAAGCTGGTCGCGATGGTCCGCCGCGATTTCAAGACCGACAAAGTCTTCTGCTGCGTAGAGCCCATGCTGCTTCGCAAAGACCTCGTCCTCGCCAAGGTCGACGGCGTCTTCAACGGCGTATCGGTCCTCGGTGATGTCGTCGGCGAGAGTATCTACATCGGTCGCGGCGCCGGGCAGGATGCCACCGCGAGCGCCGTCATCAGTGACATTGTCGACGCCGCCATCGACCGCCTCCACGGGGTGCCCGCGTTTATGCCGACATTTGTTTCCGGGCGTGTCGCCTTCGCCCCCCTCGACGAAGTGCGCCGGGCCTATTACCTGCGGCTCAGCGTCATGGACCGCCCCGGCGTTCTCGCCGAAGTCTCCACCATCACCGCCCGCCACGGAGTGAGCATCGAGAGCGTCCTCCAGACACCGGGCCGCGAAGACGACCGCGCCCACCTCGTCCTCACTACCCATGAGGCCAGCGAGAAGCAAATCCGCGACGTCGTCGCCGACCTGCGCGAAGACCGCGCCGTCCTCCAGCCCCCACTCGTTTTGCCGATCCCCGATCTCAACGGACGGTAGCCTCCGCGTGCGCTGCCGACCGCCGGTTCGCCACCGCCAACGGCAAGCCCGTGACCATCTCAACCGGCGCGGATCCGGGCGGCTTCTTCAGGTTTCCCATTGCCCGCGCGCCGCTGCCTTCCGTCAACCAACCCTCCGTGCCAAGAG
>SLLG01000016.1 GCA_007134215.1 Opitutales bacterium | reverse complement strand
CGGAGCGCTACCGCGGCATGGACAAGATCGTGGAGGAAGTGCGCGAACTCGCCGCCAAGGGCACCCGCGAGGTCACGCTCCTCGGCCAGATCGTGAACAACTACGGCCTGCGCCAGATGCCGTTCGTCGACGGCAAAAGCCCCTTCACGCAACTACTGGAACGCGTTCAGGAAGTCGACGGCATCGAGCGCATCCGCTTCACCTCGCCCCACCCACGCGGCTTCCAGCGAGACCTTGTCGATGCCTACGGGCGCCTGCCCAAGCTCATGCCGTACGTCCACCTGCCCCTCCAGAGCGGGTCAGACCGCGTCCTGCGCGAGATGCACCGCCCCTACACGGTGCGGCGTTTCCGTGAAATCGTCGCCCAGCTCCGCGAAGTGCGGCCGGACATCTGCCTGTCCACCGACATCATCGTGGGCTTTCCGGGCGAGACGGAGGCGGACTTCGAAGCGACCCGCGCGGTCTTCGACGAGACCGGCTTCGACATGGCTTTTATTTTCAAATACTCCCCGCGCACCGGGACCGCCGCCGCCGGAATGGAGGACGATGTGCCGCCCGAGGTGAAAGACACGCGCAACAAGACGCTCCTCGATATCCTCGCGCACCACTCGCGCCGCCGCAACGACAGTCTCGTGGGCGGCGTGGAGGAAGTCCTCGTGGAGGGGCCGGCGCGCAAAGGCGAGGGCATGTTCACCGGGCGCAATCCGGGCAACCGAAAGGTAATCTTTCCCGGCGCGCCCCGCCTTGTCGGGGAAGTCGTCCCCGTGCGCATCACGCAAAGCAGCGTGAGCGTCGTGCGTGGCGAACTCGTCCCCGCCGGCGGCGAACTCTCTGCCCCGCTCCGCGCCGCCACCGCCTGACACACGCCGCCACCCAGTTTCCGACCGACCATGCTCACCCTGCATTCCCTCATCCTCGCCGCGCTCCTCATCGTCCTCGGCGCCGCCTTCTTCTGTTGCACCGCCGCGTGGCAGTCCGCCTCCATGCGCTTCCTGCGCAGCGAGCAGGCGGCCTACGTCACCTTCGGCGCGGGCGGGCTGTGGTTTCTCTTCAATGTGTGGAACCTCTCTCCGGCGGACAACCTCTTCAATATGGACTTCGGGCTCTTCCGCATGATTCTCCTCGGTCTCTTCGGCGGCACCATGGCGGGCGCGTTTTTTGTCGTGAAAGACTTCCTCTCCGTGCGCGGGCTCGCCATCCTCATTCTTCTCTTCGGGGCGAGCGGGCTCGGCGCCGCCTTCGGCCACTACGACATCCCGCAGCGGCTCTTTTTCGTCACCCTGGTCTACCTTCTCATCGCTTTTGCCACGGTGATCGGGGCGGCCCCCTTCTACCTGCGCAACCTGCTCGAATGGCTCTACGCCGCTACCGGGCGCGCACGCGTCCTCGGCGGCACCTTCGCCGCCCTCGGCGGGGTCCTCGCCGTGATTAGCTTCACCTACTGAACCGCCACATCCGCCGTGAAGCTTTCCGCCCTCCGCACCCGCGCGGTCGCCGCCCTCCTCTTTCTCCTTTTACCCGCCCTCGCCGCGGCGGAGTGGGCCGCCCCCTTCCTCTGGCGGATCGAGGGCGACAAGCCGTCCTACCTCTTCGGCACAATCCACCTCGCCGACCCGCGCCTCGCCATCCTCCCCGCCGCCGTCGACGACGCCTTCAAGGAAGCCGGGGCCGTCTACACCGAAATCCCCTTCGACCCGCAGTCCATGGGCCGCGTCGTGCAGGCGACGGTCGCCCCCTCCGGCGAAGGCCTCGCCGCCACTCTGCCGGAGGAACTGCATGCGCGCGCCGCCGCCGTCCTGCGCACCATCCGCCCCGAACTCGACATCGCCGCCTTCGACGGCCTGCGCGTCTGGGCCTTCGCCACGCAGCTCGTCCTCCTCGAGGCGCAGCTCAGCAATCCCTTCGGCACGCCACTCGATCTGCGGCTCTACCGCCGCGCCGCCTCCGAGGGCAAAGCCACCCGCGCGGTCGAGACTATTGACGAGCAACTCGACGTCTTCCGAAGCCTCTCCCGCGAAGAAGAGATCCGGATGCTCCGCGACACCGTCGAATACATGGAGGAAGCACAGACCGAAGGCCGCGACATCGTCGGGGAGATGCTCAGCCTCTACCTTGCGGGCGACCTCCCGCGCCTCGGCGAACTCCTCGAGGAGACCATGGCGGGCGGCAGCGACACCGACCTCAACGACCGCCTCGCCCGCAAGCTCCTCACCGACCGCGACGAGCGCATGGCCGAACGCATCGCGCGGCACCTGCGCGAAGAGCCGGAGAACGTCCACTTCTTCGCCGTCGGCGCGGGCCACTTCGCCTCCGCCGAGGGCATCCAGCACCGCCTCCGCGAGAAAGGCTTCACCGTCGAGCGCGTCGCGCCGGCGGGACGGTGACCCGGCATCGACGGGCCTACCATCGATGCTATGTGGTCTGAACGGCTATGGGTCGCTTTCTACAGTTTGCGAAATGATCGCATCCGGATAGTCTCCGTGCACCGGGCACGGATGAACGAAGAAAAACTATATGAAAGCTAAGGACTTGGATAAGATCTTCAACGATGGGGAAGTGGACATGAACCCATTTCTGGACCTGTCGAAAGGATTCCGCCCGGGCTAGGAGCAAAAGCGGGTGAATGTGGATTCTCCCGTCTGGATGCTTGAACGCTGGACCGCGAAGCGGGTCGGCTTGGCGTGCCCCGGCAATCGTTGATCAAGGTATGGATCGAACACCTCGCGGCACGCGAGGCCCGGAAGAGTCGACGCACGAAGGCATCGAATCCCACAGCCTGATCGAATCAGGCTTGGAACCGTCAGCGCGCTCCTGCGCATGGACGGAAGGGTGTTTTCTTCAATCCCCGCCGAGGCCGCGCTCAATCCACTCCGGCAAGTCGGCGATGGAGTCGATGACGGCGGCGGGCGGCGGGTCGGTTTCGCTTTCATCCCCCTCGCGGTATTTGCCCGTGCGAACGAGCACACCGCGGATACCGGCCGCCTGGCTCCCGCCGATATCGGAGGACACGTCGTCGCCCACCATGACGACCTCCCCCTTTTCCATTCGCATCGAAGACAGCGCCAGCCCGAAGAACGCCTCCGACGGTTTGCCCACGACGACGGCTTTCTTGCCCGTTACGTATTCCAAACCCGCGACAAAAGCGCCGATATCCATGCGCAGACCGTCGTCGCCCTCCCAATACCGATTGCGGTGCATGGCGACGAGACGCGCGCCGTTCATGATCATGCGGAAGACGCGGTTGAGCAGATCGTAGCTCCACGCCGCACCGATGTCGCCCACGACGACGTAGTCCGCCTCCTCCGTGCCTTCAGCGAAACCCGCGAAATCTTCCTTCGCGGCGTCACGGATGAGCAGCGCCACGCGCGTTTCGCCGGGATTGCCCCCGCAGGCCTCCTCCAGATACGCCCGCGTCGCCGACACGGCGCTGAATACCTCGTCTTCCTGAACGGTGAGCCCAAGCCGGTTCAGTTTCTCCACCAGCTCTCCCACGCTCTTCGTCGATGTGTTGGTGAGGAACCTGCGCTGAATCCCCCGTGCCTCGAGCCACCCAAGCGTCTCCCGCGCGCCCGGAAGGAGCCGGTCCCCGACATACAGGACACCGTCGAGATCGAGCAACACACCGCGCGGCGCGGAAGGACCGGGCCTCTCGCCGTTCTTCTTCATGCCTTCGCAACCAAGCAGATTCTATTCCGTTCCGCAATCCGGGGTCGCGCCGCGCCGAAAGGCCCCCGCCGGGACTCCTGAATTCCCGGTTGCCATACGACGGCGGACGGGGCAGCCTGCTCCCCGTTATGGCCAAAGCGAAAGCGGTTAAAGGTTCGAAGACAAAGTGCATCGGCATCCTCACCTCGGGCGGTGACTGCCCGGGCCTCAACGCGGCGATCCGCGGCGTGGCGAAAGCGGCGCTGCACTATGGCATCAAGGTGCTGGGCGTGCAGGACGGCTTCCGCGGCCTCGTGGAAAACCGTTTCATCCCGCTCGACGACAAAGCGACGAGCGGAATCCTCACCTACGGAGGCACGATTCTCGGCACCAGCCGCGACAAGCCCCACAAAATGCCCATGGCGGGCAAGGAAATGGACATGACCGACGTCGCCATTGCCAACGCCCGCCGCCAGCAGATTGACTGCCTCGTTTGCCTCGGCGGCAACGGCACGCAGAAAAACGCGATGCATCTCTTCAAAGAGGGCGGCCTGCCCGTCCTCACCCTGCCGAAGACAATCGACAACGACGTCGCCGAGACGGACATCACCTTCGGCTTCGACAGCGCCCTGAACATCGCCACCGAGGCCATCGACCGTCTCCATACCACCGCGACGAGCCACCACCGTGTCATCATCTGCGAGGTCATGGGACACGACGCCGGCTGGCTCGCCCTCGGCGCGGGCATCGCGGGCGGCGCGGACGTTATCCTAATCCCCGAGATCCCCTACAATCTCCAGGTCGTCGCCGACCACCTCATTGAGCGCCGTCAGCACGGAAAACGATTTTCTATTATCGCTGTGGCGGAAGGCGCCCGCCCGGAAGAGGGTCTCAACGGCGAAGATGCCAAGAAGAAGGATAAAAAGCGGAGAGCTCAGGAAAAGCGCCTCCAGGAGGAGTTCGGCGACAGCGAGATCCACCTCGTTCAGGAATCGCTCGACAGCCGCATCGCGCGGCAACTCCAGCGCCTCACCGGCATCGAGGCGCGCACCACTTCGCTCGGCCACGTGCAGCGCGGCGGCACACCCTCGGCGGGCGACCGGCTTCTCTGCACCCGGCTCGGCACCGTGGCCGGGCAGCTCCTTTTCGAGGGCAAATACAACCAGATGGTCGCCATCCGCGGAAGCGAGTGCGTGCCCGTTCCCCTCGAAAAGACAGCGGGCAAGAAGCGCCTCGTCCCCGTCGACCACCCGTGGATCCATACCGCCCGGCTCGTCGACACCTGCATGGGCACCCGTCCGTAAGCCTGCGGCGTGCGTTGTTTCTACGATCCAGGATACTATCTCCCGCTGCCGCCGGACCACCCCTTTCCCATGGACAAGTTTCCGCGCGCGGCGGCGATGCTGCGCGAGGCATGGCCGGAGGTCCGCGTCGAACCGGCGCATCCCGCACCGATGGAGGATCTTCTGCGCGTACATGCCTGCGGCTACCTTGCCTTGATCGAAGCCGGCACCCTCGCGCAGCGCGCCCGGCAGCGCCTCGGCCTGCCGCACCACCCGCGCCTCCTCCACCGCTCGCGCCTTGAAACCGGCGGTACCCTGCAAGCCGCCCGCGCCGCCCTCACAGACGGCATCGCGGCCAACCTCGCGGGCGGCACCCACCACGCCTTCCCCGACGCCGGGCTCGGCTACTGCGTGCTCAACGACGTCGCCGTCGCCGCCCGCGCCCTCCATGCCGCCGATCCCGCCCTGCGCCTTGCCGTCGTCGACACCGACGCGCACCAAGGCAACGGCACCCACGCCATCTTCGCGGAAGACCCGCGTGTCGCCACGTATTCAATACACGTGGGCCGCAACTACCCCGCGAAAAAGGAACCCGGCGACTGCGACGTTCCGCTGCCCCGCTACGCCGGACCGGAGGAATACCTCGCCGCCCTCGATGCCTCCCTGCGTCCGTTCCTTCACTCCGTCGAGCCTGACCTCGTCTTTTGGATCTCCGGCGCAGACTGCCATGAGGCCGACCGCTTCGGGCAGCTCCGTCTCGACACACCCTCCCTGCGCGAACGCGACTTCCGCGTCTGCCGCGCCTTACGCGAAGTCGCCGCCCCGCTCGTCGTCCTCTACGGGGGCGGCTACAACCGCGACCGCGTCCACACCGCCCGCCTGCACGCACAGTCCGTCCTCGCGGCGGCGTCAATATGGGAAATCCTGCCAACAGGTCCACCAAAGTCTGCGCAACACCTTCGGTGTAGGACCGGGGAACCGCCGGGAGTTCCAGGGTAGGCCTCATTCTTCGCCCAACCCTTCGCTGTGTCGCGTAGACCCGTTGGGGCTATTGCCACGGCGGCGAGCGATTCGACTACGTTGGCGATGCGGGCGCGTCCGTGACGCCAACGACCGCACGTATCCAAGGCAAACCCTCCAGCCGCAGCGGCGCACGCGGAGGTGCGCCCTTCACCCGGCGGCGTTCGCATATGCCGTGGTCGGCGCGGCTCACCACGGATCGGCCGCCTCGCGCTCGGCGCGGCGGCGCTCGACTTTGCTCCCGAGGTAAATCGCCGTCTCGTAGAGCAGCGACATCGGCACGGCGAGGAAGAGAAAGGTAATCGGGTCGGGGGTCGGCGTGACGATGGCAGCGAGGACAAGGAAGAGGACGATGCTGTAGCGGCGGAAGCGCCGGAGCTGGTCGGTGTTGAGGATACCAATGTAGATACACAGGACGATGATCAGCGGCAGCTCGAAGGCCATCCCCACGCCGAGGACGGCGAATGTGAGCAGCCCGTAGTAGCTGCTCGCCGTGACGAAGAGCTGGAAGCCCAGCATGTCGTTGAACATCACGCTCGCCCGCAGGCCCGCGGGAAGCAGGACAAAAAAGCTGAAGGCCGCGCCGGTGAGAAAAAGAGCAAGCGCGGCGGCGCAACCGGGGCGCAGCATGCGTTTCTCCGCCGGCGTGAGCCCGGGCGCAACGAAGCTCCCGAAAAAGTAGAGGATGACGGGCAGCGCCAGACCGAGCCCCCCGATGAGCATGAGCTGGAAGATCACGGAAAACACCCCGAGAAACGAAGTGTTGATGAGGCCCTCCATCGTCACGTGCTCGTAGCCGCGCGTGGCAAATTCGTAGGGCCAGAGGAGGAGCTTGGCAAAGGCCGTGAGGAAAGCCATGACAAGCCCGCAGCCGACCCCGAAGGCGATGAGCGACTTCGCGATCGTCCAGCGCAAGTCCTCGAGGTGCTCGAGCAGCGTCATGCCCCCGGCGGCATCGCCGTCGTCCATCAATTCGACGTCTTCGCCCGCCTCGTCAGTTTCGCCGCGCAGCGCGGTTGGGTTCTCCCGGTCCATAGCTTCAAACGTGTGCAATCACCGAAAAGCGTGGAAGGTCCGCCATAACCGCATGCAAGGCAATGTCTTTCCGTTGACAGGACGGGACCGCCCTCTATCTTGCGCTGTTTTTCTCAACAACAAACCGTCCTCCGGGACGAACCAACCAACTAAAAAAAAGATAGAGCGAGCATGCCTCCCAAAGCCAGCAAAAAGAAACAACCGGCCGCGGCCAAGAAAGCCGTGAAACGCGCTTCCCGCGGTTCCGTGAAGAAGTCCGTCTACGCCTTCGGTAAGAAGACGGAAGGCAACGCAAAGATGCGCAACCTCCTCGGAGGCAAGGGCGCGAATCTCGCCGAAATGGCGGCGATCGGCCTGCCGGTGCCCCCGGGCTTCACCATCACAACCGAAGTCTGCACATACTACTACCAAAACAAGAAGACCTACCCCGCCGCTCTCGAAGCCGAGGTCAAATCCGCCGTCGCGGCGGTTGAGAAGCAGCAGGGCAAGAAGTTCGGAGACAAGAAGGATCCCCTCCTCTTCTCCGTGCGTTCGGGCTCGCGCGAGTCGATGCCGGGTATGATGGACACGATCCTCAACCTCGGCCTCAACGACGATACCGTCGAGGGCCTTGCCAAGAAGTCCGGTAACGCCCGCTTCGCCTACGACTGCTACCGCCGATTCATCCAGATGTACGGGGATGTCGTCATGGGCGTGCAGCCGAAGTCCGAAAACCACCCCGAGCCGTTCGACCACGTCATGGAAGGGCTCAAGGAGGAACTCGGCATCGAAGAGGACAACGCCCTCTCCGCCGAAAACCTGCAGGAACTCATCAAGCGCTACAAGGCGCTCATCAAGCAGCGCACCGGCCAGTCCTTCCCGCAGGATCCGTGGAAGCAGCTCTGGGGCTCCGTTGGTGCGGTCTTCAGCTCGTGGCAAAATCCGCGCGCCATCGTCTACCGCCAGAAATACAATATCCCCGCCGAGTGGGGAACGGCCGTCAGTGTTCAGTCCATGGTCTTTGGTAATATGGGCGACGACTGCGCCACCGGCGTGGCATTCACCCGCGATCCGGCCAACGGTGAGAAAGTCTTCTACGGCGAATACCTCATCAACGCCCAGGGTGAGGACGTCGTCGCCGGCGTGCGCACACCCAAGCCGATCGCGCAGCTTGCCGACGAAATGCCCAAGGCCTTCAAGGAACTCGAAGCCGTACGCCGCAAATTGGAGCGTCACTTCCGCGACATGCAGGACTTTGAGTTCACCATTGAGAACAAGGTCCTCTACATGCTGCAGACGCGCAACGGCAAGCGCACCGGCCTCGCCGCCGTGCGCATCGCCGTGGATATGAACCGCGAGAAGCTCATGAAGGAGACCACGGCCGTGCAGAAGATCCCGGCCGAGTCCATCGACTCGCTCCTCGTCCCGATCTTCGACCCAAAGGCCCTCCAGTCCGGCAAAGTTATCGGCACCGGCCTGCCCGCCGGGCCCGGCGCCGCCTCCGGCAAGGTCGTCTTCACGGCCAACGCCGCCCTGCGCGAAGTCAAGGCGGGCCACAAAGTCGTCCTCTGCCGCACCGAGACCTCGCCCGAGGACCTCAAGGGCATGATCGCCGCCGAGGGCATCCTCACCAGCCGCGGGGGCGTCAGCTCCCACGCCGCACTCGTCGCCCGGCAGATGGGCAAGGTCTGCGTCTGCGGCGCCTCCAACATCAGGATCGACTACGAGCGCCGCACGCTCACCGCCGGGGATGTCATCCTCAAGGAAGGCGATTCCATCTCCATCGACGGCACCACCGGAGAGATCTTCGAGGGCGCCATCGCCACGACCGAGAGCGAAGTCAACCGCGTCCTCCACGGCCGTATGAAGGGCGACAAGGGCGAGACCTTCAAGCTCTTCGAAACCGTCATGGGCTGGGCCGACAAATACCGCACGCTCAAAGTCCGCACCAACGCCGACTCGCCGGAAATGTCCAAGGCCGCCGTGGCCTACGGCGCCGAGGGCATCGGCCTCTGCCGCACCGAGCACATGTTCTTCGAGGGCGACCGCATTTCGCACATGCGCGAGATGATCCTCGCGAGCGACGAAGACCAGCGCCGCAAGGCCCTCAAGAAGCTCCTGCCCTACCAGCGCAACGACTTCAAGGGACTCTTCCGCGCCATGGAAGGCCGCCCGGTCACCATTCGCCTCCTCGATCCGCCCCTGCACGAGTTCCTCCCGCACGACGACACCGCCCGCCGCGGTCTCGCCGAAAAGCTGGGCGTCTCACAGGAGGTCATCAACGAGCGAGTCAAGTCCCTCCACGAGGAAAACCCGATGCTCGGCCACCGCGGCTGCCGCCTCGGCATCACCTATCCGGAGATCACCGAGATGCAGGCGCGCGCCATCTTCGAGGCCGCCGCCGCCCTCGCCAAGCTCAAGAAGCCGATCCCCGTCCAGCCCGAGGTGATGATCCCTCTCATCGGATTTGCCAAGGAGTTCGAGCACCAGGCCGAAGTCGTCCACCGTGTCGCCGCCGAGGTCATGGAAGAGAAGAAGGTGAAAATCAAATACACCGTCGGCACCATGATCGAGATCCCGCGCGCGGCTCTCACCGCCGACGATATCGCGGCCAAGGCGGACTTCTTCAGCTTCGGCACGAACGACCTCACCCAGACCACCCTCGGCCTCAGCCGCGACGACATGGGCTCGTTCTACGACGAATACAAGGAGCAGGAGATCTTCAACCAGAACCCCTTCGCCAGCCTCGACACGGTCGGCGTCGGCAAACTGGTGAAGACCGCCGCCGATCTCGGACGGAGCGCCAAGCCCGGCCTCAAGCTCGGCATCTGCGGAGAGCACGGGGGCGACCCGTCCTCCATCAACTTCTTCCATAACGCGGGGCTCGACTACGTAAGCTGCTCGCCGCCGCGCGTGCCCGTCGCCCGCCTCGCCGCAGCCCAGGCCGCCCTGCGCGCCGCCGGCAAGTAAACGCGCCCGCGCCAAGGCATCCTTTGCCCGCAGCCCCCGCCGCGCCACCCGCG
>SLLG01000197.1 GCA_007134215.1 Opitutales bacterium | reverse complement strand
TGGATTTACTAAACCATCATAAAGAAAATAAAAATTACATAACATTAGTTGCTTCACTAAAACACTATAATGTACCTTATGGAATATGTGAAGTTGAAAATGGGGGTATTGTAACAGACATAAAAGAAAAACCGGAATATGATTTCCTTGTTAATACAGGGATGTATGTATTACATCCGGATTTATTGCATAATATTCCCCATAATAAATATTACAATGCTACTGATTTAATTAATAAAATAAAGTCTACTCACAAAGTAGGTATATATCCGATAAGTGAGAATTCATGGATAGATACCGGTGAGTAACGATAGTTGGGGTTCTTCTCCGCTTCAATAAAAAATACCAAGTGAGCATCCTTCAGATAAGCAATAGCACCATCATGGCCTGGGTTATAGGAAAGAATATTCATAATGATTTGATCTCCTCTGTCGATTTGCTTCCAGTTCAATCGATCTTATAAAAGTACTTGATGGCAACCGACGGTCAATCAGCCTGCCGGCAAGTTCCTTAGATCGAGATGGCCATGCGTTTACGTGGAGAGCCATTGGTAGGTGGGGGATCGGCGTAGGATTCCATTCAGCCCGCTTATGAACAAGGCGATCATCAACAAACCAGCAAATCTCGAACGGGCTCCACTCTATCGCGAATCGATGTTCGGATTCTGATGCGTCAAACCCAAGGTCGATATAGCTTGCTGCACCTCTATATCCATAGTCAAACTTTGCGCCCTCGTCACCAGGATTGTAAAAGACATTGACCAAGAGACGATCTGTCCGGTTTCCCGCAATCTCAATATCAATTTCCTGTCTCGGTGAATCGCGATGGAGAAAAAAACCGGTAACCACACCGGGTACGTTCGATGCTTTAATGATTGCTTCAAATCTTCCGAATAAGTACCGGTCATGACTGGTTAACGCTGCAGCACTATATTCTCGTACACCTAAAGATTCTCTTTTGATATTGAGAGCAATACCGAGTTCATTACAGAATTCGATGTTTGAGGGACGAAATAATGCCAGGTTGTCCGTGAAGGTATCGTCTCGCAAAAGCCAACGTCTTGTGTCTATAATATTCAAACTGTTCTTGAATCTAATGGGAGTTGTAGTTGTTGATGATGTCCCCCCTTTTATCGGGGCGAAATGAATACCTTGCCAACACATAGATGACTCTACAACCCACGGTGACTTATCCCATTTAGGTGTTTTGCAGTTTAGGGTTGCATCTACTTCGATGGATTTATTGAGAATTTGTCTTTGGCCAAGTTCTGCTATTTCAGGGAATGAACAAGACGGCAGTACACATCTTAGATGCTCGCATATTACTTTCCACTTATTGGATGCATCCATTTGAAGAACGGCGAGATCAGCTCCATTTAAATCATCTAAAAGCTTTGTGTCACTGCCATCTAAAATTTTTGTCTTGTTAGTCGTAATGATAAATTTAGCCTCAGGATAACACTCTCTGAGAATCCAGATTTTCTCCATTAAAGATTTAATGTTCACATATGCGTCAAATACGCGATTACTACTTCCTGATAGGAGTCTATCTTGTTCAGGATAAGGGAGTGCTTGGAGATCACTACAGCATCTGTATCCAAGCATGGACAGAGCCATCGCAAGTGATGAAAGGCCAGAGCCTTCTGCCCCAAATGCAAATACTGGTCGTTCACTTGGGCGTATATGAAACAATGATGCAACCTCACTGGTGATTGCACCGATCTTCGTAAGTGTAGGAAGAATTGAATATGAGTTGGTGGAGCAAAGATCACGTCGCTGGCTAATAATCGACTGTTTTGCAGCTCGTACATCTAAATCCACAAATTGATGATTTATCCAAAGATCCACAGGGCCTCGACAGGGAAGGAGACGAAGTAATTTTTCCGCACCTATACGTGAAATTACGTACCCGGACAGATGCCATAGCCCGCGTTCTGGACAGAACACATTACTTGACAGGAAGATCTTAGGGGCACCGTTTTTTGCTTCCTCATAGGACAAGTATAGAATGTCGAACATGCTTTTCCTATCACTTTCAGCCTCGATCTCACGCCACACCTGATCCATGTTTTTGGCAAACCCGTATCGAAACCACACATCGTCCTCTAGTATGAGTACGTACTCATGGCTACTAGCAGCAACCCGGCGCCAAATTTCAATGTGAGAACGAGCCACTGCGACCTCGGGTCGACTCATTCGAATCGGAGAATTAAGATCAAGCTGAGTGGGAAGAGTTAACGGTTGAGGTTCTACAAAAAGTTGCTCTCCGAGTGTATATATTGGATCGATGTCGGTATCTTTGAGCGGATCCTGAATGAAGTTCTTAGCATCTACTGCGTCATATCGCTCGGTCAGATTAATTAATTCAGATCCTGACCAATCCAATACATACCTCAGCTCCTGTTTAATATCGGCCCAACGGGTTGGTTGTCTATCAAGATTGATAACGTAAATACACCCTATCTTCGAATGATCACTTGAATTAGAGGACTCAAATGCATAGGATTTTCT
>SLLG01000184.1 GCA_007134215.1 Opitutales bacterium | reverse complement strand
CTTTCTTTATTTTATCGATCACAGCATTAATCAGATTGACCGTAACCATACCATGCCCACACATAGTATTAAGTTCCATTATCTGTTTGTCTGGCAGTCGATCAGTTTTTCCAAAGAATCCTAGTGAGTGCTCTAC
This sequence comes from Opitutales bacterium, assembly GCA_007134215.1. Taxonomy (GTDB): domain Bacteria; phylum Verrucomicrobiota; class Verrucomicrobiia; order Opitutales; family Oceanipulchritudinaceae; genus SLLG01. The sequence goes on along the minus strand of SLLG01000184.1, from coordinate 2,387 downwards.
TGTATGTCTTTGCAGGCCTGACTGTCTGCAACAATCATCTACAGCATCTAAAAGCCCGCTGATGACTATGGATAACCCCAGATCAACTTTTTTTAGAGTTCTAAGAAAAGAAATAGCTTTTGTCTGGTCAGTAAATACAGCGTGTACAGTCGCCATTTTAGTTGTGCTTTCAATTACGTTTTCCTCGCTGCCAAGCGTGTATTCATTACCGGTAGTTGAATTACCAATTTTTACACTGCCATTTTCTACCGCCAACTTCATAAATTCGGCTAACTTGGGGCCGGAGTCAACATCATTGTACCCTTTTGCAGGGAGACAAAGAAAAATAATATCACGTGACAGACTGTCCCTATTACCTATACGATGTAATGAATGTGTCATGATTGAGTCCTCCCAGAAGCTTTGCCCAGGCCAACATTAGTCTTACCATTAATTGAAGGATTAAAGCCAGCATCTTTCGCTATCTGTTCTGTTGGAATTGAGTTGTCTTCACTAACACGGCAGCATAAGCAAAGACTAAAGACTGTATCTATTTCTTGTGATACTTCTTTGATGCGGTTTAATACTTCAGGCAATCTCGAGATTGGAATTGCGAACTCGAGAATAGCAGAATAGACTTTTTCGTCAAGGATATCTTTACGGAAATTACCGATTGTTGAATCGATCATAAGTGTTGTGATGGGATTGGCCTTTTCAAACTCGATATTACCCAGACTACATATAGACATGGCAATTTTTTCGACGTCATGGAATCGTGTGCCTAAAACAGGTCGGCCCACTTCTATTGCGATACCAGCCTGTCCGTGTTTAAAACGACCTGTCAGCTCATTGGTTTTTATCTCCTCAGTACCTCTGCCGCTAACTCCTGTTTCCGTAGCAATGGTAAAGACATCACTCATAATAGACCGGATAGTTCGCGGCCATTTAAGCTCCTGCTGATAAAACGAGTCGGTTGGACAAATGTTTGAGCGCATACAGCTGCTGCACTCAACGCATTCGTCAAAATCAATTTTTGCCTTCTTATTCTGCATATTGATGGCATTAACCGGACAATATGGAAGGCATTGTCCGCAGCCAATACATTTTTCCTGATCAATAATCATTAAATTTCCTCCGTAAAAAATATTCGATGCTTGATGGTTGCTGATTACAAACTTGTTTCTTGCATTTGACAACTGTTCTATCAGTTAAAGAGCGATTAAACGCCAAATGTACTGTTCGACTGCTACCTGCTCCTGAATAATAAAAGACATGTTAACTGCATGCGGCAATTACAAAAGCCACTGGTAATCAGGGTCAACAACCCACTGCCCAAACCCTTGCGCTTCACCACCTAGTATCCAGATATACTTTAGATGGTATCCAGGGGCAGGAGCAATAAAATGATAGCCGCTGGGAACATTAAAAACTTGACTGTCTCCATACATGGTTATACGACTGGTTTCTTTACGACAACGATAATCACTATAAATACCGCCAAGGGCAAATCCGTTCATAGGAGTTATCTTCATATAATACATTTCTTCAAATGACCGCTCTATGGGCGGCGCGTTTTCTGTATGTCGGTTGGGTGGATATCCAGACCAGTTTCCGGGCGGGCTATCTGCTTCACCCATAAATAACATTGTTGACGGACCTTCTTCGCCAAGACCAATAAAAACTTCGCGCTGCCAATTGTCCTTTCCGCTGACTAGTCTTTTAACTTGAGTTTTTGATATATAGGCTGGTTTACTGTCTTGAGCGGCAGCAACAGTGCAGACAGCACACTCGAAATTTTCTGTCAGAGCTCTTATTCTATAACTTGAGTTTCGCGGAATATATACAAACTCAGGCAAATCACTAAAAATATCTGTGCGGCCGCCAATCCCAGTAAAATTGTATGTCTTACCTTTATCATCTTTTACATGAATATCGCAGATGCCACTTAGAATATCCAGTGCGTGCTCATGCAAGGCGGTCTCAAAAAGCAATTGATCAGGCGTACGCAGCGTAATCTTGTAGAAACTGAGCAAGCGAGAATTTCCCAGCATGGGAGAAGCGAGGATATCTATTTTTCGATCTGCAGCTTCTGATATCAGCATTATGTGTGCCTCCCTCAAATCGATAAGAGATGTTAGAGTAGTTTATGCCGAATCCTAAACATATTCATTACATGTAAACAATCCGTTAACGAAGATTTTCCAGCTGGCACTAGTCAGATTTATTAGCTTTGATTTTATAAATTCTGCCTTTGTCTGTTTGAAAAACCAGCATATGATTGTCTATCTCATAAATAACCGGCCGATCGTCACAGCTGATTTCGGGTTTGCTGCTGTCCCATGAAATTTTACACAATTGGCCAGCTTCACTGTAAATATCGCAGCTTATTACACCAGCCTTCCTACTTG
>SLLG01000114.1 GCA_007134215.1 Opitutales bacterium | reverse complement strand
TGGTTGTGGAATATGCCCGGCGCTGCAAGCGGGTGGTGACTGCAGAAGAGCACAGCATCTACGGCGGCATGGGCGGAGCCATAGCCGAAGTGTTGTCGGAAACGTATCCTGTCCCCGTGCGGCGCATTGGCGTACAGGACACTTTTGGTGAATCGGGTAAGCCGGCGGAACTGATGGAAAAGTACGGTCTGACTGCTCAAAGCATAGTGGAAGAGGCCAGCAAGCTTTGCAAAGATAATTCTTGAATAAAAAAATCCCCGTAAGGGGATTTTTGCTTTAGAGCGAAACTGTGTTGCGCCTGTAGTACCAAAGCGTCAGCAGGATGGTGGCCATCAGCAGCGCAACTGCGGCTATGATGTACCAGCCTGCAAGGTTGCTTTCTGTTGTATCCATCATCAGGGTGAAGGTGCTCCAGTGGTCAATTTGGGCTGACACAATATGGTTTTGCTTGTCAACTTCACTTTCCAGTTCTACCCACTTTTCAGTTTCGGGGTCGAACCAGCATACGGTAAGCTTGTCAGGGTTTTCCACCGTGTCTGGGTCGTATGAAAAACTCAGAGTCAAAAAGCCGTCAAAATTGGACACCGGCTGATTGTTGAGTATCAGTTGGAAACGATATCCTTTGCCCACCGGCTGCAGTTTTTCCTGTTGGTCCGGGACGAAGCTTTCGATGATTACTTCCACATCTTCATAATCTTCAATACCCAGGTTGGCAATTGCTCCCTGCCAGGCGCTGGTGGGTATGTGCAACAACAGGTTGAGATGGCTTATTTCCACGATGCTGTCGGTGTGGATGCGGGAGGAAGGGATGGAGATGGTATGCATGTGTTCTTCATCCAGTTTTATGGACAGCTTTTCTCCCGTGGCATCGGGTTTGACTATGATGGTGCAGCGTCCTTCCCAGTCTCCGGATGAGACGGTAATGGTTGCGGTGCCGGGGTTGTGGGCAGTTACCTTGCCTTCCTGACTGACAGTGGCTACTTCTTCATTGTCCGAGGCCCAGGCCAAAGGGGAGTCCTGGGGACGCACCTTGGCGGACAGTTGCTTTTGTCCCCCTGCCAGCATTGTCAACCGCTGGGGAGAAAGGGTCAGGGATGTGACGTCTTGTTGGTCTTCTTCATCATCCTGTTGTTGATCTTTTTCATTGTCTTTGCTGTCTTCCTTGTCCTGCTCTTCCTTTTCTTCTTCCTTCTCTTCATCCTTGGCGGTGACGGTTATGGTGCAGGCAGCCTCAAAATCTCCCGAAGAGACGGTTATGGTGGCTGTGCCGGGATTGCGGGCGAGCACCTTGCCGTTGCCGTCCACCTTTGCCACCCCGGTGTTGCTGCTGCTCCAAGTCAAAATTGCCCAGGAAGGCGCCACGGTTACATAGTCTCCCAGTTTGAACCACTGTCCCTCCTCCAGGCTGATGCTGGATTTTTCCAGGGAGAGGTCGGTGGCCAGCACCGGCTTGATCTTGACTCCGTTGTCTTGCAGTTCCGCGATAACATTTTTAACGCTGTCGTCTTCAAAATCCAGCTTGCAATTTTGCAGGTACACCCATTGCAGAGATGAGAGGTTCAAGTTCGTAAGCGGCGAAATGTCAGTTGCGCTTAAATCGTTGTTGTCCAGGATGATTTTCCACAGATTTTCCAGGTCAGAACCGTACTGTTCCAGGAAATCCAAATTTGTCAGGCTGTTTTTCTGCAGCTCCAGCCACTGGAGTTTCTTGATGTTGGCCAAAAAAGCGAAGTCTTCTGTTGCCAGAGTGCCCAGTCCCATATTTATCAGGTACAGGTGTGTGAGTTTTTCCATGTCGCCCAGCGGGGAAAAATTTGTAATCCCAGCTATATTGCTGAGATACAAATACTTCAAGTTACCGATTTCTGCCAGTACCGCCAAATCGTCGCTGCTCAACGGCACATTATGAAGTTTTACCTCTTCAAGGTTTTCCAGGCCCAACAAGGGTGAATAGTCCAGAGGTTGATAAGTGTTGTTAGTCATGTGGAATTTCTTAAGGTTAATTGCATGTTCCAAGCCGTCAAGGCAGGTGATTGTTCCCTGGCTGTCCTTTCCGGCATTTATGCTTAAGTATTTTAACTGTTCTATATGTTCGGTGGTGACCGGGTCTTCTTTGTCGTAGTTCAATTCTTTGATGTTGAGCAGGGCTGCCTTTACGGCATCTTCCAGAGCTTCACACCCAAACTCCACCTCTTCAGACCCTTCAACAGTTGCCTGAACCGGCAGTGGTACGGTCAGGGAAAAGAACAACATCAGTGTTGCAGCTATGGCCAGAACCTGTCGCATATGAACACTCCCTTGAGTTATAGAGAATTATTGCTATTAACTTCGCCTTTTACCCCCGGCATTCCTGCTTTAGTGCTTTAACTTGTTTGGTGGATTCTTTTCCCTGTGATTGAAACCTCATAAAGGGTTTTATTTGCCGGTGTCGTAATATATCAATAGAGTTGTTTCATAGGGAGGAGTGGTTTTTTGAGCAAGACAATGAAGGCATTGGTCAAACATCATGCCGGGCCCGGTGCCCGA
>SLLG01000161.1 GCA_007134215.1 Opitutales bacterium | reverse complement strand
CACCGGACAAGGTCCGGACTCCCTTCAACGTGATACACGAACCCGGACGGGGAGATGAAGGTGAAGGTGATTCGCTCTTCCGTCAGCTCGAAGTCGGCGACCCTCAACTCGTCTGAAGCGGGGAGCACGCTCAACTCGCTGACCGCCGCGACAACCGGCCCCGCCTCGTTCGTCGCGATGACGTAGTAGGTGCCGCCGGACCAATCGGTGGCGGTGAAGGAATGCTCCGGCCCAGTGCCGACCGGCTCGCCGTTGTGGTACCACTGATAGGAGACTTCCGTCGGCGAACCGGTGGTTACACCAAGGATGACGGTTGCCCCCGAGGCGACGCTTTGTTCGGAAGGATGCAAAGCGGTGACCACCGGCAGCTCCGTCGCGGCGGGGTTGAAGAGAAAGGCGGCGTCGGCAAGGAAGCTGCCCCCTTCATCCGCCTCCGCATCCGGTGCGACGCGTTCGATCAAGAGGCGGGCGTAGACCGCGCCTGCCGGGGTGGCGGCTTCGAAGACATAAGGAGCGAACCCGCGCGGGCTTTCCGTGTCGACGAGGAGGGTCGAGACTTCGCCGAGAAGCATTTCATTCGCGTCGAAAAACTCGAGGCGCAGTCGCCCTTCAGCCCCCGGTCCGACGGGATCGGCGGGGTCGTGTCCCGCCACCAATCCATACCGCACCGTTTGTCCCGGAGCGGCCATGACGGTCTGGAAAAATCCGGTCCAGCCAGTCGGTTCGACGGCTCCGTTACCGCTCTCCACTTCATCCTCCAGGAAAAGCGCGGTGGCCGTCAGGCTTCCGGGCGCTCCGGTGGCCCCGGTGGTTTCCACCCCGACCTGCACGATCGGCACGCCGGACTCGGGAATGTCTGCCTCGATGCGGAAGTCGCCCCCGCTTTTGATGGAGACGGCCACGTCGGTGAAGTCAAAGCCGCCATCGAAAATGCGGATGAAGGCGATGGCCTCCGCGTCCGCCGGAAAGGGCTCATTGACGACGACGGTTCCGCTGAAGGCGAGGCTGCGTCCGGCGGTGTCCGCGCCCGCGAGTTGTCGGAAGACGACGGCGTTGGCGCGCGGCGATGACGCCGATTGGTGGATGGGCAGGGTGACTTCATCGTTCGCGGCGGTCGCGGGGATGTTCGCGATATCCTCCGATCCGCCCGAGAGCACCTCGCCGCCGGTGGACAACTCGTTGAGCCAGCCGCTCCATGAACCGGCGGTTCCGTCGGTCAGCAAATTGGAAGCCTGCGGTGGCGGTGGCGACTCGGCACCCTCGCCTTCGCGGGGGGCGATCCGCACCGAGCGAATTCCATGCAGCGCATTCTGTGCGACAACGGAGAGATTGCCGTCGCCGAGGGTATTCCAGTTCGCCCATTGCGGGCCTTGGTGGTGTTCGAAGCCGCCGTTGGCAAGATCCGTGGGCGTGGAGGCGGGCTGCCAGACCCGCACCCAATCGATTTCAAAGTAGGTCGGAAACGGAGTTTCCGGCGTGGGATTTCCATCGAACATACCGCCGACCGCCGCGTTCATGATGAGGAACATGGGATCCTGCGGAATCGCGTGCTCGAGAAAGAGAACCTCGGTGCCGTTTATTCCGGTGCGGAGACTGTCCGCGTTCCAATCGAGGGAATATACGTTGAAGGTTGTTTGCAGGTTCCGGCCTGTGTCCACGCCGTTGGCATCAAAGGTGTTCGAGCCGTCGGGCAACTTGTAGTGGCGCGCGCTGGTCGTGACCGTGGGTTGCGAGCCGCGTCCCTCCATGATGTCGATCTCGTCGTCCCAGAACCACGGGTCGGGCGCGTTGAGCATCCACAGCGCGGGCCACAGGCCCTGCCCCTCGGGCATCTTCGCGCGGATGTTGACGATGCCGAAGCGGAATTGGAACTGCTCGGCGGTGTTCAGCTTACCCGACGTGTATAGATGGTAACCGGGATCGTACCACCCGACCGGATTGGTCACGGTCTCGCGGTCCGCGCGGATACGCAGCAGGCCGTCCTCCACCGTGACGTTGTCCGGCGAGTAATACTGCCGCTCGTCGTTGATCGACCGGAAGTCCAACCACGGCTCGAATTCGTCGTCGAACCAGTGTGGCTCCACCCAGCGCCCGTCGCTCGCCCGCTGGTAGGCCACGTTGGCCCCCGCGTTCACTTTCCATTTTTCCGGGTCGACCGCGTCGCCTTGGAACTCATCATACCAGACCAACCGGTGGCCGGGGATGTTCAGGGTTGTGTCCGCCGCCGCTCCGAGGGCGGGAAGGAGGCCGCAAAGGCACCAAATGGTGCCGCCCAAGGGGGTGCGTCTCTTTGATTCCATAGAAGGATGAAAGAGCACGCTCGGCAGGATTTCAATGCGTAAATATACGCGTTCCGTAACCCATACACCATCGTCGCCCATACGGATGACGAAAAATGCAATTTGTAAATAGACTTCTGTTCGCCCGACTTGCACTCCAAGGCATTGCGGCGCAAAAGAAACTCATCACTAAACCTAAACCACAAAAGGAACCACGATCACACGACAGCGTTTTTTTTTGCGGGACAGCCT
>SLLG01000145.1 GCA_007134215.1 Opitutales bacterium | reverse complement strand
TGCGGACGATGGAGGAGGTGCCCGTCCGACTCGCCGCGAGGATCAAGGAAACCATCGAATCCGGGCTCGCCGATTTGGAAAGGCGTCATGACTTTTACCGCCTGCGAAGCCATGAGGAACTGCGGACGCTCGCCGGCTTTCAGCAACAATACGCCCCTGACGCGCCCGCCGTGGAAAACCTCGGTGAACGACTCGCCGCCGATCTTGAGAAATACCATGCGCGCATCGCTCAGCGGACGTGGCCCGCCTGCAAAGGAGAGGCCGCCGACCGCACCGGTGCCCTACAATACTTCCAAAGCACGTGGGGCAAGGATGAGCGGCGGCAATACACCGTGCTCGATACAGTGGTCACGGGAGACTGGTCCGTGCAAAAGCGCGACATCACCGGAAGGCCCACCATGTACGGCCTCCCCGTCCTGCTCGCCGTGCAGACTCCGGAAGACAAAACAAACGGGCTCGCGCGCGTCTTCATCCTCACCGCCCGCACACCCGAAAGCGGCAACGCCAAAATGGAGCCGCCCTTCACCTCCGACACGGTCGGCGACAGCTACTTCATCCGTGCGGCGGCCCTCCACTGAGGCAAGCAAAGGGTTCTATGAATTTCGCCTACAGCGTTTTCCCCGAGTTCAATTCGATATAAGTCCCCACCACCGAAAACGCCCGACGCAGTGGTGCCACCGGCACGCTGCGTAACGGGCCTCTCAGAACGGCCCAAACCACCGCACTTGGGGACTCGATGCCCATCACTCAAGCATTCATGCGCCATAGGACGGCGTTGAGCAGAGTGGCGAAGCTTACCCAAGCCAAGTAGGGGGCGAGGAGCCATGAGGCGGGGCGGCTGACGGAACGGAATGATGCGAGCGTCGCCACAATAGCCAGGCAGAGGAGAAGGATGACCACAAAGGCCAGATCGGGCCGCCGCAGGCCAAAGAAAACCGGCGACCACGCCGCATTCAAGCTGAGCTGCACGAGAAAGAGCTTCAGCGGCACTGACTGGGCGCCGAAGCCCCCGCGTTTCCACACCAGCCAAGCGGCCACGGCCATCATGGTGTAGAGAACGGTCCACACGGGCCCGAAGACCCAGCCGGGCGGGTTCCACGCCGGTTTGTTCAGACCGGCATACCACTCCCCGGGAGAAAAAAACGACCCCAGCGCCGCCGCCCCGAAACAGAGCGCCAGCCAGACGAACAGGCCAAAAATGATTTTCACGCGGCTCATCAATGTGGCGGTAGATTGCGCGAATCGACATGGCGGCGGAAGAAAAAAAGAAAGGGCTCTCCGTTTTCTGAAGTCGGCATTCCAGACCCAGGCATCCAAGGATCGAATGGACGTTACCCAACTTGGGCAGCGCCCTCATCCCGGTCTAATTTCCCGTTGCGCGCAGACTGCGGGACGCACACGTTTTGAGTCATTGAGTCACCGCGCGAAATTCCTCCCGAACGGGTGCGTGCCGCTTTTGACGCGGTGTGCCGCGATGTCGGCGCGTTTCTTGAGGCCCATTCCGGGTTCGAGGTAGTCGCCATCGCCGACGGGGGAATCGCTTTGGGCCACGCGATCATGGAAGCGGTTCCCGCGATTGAGCGCGTGGGCATACTCAACGCATCCTTCCACCGAGACGATGTGGGCCTAAAGCCAATCCCAAAAGCGTTTCGCGCCGACTGACCTCGCCTTTGACACCGAAGGGGCGCGGGTCCTCCTGATCGACGATGTCTTCGCCACCGGGCGCACGGTGCGCGCGGCCCTCAATGAGCTGTTCGACCACGGTCGAACGGCCGAGGTGCGCCTCGCCGTTCTGATCGAGACGGGACACCGCCGCTTCCCCGTGTGCGCGGATTTCGCGGGCCTCAAACTCCCGCTCGAACCGGGCCAACGCGTCATCGTGGAATCCTCCCCGGCGGAGGGCCCCGCTCGCTTCCGCGTGCGCCTGCGCGACCTCACGACCACACCCGGCCCCGCCAATGCCAGCCCGACCGCGAGATGCGCATAAAACCGTCCGGCGAGAAAGCAGTGCAGCAGTGCAACACCTCCATCCTTTCATCTTCTCGATGAATCCCCCGCCTGTCAAGCTACCTGCCGGACCGCCCATCACCGCCGGCGGCACAAGCCCCTCCAAGTGCGGAGCATTTCTGTGACGCCAAAAGAATCCCCTATGTAATTAACGTTGTTTATAGGCTTCTCTTAAACCGTGTCGGTTTTTTCGGCGGACTGATTCGCACATTCCTGTCCGTCTCGCGTCGGGCAATGAATCATCCCGCCTTCTATGGCGGCAAACGCGGAAGCCTCCGGCCAACCGCGCGGCTCAGCGGTTTCCGACGATGCGGAAAAAGCGGATGGGCGGGTCGGCGGCGGGGATGTCTCTCGTGACCGTCGTCGTGTGACCGTCCGGAAGGAAGGTGGAGCCGATGATCTCCCACCGGACAAGGTCCGGACTCCCTTCAACGTGATACACGAACCCGGACGGGGAGATGAAGGTGAAGGTGATTCGCTCTTCCGTCAGCTCGAAGTCGGCGACCCTCAACTCGTCTGAAGCGG
>SLLG01000355.1 GCA_007134215.1 Opitutales bacterium | reverse complement strand
TATCCCGAAACCGTCAAGAATTACCAGGATCACCCTTTTTCCATTATCCATGAAAACCTCCATAACAAAAAACTGTACTGATTATAGCAGGAGAATTAAAGGAAACAAGGTTTAATTGTTTCCTGTGATTGTATATTTTATAACAAAACAACTACGGGCAAGTTCCCCACACAGGTCTAGGCAATGTCCAGTCATCTGCATCTGTGTCAAAGCCAAGAGGTTTTTCTCTGATGTTTTTCACACACCAATCCGACAAATCCTGGTTAAAACTTGATGCCCCATAAAACATGCCTAACATCCTCAAGTCACTTCCTACACCTGATACATCCCAGCCCGATATATCCTGATTAAAACTTGATGCATCTCTAAACATAAAGAACATATTTGTTACACCTGACACATCCCAGCCACCTATATCCTGATCAAAAAAGCTGGCACCTTGAAACATAGAGATCATATTTGTCACATTATACACATCCCAAGAGCCTATATCCTGATTGAAAGAACTGGCATTATAAAACATAGAGCCCATATTTGTCACCTTTGAAACATCCCAGCCACCTATATCCTGATTGAAAGAGCTTGCATTATAAAACATACCATTCATATTTGTTACATTTGACACATCCCAGCCACCTATATCCTGATCAAAAGAGCTGGCACGACTAAACATGTAGAACATGTTTGTCACACTGGACACACCCCAACCGCCTATATCCTGATTAAAAGAGCTGGCACGAGAAAACATAGAACCCATATTTGTCACATTTTCCACATCCCAGCCACCTATATCCTGATTGAAAGAACTAGCTTCCCCAAACATCGATTGCATATTTGTCACACTAGACACATCCCAGCCTCCTATATCCTGATTGAAGGAACGAGCATTCCAAAACAGAGAGCCCATATTCATCACATTTGACACATCCCAGCCTCCTATATCCTGATTGAAAGAGCTGGCACGAGAAAACATCCAAGTCATATTTGTAACATTCGAAACATCCCAGTTCCCTATATCCTGATTAAAAGATTCCGCTCCGCTAAACATTCCAGACATCCTTGTTACATTAGATACATCCCAATCCCCTATGTCCTGATTAAAAGAGGCTGCTCCTCTAAACATCTCACTCATATCTGTTACACTGGACACATCCCAATCATTGAAGAAAGTGTTGCCCTTAAGAGCTTCACAGGCATAGAAAGCTTCTCTCAAAGATGTTGTCTTGCTTAGATCGGGGGCATCTTTTGCTGTTATGTCCATATTGGAACATCCTCTAAACTGTGCAGATGTTTTTCCAAAAGCAAGAGGTCCCCACTTCTTTATTTCAATGAGTTTCCTGTTACTGTCGTTACAGGAAACAGGGAACAATGTACAGAACCGCCAACCAGAAATAACCCCCTCTATCACCACTTCATATTTTCCAGGCTCCGAATATGTGTGAGTAGTAGAGGGATCGTTCCACCTGGTAATTACATCTTCTGTTCCGTCTCCCCAGTTTACCACGAAGTCGTATGTGCCAGTTACAACAAGCGGAAGTGTAATTGATTCGTTTTTTTCAGTAGTTTTCCAGACTGTTATGAAGTTTTCTGTATCTCCAGCACCTCTAGTATCACTATCATGACTACCATCACATGAAACTAGCACAAACATTGACATAAAAAGAATCGTAATTAAAATCTTTTTCATTTGAACCAGCCCCCGATCTGAAAACTTCTCAATACTATATCTATAGTAACACTATTTGACCAGTTTTATTGTTTTTTAATAATTTAAAAAAAAATGGTGTCAGAAAATAAAATCAACTGTATCTCACACACTGGCGGGTTCAACTTCGGGATGTATTGCATTTTTGGGGCGTTTATGGAGAGATCTCATTATAAGTGTGGCAACTACAAGAAAAATTATGCTTGCAATAAATGGAAGAAGTATATGTATTTTAAGGAGAATATAGCCTGAAAAGGGCCATATCAACCCTCTTATGCCGGTAAGAGTTACATGAGTTGAAGTAAATTGAGGAATTTCCATGTTACTGCTTGCAAAATACATAGGTCCAAGGTTCCAGCAAAGTGTGACAGCAGCCATACCCACCCCGAAAAAGATATACGAAAGATAGACGACATACTTGGAAAATTCAGGGTTGACAAAATAAGCAAAAATTATTGAAAGAGGATGTCCTATAAGAATGGCGAAAGCTATCACCCCCATAAAAACAGGATCTCTCCTGTCAAACAACTTCCCAAGTAAAGGCATGAGGGTAATTATGACAACAGCGGAAACAACCCCTCTTCCAAAAGAAATTATTGAATAAGAAAGATCAAGGTGGTCAACAAGCATGATAGGAATGGCTGGAAGTATCACCATAAAACCGCCACCGTAAATAAAAAATGCTGTTTCGTACCTGAAGTAGTCCATATTTTTCTTAAAAACTTTTATTATGGTTGGAAAAATGAGCAGATCCATCTTTTCAAGACTTTGCTTTTCATCAATCCATCCTTTAAACGGAATAAGAGCCAACATAAAAAGTGATAAAAAAC
>SLLG01000067.1 GCA_007134215.1 Opitutales bacterium | reverse complement strand
GTGCGGGCGGGCTTGGCGGAGCTGCCGGAGGACTACCGCTGGAGCGGGTATGCGGCGGTGCTGTGCGGTGCGGACGCGGAGCTGCGGCGCTCGCTGGTGGACTGCTTTCCGGGTGAGGGCGGGGAGGAGGGAGCGCTGGCGCGCTACCGTCTGCTGATGCTGGGGAAGGGGGCGGCATCGAAGCGCGACGGGACGGGCGGGCGGATCGATCCGGCTACTTTGGCGGAGGCTGTGGCCTCGGGCGGCGAGCTGGAGGCGCACGAACTGCTGCGGCTGCGGGCACGATTCTTCACGCGCGGCAAAGCGCTGGGGACGGAGGCGTGGCTGCGGGAAGGAGCGGGCGCGGCGGCGCTCTCGCGCGTGGGCAAGCCGCCCGGAGCGCGCCCGGTGGAGGTGCTGAAGCACACGGATTTCGCGGTGGCGGGGAGCCGGACTAGCATTGCGTCGCCGGACGCGGATTAGACCGGTAAAACCTCGGAAGCGATGATCTAAAGCCGATCCGGTCCAGGTTCATTTGGTTCGCTGTCGGTTTCCGTTGCGTAAAGGCCGGCGGCGAATGGTCTCCATCACCGACCGGAGCGCCTCACTGGAAGCTTGCTGCGGATTATCCGTCTTGCTGGGATGCCGTGCGATGTCTCGAGAAAAGGAAGAGAGCACACGTCTGGACTTGGATTTCCAGAAGTTGGAGAGGGTTGCCGCGACCGGCGCCGCCGTTTTACCGGTGGTTGTTCAGGATGCGGAGACCGGCGAAATTCTGACGCTCGCGTATGCCAACGAGGTTGCTTTGCGTGAGACGCTCGCCCGGCGTTTTGCCGTATTTTGGAGCACTTCTCGGAATGAACTCTGGGTGAAGGGGGCGACGAGCGGCGATCATCTCGAGTTGGTGGACGTGCGGGTGAACTGCGAGCAAAACTCGCTCCTCTACCGTGTGCGGCGCATGACCGGAGGGGCATGCCACACCTGCGGAGCGGACGGTGCCGCGCGGCCGACGTGTTACTACCGCAGGGTCGATTCGGCGGAAGGAGACCTTGTATTCATCCACCCGTAGCGGCGTCAGTTGCGCTCGATCTCCTCGTCACGGGTGGCTCCCTGCAGTTCGGCGTCGAGTTTACGCCGGTTTGCGCGGCGGTCGAGGTAGCGCATGAAGATGTTGTAGCGTTCCCGGATGTCGGGCGTTTCCAGCAGCCGTTGTTTGGTCTCCGGGCAAGCGCACATCGCGTATCCGATATAGTCGAGGTAGACCTCCGCGTCTTCAATGCCGTCGATAAACTCGACGAATTCCTCGGGTAGATCCGCGCCGAGACCGAGGTCGTCGCGAAGACGGTGGCGCAATTTTTCCCGCATGGGCCCGGTCGAGATCTCCGTGCCGGCTGAGGGAACTACCTGAACGCGTATACGGCGGTACGGGAGTTCGCTCTCTATTGAAAGAACGCGCACCCGCGCCAAACCCTGCAGGACAAGGTTGGAAGTTCCGTCGGCATTCTGGTGGGAGGCGCGGACGATCCCGACGGTGGCGAATCTGGCGGGAGGTTCGTCCTCCGCGTCGATTCCGGACGCGGTATCTTCTCTCGCAACGGCGAAGAGGCGGTTGCCCTCGAGAACTTCGTCCAGCATTTGGCGGTAGCGTGGCTCAAAGATATACAAAGGCAGCACCACATGCGGGAAAAGCACCGTATCGCTCAGGGTCATGACGGGGACGGTTTCCGGGATCTCCATATCGGGGACGCAAGTATCCATGCCTTTTTATCTTAAGAGGAACCGCCAAGCCCGCAAGACTTCTGGTTGATTTGCCGCAGCGGAAAAAGAGTTCGCTCCCCGCGCCCTTCTCTTTGGGATGGGATAGGTAAAAACACATTGCCCTCATGCGAGTCATCGATCTCAACGGTCCCCGGTGGACCTTCCGCGCTGCCTCCGGCGGCCCTTCACGGCCTGCGTCCGTGCCGGGGTGTGTGCACACCGATCTCCTCGCGGCCGGAGCCGTGCCCGATCCGTGGTGGCGCGACAACGAGGCGGCGCTTGACTGGGTGTGGCGGGAGGACTGGATCTACCGCCGCACATTCACGCTTTCGGGGGAAGATGTTTCCGCGCCGGTCCTCAAGCTCTGCTGCAATGGGCTCGACACCCTCGCGACGGTTTGTGTGAACGGCGCCGAGGTACTGCGCGCGGACAACATGTTCCGAGTGTGGGAAGTGAATTTGCGCGGCGCCGCACGGGCCGGGGAGAATGAAATCGAGGTCCGCTTTGCCTCGCCTCTCAATGCCATGGAGGCGGGGCACACGAACCGGCCGCTGCCTGCATGGAACATCTACCGAGAGGCGTTCCGCGGGCGAAGCTACCTGCGCAAAATGGGTTGCGCGTTCGGCTGGGACTGGGGCCCGGTGGCACCGACGGCGGGCATCTGGCGTGGAATCCGCGTCGTCGCCGGGGCAGGGCGGCTGAGCGGACTGCCGCACGTGCGGCAGGAGCACGGACCCGGCGGCACGGTTGCACTCGATGTCTCGGGCGCGGTTGAGGGCGCGGGCGCGGCAGTGCGCATCACTTTGTCCCGGGAGGGCCGGACGGTGGCGGAGGCGGAGGCACCGATTGTCGACGGGCGGTTTTCGTGCCGGCTCGAGGTGCCGGAGCCGCGGCTCTGGTGGCCCAACGGCATGGGTGCCCAGCCGCTCTACGAGCTGCGCGCCGAACTGCGTGCGGCGGAAGGGGACGTCCTCGACACCGGCGGAATGCGCGTCGGGTTGCGCACCGTCGAACTCGTGCGCGAATCCGACGCATACGGGACGTCCTTCGCCTTCCGCGTGAACGGGCGCAGGATTTTCGCGAAAGGGGCCAACTGGATCCCGTGCGACATCTTTCCTTCCCGCGTGGACGAGTCTGTGTATGCCCGGCTCTTGGGCGACGCGGCGGAGTCGCATTTCAACATGCTGCGAGTCTGGGGCGGCGGCATTTACGAGCACCCGTGCTTTTACGACCTTTGTGATGAACTGGGCTTGCTTGTCTGGCAGGATTTTATGTTCGCGTGTTCCACGTATCCGACTTTCGATACAGCGTTCATGGGCAATGTGCGCGCCGAGGCGGAGGACGCGGTCCGCGCGCTGCGCCGCCATCCGTGCCTCGCGCTCTGGTGCGGAAACAACGAGATCGAGCAGGGCTTTGTCGACTGGGAGGGCGACGAATGGCGCGCCGGCCGCATGCCCGCGCGAGACTACCGCCGTCTTTTCGACGAGGCGTTGCCTGACGTTGTCGCGCGCGAAGACGGTGCCACACCGTATTGGCCGGGCAGTCCGCACACCCCCGGCGCAAAGCGAGCCGACTTCAACGACCCGACCGATGGCGACGCCCATGCGTGGTCCGTGTGGTTCGGCGGCGAGCCCTTCGAGGCGCAGCGGCGTTGGACCTTCCGCTTTATGTCGGAGTTCGGATTTCAGAGTTTTCCCGAGCCGCGCACGGTGGAGGCGTTTACCCTCCCCGGCGACCGCGCGCTCAACAGCTGGGTGATGGACTACCACCAGCGCTCCGGCCCCGGCAACGGCACGATCCTGCGCTACCTCTACGAATGGTTTTCGCCGCCCAGCGGATTCGACGACACACTCTGGATGACGCAGCTCACGCAGGCGCTCTGCATACAGTATGCGGCGGAGCACGCGCGGCGTATCCAAGGGCGCATGGACGGTCTCCTGTATTGGCAGTTCAACGACATGTGGCCTGCCCCGACATGGTCTTCCGTCGATGTGTACGGGCGGTGGAAGGCGCTCCAGTTTCTGGCCAGGCGCTTCTTTGCGCCCGTGTGCCTGAGCGTCGTCGAATCCCTCCGGCATTCCACGATGGAGCTTCATGTCTCCAACCACCGTCCGGATGATTTGCATGCGCGGGTGCATTGGGTTCTCACTACAGCCGCGGGCGGGACACTGTCGGAGGGAAGCGCGGACGTCTCCGTGCCGTCGCAGGCCAACCGGCGCGCGGCTGTTGTCGACTGCGCCGAATGGCGCGACGGCTCCACGCCGCTTCCGCTTGAGACGCGCTTCTGCCCGCACCCGCCGCGTGCCGCCGACCGCGACCTCGTCCTCTTCGCATGGGTGGAGGACGACGGCGGTGAGGTGTCCCGCACCATGGCCTTCTTTGCGAAGCCCAAGCACCTCGCCCTCGGCACGCCGCAGGTGAGTGTTGATGTTGATGGGCCGGATGCGGGCGCGGGCGAGTGGCGGCTCACCCTCCGCACCGATGTCCCGGCCCCGTGGACGCACTTGGTGGCGGAGGGCGGAGGCGGACGCTTCTCCGATAATTTTCTGCACCTCCACCCGGCGCGTCCCGCGACTGTCCGCTACCGCGCGGACGACACTTCCGCCCTGCGGCCGGAGATCCGTGCTGTCCCGCTTGTCGCGCGCGCCGCAGGCTGATGTCGCCGCCCATGGTTCCCGGGTCGGCCGCCGGGGGTCAGAATTTCGGGTGGGTGACGAGGGTCTGGCCGGGTTGGAGGACGAGGTTTTCGCCGATGGCCCAGCGCTCGTCGTTGAGGAGGAGTTTGCAGGTGAGGGGGTTTTTGAGTTCGCCGGTTGTCCAGCGGTATTCACCGATGCCGGTGAGGTCGAGGGGGGTGCCCTTGTCCCAGTCGAGGAGGGGCGGGTCGCCGCGGAGGTAGAGCTTGTTGTGGATGCCGATCATGGCGTGGGCTTCGAGAATCGTTGTGCTGCCGCGCGGGGGTTCCTCAGCCTCCATATCCTTGGTGGAGAAGAGTTCGGCGTGGGGGTCGTCATCCTTTTTTCCGGGAACGGCTCTTTTTGCCTTCTTTTTGGCGGCGCGCTTTTTCGATGCTTTTTTCGCGGGTTTGTCGGCGGCGCGGAGTTCGTCTTCAATGCCGCCGAAGGGGTCGTCGTCATCGTCGGAGAAGTCGACGGTTCCGGTGATGTCGACGGACCAGTCGGGGTCGTCGCCGAAGGTGTCTTCTTCGGAGGAGGAACCCTCGGCGGGGGGCTGCGCGGGCACCGGTCCGGAGTCCGGTTCGCTTTGGGATGACGGCGTCGCGAGCCTCTCTTCGCGGAGGGCGGTGAGTTCGTTGGCGAGGCGTTCGACGGTCGACTGCAGCGCCGCGAGGGCGGTGGACACGGCTTCGTCCGTTTTGTTGACGGCGTCTTCGGTTTCGCCGGGGTCGGGACGGTCCGTTTCTTCGAGATGGGTCGTTGCCTCGGCCAGTGATTCGACGCATCGGCGGATGTCGCGGTCGAGTTCGGCAACCGCTTTGGTGTCAAGGTTCTGCAGGGATTGTGCGACGGTTCGGAATTGCTCCTCGATGCGGTCGGGGATCTGGCGGGCGACGAGGGTGGCTTTGGCGGAGGCGTCGCGGGCCTCGGCGAGGCGCGCTTCCGCTTGGCCGAGGCGGACGATAGCCTTGCGGAGGGTTTCGCCTGCCTGCGCCTGTTCGGCGCGCACGGCGAGTTGGTCCCATGAATAGAGGAGGGCGTGCGCGCCGAGGGGAAGGAGGTTTCCCGCGAGGATGCACACGGCGATGGTGAGGATGGTGCCCGGCAGGAGCAGACCGGTGTGGGTGAAGGCGACGTATGCCGCGAGGAGAGTGAGAAGGGCGTTGCCGGCCCAACTGCCCCAGAGGAGGGGGCGACCGTTCATCGGAGGCTTGGCCATGAGGTGCTTGGTTTACGAAGAGTGGTGCGGCGGTTTTGCGACCGTCAACAGGAAAGCCGCCCCGCCGTCGTGTCCGTCGGCCCACGGGAAGCTCTCGCGGGCGCGGAGGAGGCGAGCGTGCGGGTGGCGGCGGAGAAAGGCATCGATCTGCCCGCGGTTTTCCTCCGCTTCGAGGCTGCAGGTACTGTAAACGAGACGGCCGCCGGGCCGGAGGAGGGCCAGGGCGCTGTCGAGCAGGCGCGCCTGCAGGGCGATGACGCTGTCGAGGGCGGCTGGGCCGGAGCGTGCGAGGCGCGTCTTGGCGTCGGGGCGGCGGCGGAGCACGCCGGTGTTGGAGCAGGGTGCGTCGAGGACGACTGCGTCGTAGGCGGCGGGCAGACTTTGAGCGCCGAGCTGCGCGGGCGAGAGCGTCGCGGCGTCGGCGGCGATGCAGCGGGCGCGGGGATCGTTCCATGCCGTGGCGTTGGTCCGCATCCGCTCGAAACGGGAACCGGTGAGGTCGACCATGACAACGGTCGCGGGGGTTGCGGGCGAGCGGCGGAGGAGGTCCCATGTCTTGCCGCCGGGCGCAGCGCAAAGATCGAGCACACGGGCGTCCGGGGGCAGGGGATCGAGCAGGTCTGCGGGATGGCGGGTGAGGGGATCCTGGAAGTAGGCTCTGCCCTCGGCGACGAGGTTCAGCGCCTTCTGTCGGTCGTCGCTTCCTTCGACGCGGCGAAAGCCCGGCCATGCGGTCGCTTCTCCTGGGGGATCTTCGACGGTGTCGGCGAGGTGGAGGTAAACCGGCGGTGCTTGCTGGTTCCAGAGGAGAAGAGCGTCGGTGGGCTCCGCGCCGAAGGCGCTTTCCCAGCGGCGCACGAGCCACTCCGGATGGCACCGGCGCGCGCGCTCCGCGGCGGGCTCCGGCGGAAGGGCGGCGACACGGCGCAGGACGGCGTTGACAAAGCCCGCCTGCCCGCGGGCACCGGACTGCTTTGCCGCTTCGACGGCGAAATGAACGACGGGCGGGCGTTCTTCGGGGGCGCGCTGCGCGATTTCGTAAGCGGCGACCATGAGAAGGGCGCGGACACGCGGGGGCGGTGCGCTGCGCAGGAACGGGGCAAGGTCGGCTTCAATGGCGGCGAACTCGCGTAGCACGCCGCGCGTGAGCCAGAGGGCGCGGCGGTGCGATTCGTCCTCCGCTGGCTCCGCCGCCGCCTCGTCGGTTCCCGCGGGATCGGCGAGGCGCGCGGCGATGGTCCCGACCGCCCGCAGCCACGGACGAAAGGAGTGTGCACGCGCCCCGGATGTTTCGCGGGGGCGGGTACCGCGGGAAGAACCTTTTTGTTGACCTGCCAAAATCGTGGGAGTTGTCTGTGTGGTTTGGATGTGTCGGGATTCTCAGCCCGAGCCTTTCCTTTCGATCTACGGACAGATATGAATAAAGAAGCAATCGATTTGCTGATTCAGAAGCAACCACGGCTGAAGCGGGTGCGCACCAAGCTCGAAGCCCTTCAGCCGGGCTCGTATGTTGTCCACCGCTCGTGGGGCGTTGGGTGTATCCAGGATTACGACGCCCAGCAAAACCGGCTTATCATCAATTTCGAACAAGGCAACCAGGGGCACGCCATGGCCCCGGAGTTCTGTGTCGAGCGTATGGAGATCCTCGAGGAAAACGACCTCCTCGTGCGCTATCGCAAGGAACCGGGTCCCATCGACGAGATGATCAAGAAGCGCCCGACCGCGCTCGTCGCCGAAATTCTTTCACGCTTTCCCGAGAAGAGCGCCACCAACACGGAGATCGAGGCCGTGCTGAGCCGGCTCATCGGGCCGACGAAATTCCGCAAGTGGTGGAACGCCACGAAGAAACAGCTTGTCAAGGACCCGGATATCGCCGTTCCCGGCAAGAAGACGGATCCCTACGTTCTGCGCGAGGAACCGGTCAAGGCGGAGGACGAGATCCTTGAGGATTTCTTTGAGACGAAAGCGCCGAAAAAGAAGATCAACCTCGCGGGCAAGCTCATCGACATGTCCGTCGAGCACAAGGACATCGAACAGGCGCTACCCGACATCCTGAGGGAGTTGACCGGTTCGCTCGCCGAAACAAAGCAGCTCAACCCCGGCGAACGCCTCTACGGGATCTGGGTGCGCAACGACCTCGCGCGCTTCATCCATGCCGATCCGGAGTCGCTGGAGCCGACCTCCAAGTCGATCATCGTCGCCTCCAACGACCTTTCCCAGCTCGCCGAGCAGATTCCCGCCACGCATTACAAGCGCTACATCGACCTCATCGAGCGTTCGTTGCCCGACACATGGGACCGCGTCATCTTCGACCTCCTCAAAAACAGCTCGGGCAAGCTCACCGCCGAGTGCATCAACTACCTGCTCGAACGCGGTTACGAAGTGGAGGTGGGGAATACCTTCAAGCGCTGGCTCGTCGAGCAAAACCTCAAAGCGCCGGTCCTCACGTGGATTCTCAAGAACCGGCAGTCGAAGAAATACGCCAAGATGCTCGACGGGCTCATGACCCCGCGGCTTCTCAACGCCATTTTCTTCGCCATCGACTACGAGGCCCTGCAAAACGCCGGCACGCGCCGCATCCCCCTCGCCGAGCTGCTCAACGACGACCAGGATCTCATCGGCGATCTCCTCGCCACCGCGCCGGCCGAAACTGCCCACGACCTCGCGCAGACGCTCATTCTCAACCAGGGCTTTGAGGACCTTTCGAAAAAATCGCTCCTTGCCCGGTTCATCAAACTGTTCCCGAGCGTGCAGCAGATCGTTGATGGCGACGCCCCAGCCGCGCCGTCCGCCGACGAGGGACTCATCGTTTCCAAGCCGTCGCTCGAAGCGCGCAAGCGCGAATACGAAGAACTCATCCAGCAGAAAATACCGCAAAACAAGCTCGATATCGCCGAGGCCCGCGCCCACGGCGACTTGCGCGAGAACGCGGAATACAAAATGGCCCGCCAGGAACAGGATATCCTCCTCGCGCGCAAGGCCGAGCTGGAGATCGACATCAACCGGGCCCGCACGACCGACTTTTCCGACGCGCCCAATTCCAGCGTAGGGATCGGCACCGTCTTGGAACTGGAGCAGGGGTCTTCCGGAAACGTCGTCACCTACGCCATCCTCGGCGCATGGGACGGCGATCCCGACAAGAACATCGTCTCCTACCAGACACCGCTCGCTAAGGCGCTCATCGGGAAACAGCCCGGCGAAAGCGTCGAGATCGAGGTCGACGGCCACCGCGACACATGGAAGATCCGCTCCATCGCCCGGTGGGTCGAGAGCCCGATGGCGCTTGGGTGAAGTCACTTTGCGCGGGTGACGCTCGCTCCGCCGAAGAATTTTCCCGCTGTTGCGGAGAGACCCGGCCGATGATCGACGAGAGTCCCCCGGTTCCCGCGCGGGGACCGGAAAGCCGCGCCGCGGGAACCCGGTGAAGAACGACGGATTGTTCACCGCGGCGTCCGGAGGCGGTCAGCGGAATGCCGAGCGGCGTTCCTGCTGAACGGCTCCTTGAACGTGCGCAGCTTCCCACCCGCATTCTGTGTTGTCGCGCGCGGCGGTTTGGGCTTTCCACCGCCTGTCGGTTGCGGTTGGTTGTGGGTATGGAAGGAAAACGATTTGTTGCGGCTGCCGACTACGAGGTGAGCTATCCGCATCCCGTTGAATTCTCAGTGGGAGACCGTGTCCGGATCGGGCGTGAGGACTCGACGTGGCCCGGTTGGGTGTGGACGCGGACAGGGGACGGCAACGAAGGATGGGCACCGCTGCCGCGGCTCGACCCTGCCGGAGACGGAACGGCGGTTGCACGGGAGGCCTACACCGCGCGCGAGCTTTCCATGCGGCGCGGCGACCGCTTGGTGAGCCTCCGCGTGCACAGCGGCTGGCTCTGGTGCCGAAACCAGCACGGCGAAGAAGGCTGGGTCCCCGCCTTCAATCTAAAACCGGTCGAGCCATCCTGATTTCCGCATACCACGGCGACGCAAAAAAGACCGCATAGTAGCATATAACAGGCATTATTTTTTGACACGAATAAAATGGTTGGCATTTGATTGACGGCGGGACGGAAAACTTGTTGGGTGGCGGGGTTATGTATCGACGGCCTTACCCGAAACGACTGACAGATAAGGAGAATAGAGCGTGCTACCACTGTTACGGTCGGTGTGTGAACAAGGAGCGGCTGCTGGGCGACGAGGAGGCAAAGGACCGCTTTGTCGCGGAGCTGCGGCGGGTGGCGGCGTTCTGCGGCGTGGAGGTGCTGACGTTCTGTGTGATGTCGAACCACTACCACATCCTCGTGCGGGTGGATCCGCGGGCGAAAGAGGTGGATGACAAGGAGCTGGTGCGGCGCTTCCGCGCGCTCTACGGGGAGGACAAGTGCCCGTACATCAACATGGACGCGGGGCGGGTGGCCTCGGTGCTCGACTCGAAGCTGCGGGACGCGGAGGAAGTGCGGGAGCACTTGCGGAGCCGCATGGGCGACCTGGCGGGGTTCATGAAGACGCTGAAGCAGCGCTACAGCGTGTGGTACAACGGGGAGCGCGGGCGCGTGGGGACGCTTTGGGCGGAGCGCTACAAGAG
>SLLG01000104.1 GCA_007134215.1 Opitutales bacterium | reverse complement strand
GGTCTGGCGCGCCCTCGCCGATGTGCCCTACGGCACGACCTGCACTTACGGCGAACTGGCCCGCCGGACCGGGCGGCCCTCCGCCGCGCGCGCCGTCGCGCGGGCCGTGGGCGAAAACCGCCTCGCCGTCGTCCTGCCCTGCCACCGCGTCGTCGGCGCGGACGGGCGGCTCACCGGCTACGCCGGCGGCCTCTGGCGCAAACGCTTCCTCCTCGCCCTCGAAGGCGGAAGCGAACCGGGCGGCGTGTGAGGCTTTTCAGCAGAGCCGCACGACGCTCGGGCGGATTCAGTGGAAGGCGTTTCTTCTTGTCTATGCCGGGATGAATCCATTAGAGTGGCTTAACAACTCCATAAAACTCTCTTCGAGTTGATGCTTTGCCGCAGGTCGTGAGGGCGTGCGTTTTTTGGTCGGTAACGGTAATGTTTAAACAAAGGTGTGCCATGCGGAAATACATCGCTCTGTGTCTGTGTTTACCTCTCCTCGTTTGCGTGTCCCCGTCTCCTTCCTCTGCCGAAACCGGGGCTCCGATCATATTGCCGGCGAGCGCACCGGAGGCGGGCGCGACACACCGGGTGATTTGGCCGACCCAACCGGAAATACTCTATGAGTTGCAGGTGTCCGACGACCTCGACAAGTGGGAGACGGTCACCGGATTTCCAGCTCACGCGGCAAGTCTCGCGCAACAGCATCTGTTCGACCCCGCCCCCGCGGGTTGGTTCTTCCGCGTTCGCGCGCTGGACGATCAAGCGCCCCGCATTGTCGACCGGTTTCCGGCGGACGGGGACTTCGCGGTCGGGCGTTTTTCGGCGATTACCGTAGTCCTTGCCGACGCCACCGGCGTGGAGGCGGCGAGCATCACGCTTACGGTGGACACATTGGGAACCTTCACCACCGGCCACAGCGCACTGGCCTTTTTCGACAACACGTTGGTCTTCAACTCCGGCGGCCACAGCGCACTCGGTGACTACGGGGAAACCGTCACGGCGACTCTTGAAGTTGCGGATGTCCTGGGAAACGCGGCCGCTTACGAGTGGACCTTCGACCTTGAGAGGGAACCGGTGGTCGCCGACAATCTCTTTGTCTTCGGATCCCCGGCGGCGATGCAGACAGGCCAGGACGTCGGGGCAACGCCCGCGCGGGCACTCCTCGCGGAGCGAATGACGATGGCTCCGGCCGGCGCTCCCGACGACGCGGATCCATGGAGCCTCGAAAGCGTGGCAGACGACCACCTGATCATCGCGTATTCCGGTCCGGCGGCACCTGGTTTCACAGCCGACACGCTCGTATGCAATTTCACTCCAAACTCGGCGGACGAAATCTTCTACCGCTTGGTCACCGCCGTTTCGGACGACCCGGAGTCGGGTCGCCTGACGCTCCACACGGAAGACGCCGCGCTGGAAGATTTTATCGAGGACGGTTCGCTGCGCCTCTCCGGAGACGCGATGGTTTTCGGCGAAGACGTTTTCGGTCAGTTTGTCTCTCCCCAGTCGCTGACTACCCGCCTTGCCTTCGATCCCCTCGGATTTGATCTCAGCGATGTCGAGTTGGTCAATACGGGCGCGTTGACCTTGTCGTTCGACAAGCTTGTCTGGACCTTTACTCCATCGCTCGAAGCCGCCTTCGAATTCCGCGGATTCCGCCTGCGGCGCATGCATACTGAGGCAAACGGCCAGTTCCGCACCGAAATCCGCCCGCGGCTCACCATCGCACAGAGTGTTTCGAGTCAGTCGACGATTCCGCTCGCGACAATCAAACGGTCGTTCTACCTCGGAGCCATCGGGCCGGTTCCGGTGTGGGGCGAAATCGGTCTCTCGGTGAACGCTGTTCTGAGCTACGACCTCAGTGTCAGCGGAACGGTCGCGGGCGGCGTCGCACAAAACATGACGCTTTCGTTCGGGGCCCGGTACGACCGCGAGCAGTCCCCCGCCCTGCGCTGGCACAGGTCGGGCATTCTCCATCCGGCGGAGTTGGATCCGATCACCGCGACGGTCGCCGGATCGGCCTCAGGCTCGGCGCGCCTCGTGCCCGCCTTTGAGATCACCTATCTGCGCCTCGCACGGGTCTCCGCCAATGTCGACCCCGGATTTGAGGTGAGCGGCGAAGGGGTGGTATCCACCGGGGGCACCTCCCCGGCCGAATG
Organism: Opitutales bacterium; assembly: GCA_007134215.1. Taxonomy (GTDB): domain Bacteria; phylum Verrucomicrobiota; class Verrucomicrobiia; order Opitutales; family Oceanipulchritudinaceae; genus SLLG01. Next base: position 404 of record SLLG01000104.1, on the reverse strand, counting down.
GACCATGAAAGCCAATGCAAACCTCGGTCTCGGAGCGGAAATCATTGCATTTGACCTGGGCGGCGTCGAAATGCAGGTCAAGCTGTTCGAGCACGTGTGGACGCACACCCAACCGGTTCCCGGGGAACTGCACTTCACCCGCCACCCGCAGGACATGGTTGTCGCGAAAGGGGACACGGCCGTTTTCAGCGCCGCCGCCGCCGGGGCGGAGCCGGTTCGCTACCAGTGGTTTCAGGAGGACGTCCCGCTGCCCGGCGCGACGGGCGGCGACCTCATTCTGGAGGAGTTATCCCAGGTCGGTGATATCGATTACGTCGCCTTCGCTCCCGGTGGCTCGTCCGTCGAAGACCTCGACCACCACGAGTTGTTCGCCGCGTTGCGCAACAAGACTCCCTACGATGCGG
>SLLG01000183.1 GCA_007134215.1 Opitutales bacterium | reverse complement strand
GCGGACGCAGACGTGCCGCCGCTGTCCGGTGACTGCGGCGGATCATCGGGGTCCGGCGTGCCGTCGACAAGTGGATGGGTGGCGTTTCTGGCGCACATGCTGTTTATCCTCGCGGCGTGGACGGTGGTTATCAAATACCTCTTTCCCGTCGCGTTTGCATGGGCGGAGGGCGTGCCGTGGACAACCTACATCTACTGGGACCTCTGGCCGGCGGCGCATGTCTGGCTGGGATGGGCTTTGCTGCGGCGGCCATGGTTTACACGTCCGCTGGCTATCGGGATGTCCGTTGTCGAGATCATCATTATCCTGTCGCTCTTCACATGGTTTCTGGCGGATCCCGACTGGAGTATCTGGCGGACAAATTGGTTCATCAACAAGATCTTTGTCCTGCTTGCTTTCGTGCTTGTCCTTGCAACCGCCATTTACCGCGCGGAGCTATCCGGCCCCGCGCCGCGCGCTAAACAACCGGGGCCGGCAAACGAAACCGGAAAACAATTCCCATGAACAACGAACACCGTATCTCCCGGCGGGGGGCTCTCAAGTGGATGGGCACGGGCCTCGCGACTGTCGCATTGTATTCGCCCGTCTCCGGGGCGCCGGACAAGGGGAAGGCCTTGCTCAAGCCGATTCCCTCCACGGGCGAGAAGATACCCGTCATCGGCCTCGGCACATGGCGAACCTTCAACGTGGGCGACGACCGGGAGCTGATGCTGGCGCGCACGGAGGTGGTGAAGGCGTTCTTCGACGAGGGCGGTGGCATGGTGGACTGCTCGCCGATGTATGGTTCGGCACGCGAACTCATGGGGTTCGCGTTCCGTCGTATAGGTGTGCCGGATACATTGTTCTCGGCGGAGAAAGTGTGGACGCGTGACGGAGGGAAGACCCTCGAACAGGTGGCGGAGTCTTCGGAGCTATGGGGCGTTGATCGGTTCGATCTCATGCAGGTGCACAACCTTGTCGCATGGGAGGCTCATTTCGAGACGCTCAGGGAGATGAAAGAGGCGGGCGACATCCGATACATCGGCATCACGACTTCCCATGGACGGCGCCACGGCGACATGGAACGCATCATGGAACGGGGCGGCATCGACTTTGTGCAATTGACTTACAATGTCACGCACCGTGCGGTGGAGGAACGCCTTCTCCCGCTGGCGCGCGAGGCGGGTATCGCCGTCATTGCCAACCGGCCCTACGACGGCGGTTCATTGATCCGCGGCCTCAAGGACGGCCACTCCGTTCCTGATTGGGCCGTCGAGGCGTTCCACTGCAAGGACTGGGCGGACTTTCTCCTCAAGTTTATCGTTTCCCATCCCGCGGTGACCTGCGCGATTCCCGCGACAACGCGGGTCGAACACCTGCGCGAAAACATGGCCGCGGGGCGGGGCGAGCTTCCCGACGCCGATTTGCGCGCGCGCATGATCCGCCACGTGGAGTCGATATGATCGCGGAATGGAGAACCTACGCGGTGGAGGACTTCATTCCCTTCACCCCGGAGGTCTATTTCCGGCTGATCGAGCGGACGAATGAAGCGCAGTGGCCGCTGCAATTCATTGCCTTGGCGGGCGGAGTAACTGTTGCCGCACTGATTCTGACGGGCCGGGTCCGCCCGGCGCTTGCCGTCCTCTCGGCAGCGTGGTTTTGGTCAGGCGGCGCGTTCCTCGTCCATCGTTACGCGGATCTGAATTGGGCGGGTGTATATTTTGGTTGGGTGTTTTTCGCTCAAGGTGTGATGCTGCTCGGCCTTGCCGTGATGCCGGGCACGCACGGCGGCGGCCGAATACCCCGTGCTCTTGATCCGCGGTGGCTCGGATTGGCGGTGGCGGCGGGCGGAGTCCTGCTTTGGCCTGGAATTACGGCCACGGCGGGAGGCGGGTGGGCGCGTGCCGAGGTCCTCGGGCTGTTGCCCGATCCCACCGCAGCGGCCACGGCCGGCTTTCTTCTCATGGCCCTGAAGGGCTGGCGTCGATGGGCGGCGGCGGTCATTCCGCTGCTGTGGTGCATTGTTACCGCGCTGATGCTCCGGGTTCTAGAGGCACCGTGGGCGGTGCTTCCGCTTGCGTCTGCGGTTTTGGTCGTGGCGGGGATGGTGTGGACCGCCCTTGGGCGTGTGCCGCCTACGGCGGACGGTTGACGCGTGCGGACTTTCTCCGGCATAAGTAGCCGATGAACATCCTTCTCACGGGAGCAGCCGGATTCATCGGCTGGCGCACGGCCGAGCTGCTGCTCGACGGCGGCCACACCGTCGTCGGCGTGGACAATTTCAACGACTATTATGATGTGCGCCTCAAGAAGTGGCGTGCGGCGCAGTTGGACGGACGCGTGGGCTACACGCCCGTCGACCTCGATATCGAGGACCGCGCGGGGGTCGAGGCGCTCTTTGAGGCGCACCGGTTCGATGCCGTCGTCAACCTTGCGGCGCGGGCGGGCGTGCGCGCGAGCATTGAGAATCCGTATGTTTATTTCACGACGAACGTGACCGGCACGCTGAATCTGCTGGAGTGCATGCGCCTTCACGAGGTGGGCAAGCTCGTCCTCGCCTCGACGAGTTCGCTCTACGCCGGGCTGCCCATACCGTTCACGGAGGTTTTGCCGGTTAATACACCGATTTCACCCTACGCCGCCTCCAAGAAAGCCGCCGAAGTGCTCGCCTACACCTACCGGCATCTTTACAAGTTGGATGTGTCGGTCGTGCGGTATTTCACGGTCTACGGCCCCGCCTGCCGCCCCGATATGTCGATCCTCCGGTTCATCCGCTGGATTGACGACGGACGGCCTCTCACGCTTTACGGCGACGGCACGCAGACGCGTGACTTCACGTATGTGGACGACATCGCGAGCGGCACCGTGGCCGCGCTCAAGCCGGTGGGCTACGAAATCATCAACCTCGGGGGCGGGCGCGAACCGGTCTCCATCAACACGATGATCCGCACCTTCGAGGAGTTGCTCGGAAAGGAGGCGGTGATCGACCGCCAGCCCTTCCACAGCGCCGACATGCAGCACACCAGCGCGGACATCACCAAGGCCCGCCGCCTTCTCGGCTGGGAACCGGAGACCTCCGCCGCCGACGGTTTTGCCAAGACCGTCGCGTGGTACAAAGAGCACCGCGACTGGGTGCGGGTGCTCAGTCTCTGAACATAGCCGGTTCCGACGCCCGTCGACCGCGAATTTCCGTGAAGCCGCAACGAAGGCTCGCCTTGCCGGTGATCATTCTCCATCCATAGAGCCGATTCGCCGGATAACCGGTGCCCCCGCCAGACAGAAGCCAACGACCCTCAATCACAAACCACAAACACAGGAATCCACCATGCGAATACTGGTAACCGGCGGCGCCGGATTTCTCGGCAGCCATCTCGTCGACCGTCTCCTCGAAGACGGCAACGAGGTCATTTGCCTCGACAACTTCTTCACCGGTCGCAAGCGCAACATCCGGCACCTCCTCGGCAACCCCGACTTCGAGCTGATGCGGCACGACATCATCGATCCGTTCAAGGTCGAGGTCGACCAAATCTACAACCTGGCGTGCCCGGCCTCACCCGTGCACTACCAGTTCAATCCCATCAAAACGGTGAAGACCTCGGTGATGGGGGCGATCAATTGTCTCGGGCTCGCCAAGCGCGTGCGCGCGAGGGTCTTCCAGGCCTCGACCTCCGAGGTCTACGGCGATCCCGATGTCCATCCCCAGCCCGAGAGCTACCGCGGCAGCGTCAATCCCATCGGCATCCGCGCCTGCTACGACGAGGGCAAGCGCGTCGCCGAGACGCTCTTCTTTGACTATCACCGCGAGAACGGCGTCGATATCCGCGTCGTGCGCATCTTCAACACCTACGGCCCGCGCATGCTTCCCGACGACGGCCGCGTCGTCTCCAATTTCATCGTCCAGGCCCTCCGCGGCGAGGACATCACCGTCTACGGTGACGGCTTGCAGACGCGTTCCTTCTGCTATGTGGACGACCTCATCGAGGGTTTTGTCCGCCTCATGAACCAGGACGAAATCACCGGCCCCGTGAACATCGGCAACCCCGGCGAATTCACCATCCTCGAACTGGCGGAAAAGGTCATTAAGAAGGTCGATTCCAAGTCGAAGATCATCCACAAGCCGCTCCCCGCCGACGACCCCCTCCAGCGCAAGCCCGAGATCACCCTCGCGCGCGAAAAACTCGGCTGGGAACCCACCGTCGAACTCGACGAAGGCCTCGACCGCACCATCACCTATTTCAAGAGCGAGTTCGGGCTGTAGGCGAAGGCGGTGGTTTTTGGCTTCGTGCCTCGGTTCCGGCGGGGGCTCGAAATCGGAATGCAGACCCTTCTACGTCACCGCTTCGCACGCCCTCGTGGAAGCGTTTCTTAAAGTTGGACAGTCGGCAAGAGCTTGACACCCGAACCAATACCCGCACCCATATTGGTATGGGTTCAAAGAACATTTCAATTTCGGAGGATGCCTACCATCGGTTGCGCCGGGCCCGGCGACATCCGCGCGAATCCTTTTCCCAGGTTATCCGCCGCGGACGCTGGGATGACGAAACGCCGACGGCACGCACTTGGCTGGAAGCGTTTTCCGAGGTGCCTCAAGTTCCGGAAGCCGTTTTGGATGAACTGGAAGCGAACCAAACGGAGGATTCTCCCCCGGAGGACAAGTGGTCGTGTTGATGTTGGATACTTGTTTCCTCATCGACTACCAAAAGGAGTCGAAGCGCAAATCGCCCGGTCCCGCGGTCGGCTTTCTGCGGGCTCACCCTGACGAACGTTTACAGATTTCCGTCGTTGCGTGGGGCGAGTTTCTTGCCGGGTTCGGGGATGAGAACGCGCCGTTTGTGCAGTTTGCCCGGGATCGGCTCGATCTAGTGCCGCTTGCCCCCGGGGCGGCTTCGGTCTATCGAAAAGTATATCGCCATTTGAAGGCTGCAGGTAGCCTGATTGGTGCGAATGATCTGTGGATTGCGAGCCACGCCATAGCTTCGGGCGAACCGCTGGTGACGCGTAACGGCAGCGAGTTCAACCATGTGCCGGAGCTTCGCTTGGTGACCTACTGAGTCATTCCTGCGACGCGCCATTGGTTGCGGGCGCATTTCCCGGTGTTGCCTTCGCCCGCTGCGCGCGGCGATTATGTGGTGCAACCATGGCAGACCTTCCGTTTCCGTTTCTCCGCGAGAATGTGCCGCTCGCGCCGTTCACAACATGGCGCATCGGCGGACCGGCGCGGTATTTGGCCGAACCGCCGGCGGAGTCGCTGCCGGCCCTCCTCGCATGGGCGTGCGCCGGGGGGCTGCCGGTGTGGATCCTCGGGCGGGGGTCGAATGTCTTGATCGACGACGCCGGATTGCCCGGTCTCGTCATTCTCACGCGCAATATCTGGCAGGAGATACGCCGCGAGGGCGACTTTATCGTCGCGGGCGCGGGGGTTTCGCTGCCCCGCCTGAGCAAGGCGGCGGCGGCCGAAGGATTTTCCGGATACGAGTTCTACATCGGCATTCCGGGAACCGTCGGCGGGGCCGTCTTCATGAACGCGGGGTTTGGTCCCGGCGATCCCCGCGACACCCGTGCCCTGCTCGAAGACGTGGAGCTTGTGCGACCCTGCGAGGAAGCCGTGCGCGTTGCCGCCGCGAACCTGCACTTGACCTACCGGCGCAGCGTTTTGCAGGAACCATCGGGTCCCTTTGCCGGTGCGGTGATCACGGGCGCGCGCTTCCGCCTCGCGCAGCCCGGCGACGCCGCCGCCATCCGCGGCGAAACCCGCAAACACCTCGCCGACCGCAAGCGCAAACAACCGTTAACGCGGCCCACGGCGGGGAGCGTCTTCCGTGCCAGCGACGGCGTGCCCGCCGCCGTTCACATCGACCGTGCGGGTCTCAAGGGGTTCCGCATCGGCGATGCCTGCGTGAGCCCGAAACACGCCAACTGGATCGAAAACCTCGGCAGCGCCTCCGCCGCCGACGTGCGCGCCCTCATCCGCCACGTCGAGGACGCCGTGCAGACCACCTTCGGCGTGACCCTCGAACCGGAGGTGAGGGAGATGGGCGGCTGCGCCCGGCGGGAGTGAGGATCATCCGTCCGCATTCCTGTACACTAAAGCCCGCGCCGTAATTGTCTTGGCGTTCTCCTTCGCGCGAATATGCCGGGGTATGGACTTATCAATCGCCCCCCTGCCCGCCCGGCAGATCCACCTCGACTTTCATACTTCGCCTTTCATCGAAGGCGTGGCGGCGGACTTCGACGCACAGGTTTTCGCGCGGCGCATGCGGGAGGCGCATGTCAACAGTGTGACGGTCTTCGCCAAATGCCACCACGGCATGAGTTACTACCCGACGGTACTGGGCGAGGTGCATCCGCATCTGGAGGGACGTGACTTGCTTGGGGAGGTGATCGAGGCGCTGCACCGCGAAGGGATCCGCGCGCCGGTCTACACGACCGTGGTCTGGGAGGAACGCGTGGCCGATCTCTACCCGGAATGGCGGCAGATGTATGCCAACGGGCGTTTTGCGCAGGTAGCGTCGTCGGCGGACATGAAGACGGTTCAGCCGGGCGGATGGCGCTTCAACAACTTTGCCCATCCCGACTATCAGGACTACTTCGAGGCCCATCTGGCGGAGATTTTGGACGCCTATCCGGTCGACGGGTTTTTCATCGATATCCTTTTCATGGACAGCGGAGCATGCTTCAGCGAGGTGTCCATGAAAAAGCGCGCGAAGCTGGGATTGACCGAAGACACGCCGCGCGACAACGCGCTCTTCGAGTCGGCCGTGCAGGGCGAATTCGCGGAGCGGTTTACCCGCTTCATCCGCGGGCGCGCGCCGAAGGCGAGTGTCTTCTACAATTCCAGCAACAAGGCGTTTGTCGACAACCGGGCGGGCTGGCGCGTGCGCGCCCGGCGCGAAACGCATATTGAGCTGGAATCGCTCCCCTCGGGATTCTGGGGTTACTATCACTATCCGCGTTTCGCGCGACAGCTGATGATGTGGGACATGCCATGGCTGGGAATGACCGGGCGTTTTCAAAAGATGTGGGGCGATTTCGGCGGGCTCAAGCCGCGCCCGGCGCTGGAATTCGAATGTTTCCGCGCGCAGGCGATGGGCGGCGCCTGCTCGGTGGGCGACCAGTTGCACCCGCGCGGCACGCTCGACGAGGGGGCCTACCGGCTCATTGGTTCGGTCTATGCGCAGGTCGAAGCGGCGGAGCCTGCCTATGCCGGCACCGTGCCGTGCCCGACGATCGGCGTCGTCCCCGCAGCCAACCCCGGCAGCGACATGGACACGGCCGGAAAGAGCGAGGAGGGCGCCGTCCTCATGCTCGAGGAGTTGAAGTACGACGCCGCCGTGCTCGACGACGACAGCGACTTTTCCGGATTCGACGTTGTCGTTCTTCCGGATGCGACGGTCGTCACGCCCCCGTTGCGGGAGCGCCTGAAGGCCTATTGCGAGAAGGGCGGTAAGTTGGTTGTCAGCGATGCGGCCGGTTTTGATGAAAACGGAGACTGGGCGCTGGACTGGCTGCCGGTGCGGCCGGGCGCGCCGGTTGCTTTGTACCCGACTTATTGGCGGGCGCGCGGGCCGTTCTACCCGGAATACGCCGGTGACTGCCGTGTCGTCTATGCGCAGGGGAGGGAAGTGGAGCCCGGCGGCGGAGCCGAAGTATGGAGCGACCGGATACCGCCGTATTTCAAGCGGAGCGACCTGAAGTTTTGCTCACATTTCCAGACGCCGCCGGACCCGGTCGCCGCGGCGACGCCCGCCATTGTCGGAAACGACGCGTTCGCCTATTTCGGCGACCCGCTCTTCCGCGACTACAGGCAGTCCGGCAACCGGCATTTGCGTGATTTTTTCGCGCAAGCCTTGAGTCGGCTGGGGGCGCGTCCGCTGCTCGGACCCGGTCTGCCCGCCCATGTTCTTGCCCTGCCCCGGCGCAGGGAAGGTGACCTCATCCTCACCTTGCTCAATTACCTCCCGACACGGAAGAGCCACGACATAGACGTCATTGAAGACGCCCTTTCCTTCGCCGGCATGACCCTCGGGCTGAAAACGCCTGCCCTTGAAGTGCTCGTGCCGAAGGGAGCGGAGCTTGTGTCCGACGACGGCGGGTGTTGGACACTGCCCGAGGTGAAAGGCCGTCTCATTCTCCGCGCGCCGGGGTATTTCGCAGACAAGGACTGATCCTGGCGGATAAAGAGTCCGGCGGATGCCGGCCCGGTTGCATTCGCCCGCCGCGCGCTTGCGTCGGGGAGGGGGGGCGGCAAGGATTCGCCGGATATGTCCCATTCGTCGACAGTTGTCGTTGCCACGCGCCGCTCGCCCCTCGCGCGGGCGCAGACGCGCGAGGCCATCGAGTTTCTCTCCGTCCGTATGCCGGGCGTGGCTTTCGAGGAGCGCACGTTTTCGACGGAGGGAGACGAGCGGCTGGAGTGGTCGTTGGAGGCAAAGGGTGGCAAAGGGCTCTTCACCTCTGAACTGGAGCGAGCGCTCTCGGCGGGCGAGGCCGATCTCGCGGTGCATTCATCGAAGGATCTCCCGACGCAGCTGCCGGACGGGCTCGCGCTCGCGGGTTTCCTGCCGCGCGAGGCGGCGGAGGACGTGCTCGTGTTGCGGGCGTCGGTGGCGCGGGTGCGGACGCTGGCGACGGGAAGTCCCCGGCGGCGCGCGCAGACCGGCAAGTTCTTTCCAGGGGTGGAATGGACGGAAATCCGCGGTAACGTGGGCACGCGCCTCGGCAAGATCGCCGACGGCGCGGCGGACGGGACGGTGATGGCACTGGCGGGTTTGCGCCGCCTCGGCATCCACCGCTGGCAGGGGCTTGTTTTTCAGCCGCTCGGCGTGCGGCAGTGTGTGCCGGCGGCGGGGCAGGGGGCGATCGCGCTTGAGTGCCGGGCCGCCGACGCGGCGCTCTGGGCACCCTTTCTATGCTCGGATACCGCCCGAGCGGTAGGCTTGGAGCGGCTCGCGCTCGCCGCGATGGGCGGTGGATGCCATGCCGCCGCCGCTGCCCATGTGCGCGGCGGACGGCTGCACATTTTCGAGGAGCCGGTCGGCATGCGGTCGATGGAGATTCCCCGTGAGGGAGCGCAGGAAGCGGTTGCCCGCTGGTTGCGCGGCCTACCCGGTGCGGATACTTTGTAAGGCATGGCCTACTTCGACCACAACGCCACCGCGCCCATCCTGCCGCAGGCGGAAGCCGCTTGGCTTGCGGCGGCGCGGGACCACTTCGCCAATCCTTCGAGCCCGCACCAGGCGGGTGCCCGCGCGCGGGCGGAGCTGGACCGCTGCCGCGAGGGACTGGCGCAAACGCTCGGGTCAGAACCGGACGAGATCGTCTTCACGTCGGGGGCGACGGAGGGGGCGAATGCCGTGCTCCGGCACTTCGCGGAGGCCTCGGGCAACGCGGCCTGTCTCCTGTCTCCGGTGGAGCACCCGTGTGTGCGCGCCGCAGCGGTGACCTTCTGGAAGGGGCGCGTGCGTTACCTCGATGCGGATGCCGCGGGACGGATCGATCCGGACGATTTGGCTGAGCGCCTCGTTGAGGAACGCCCGGCCCTTGTCGCCGTGATGGCCGCGAACAATGAAACGGGTGTGCTCCAGCCATGGGAGGCGGTCGCCGAGGTCTGCCGTTCGGCGGGAGTCGTCTACCTTTGCGACGCCGTGCAGTGCGCCGGACGCCTGCCGCTGCGGGTTCCGGAGGGCCGGGCTTTTGTCGTCGGAAGCGCGCACAAGTTCGGCGGCCCCAAAGGGGTCGGGTTTCTGCGTGTGCCGCGCGGGGCGGAAGGGTTTGCCGCCATGGTCGGCGGTGAACAGGAAGGCGGGCGGCGGTCGGGCACGGAGAATCTGCCGGGGGTCGCCGGCATGACGGCGGCGCTGGTACACAGCGCCCCGCTCGCGGCGGACGCCGGAAAAATCTCCGCGCGCCTCGCGTGGCGGAAGCAGTTCGCGGAGCGCCTCGCGCCGACGGGTGTGAAGGTCGCGTCGGGCGGCGCGCCGACACTCTGGAATACCGTTTCTCTGGTCATGCCGCACGCTCCGAATCACCGCTGGGTCAACCGGTTGAGCCGCCGCGGATTCATGGTGTCGACGGGGAGCGCTTGCGCGACCGGGCGCGAGGGGCCGTCACATGTTCTCTCCGCCATGGGGCTGACTCCGGACGAGGCGCGCCGCGCGATCCGCGTGAGTTCCGGGTGGGAAACGGGCGAAGGGGATTGGGAGGCCCTTGCCGACGCCATCGGCGGGGTTGCGGCGGAGTTGCGG
>SLLG01000128.1 GCA_007134215.1 Opitutales bacterium | reverse complement strand
TCCACCGGAGATCCCCGTCTTCCGGACTGAAGCGCTGCCCCGGGTAGAACTCGATGATGCGCCCACCGGCCTCAGCGGTCCGTTCGATCGCCTCCAACGCACTGAATTCCCGGAACGTGTACGCCTGGCACCCGGTGGCGAAGCCGCCGATGTGGTATTCTTCCGGAATATCCATGGCCTCGCCGCGGGGGGCAAGAGCCGGGAGGGTGAGTGCGATCGCGAGATTGAGGAGCAGGTGCCGTTTGTTCATCGTTAGCCAGGGTTTTTCACGGATTATTCAGGTTACGCTACATGGATTTGAATTTGAGGATAGTCTCCGCTGGTGCCGGGGCAAAACATTTCTCCGGGCGGCGGTCGCTTTTGTGGCCGCACCGAAGGGGATGGGGAGTGAGCGGGGATTTTTATTGCTCCGGAACGCGGGTCCCGGTTAGGTAGATACGGTATACCGTCGGAAGTTCGCCACCGCCCGAAACCCGTAAAGGATAGACTATGATTCGTACTTTCGCCCTTCGTACTCTGTGTTCGGCAATCGTTCTCCCGGCTGCGCTGGCCGGAACGTCGCCATCAGCCGCCGCGGCCGGGCATCCGAACCGCAGCCTCCTCATTGTTGTTGACGGGCTCAGGCCGGATTACGTGACGCCGGAACTCATGCCGAACCTTTATGCCCTGGGCGAGCGCGGTGCCTTGGGCGAGCGCAGTTTTGCGGTGTATCCGACGTACACGCGGGCGAACGGACCGGCGGTGGTGACCGGGAGTTATCCGGGGAGAAACGGGCTTTTGCACAACCACATGTACCACCCGGCCATGGGAGAGGATTCCTTCAGCACGGGGAGCGCGGCCAATCTGCGGCGTTTCGACGAGGCGACCGACGGGAATCTGTTGACCGCTCCTTCACTCGGCGAACTGCTCGATGAGGCGGGCCGCACGTTCCTTTCCGTAAGCTCCGGCGGCACGGGGAACACCCTGCTGCACAATCACCGCGGCAAGGGGAAGGGGATCTGGCAGGTGGCCGGCATGTTTATTCCAGCCGAGGCCGAGGAGGAAGCGATCGAAGCGCTGGGCGAACTGCCGGGCGGGCGGGGGCCGGAGTCAACCGAATGGGTGGTCGACGCGTATCTCTATCATGCTCTCGGTGACGATCCTCCGGATGTAACCATGATGTGGATCGGTGAGACCGACGCGGCGGGGCACAGCCACGGGGTGGGGGCGCCGGAGACCCTTGAGGCGGTGGCCCATGTCGACCGGCATCTGGGGCGCCTTCTGGCCGCGCACGAAGAGCACGGTCTGGACGAACGCGTTAATATTTTCCTGACCAGCGATCACGGTTTCACCCAATCGACCGGGGGATTCAACGTCGGAGGTGCCCTGGACGGGGCCGGCTTGTCGGACGGCATTCGGGTGGTGCGGAATATGGTCTATCTCGGGGATGGCGACGACGCTTTGCTGGAACGGATTGTCGAGGTCCTGCAGCGCGACACCAACGTGGGTAATATCTACACGCGCCCGGAGACCCCCGGGGAAACCGAAGGACGGGTTGTCGGCACCCTTTCCACCGATTTGATTCAATGGAATCATGAGCGCAGTGCCGACCTCATCGCCGCCCCGGCGTGGACCGATAACGAGAACGAGTTCGGTTGGAAGGGCACCACAACCCACGGTGGAACCGCGACGCACGGCTCGGACAGTCACTACGACCTGCACATCCCCTTGGTGGCGGCGGGACCCGACATAAAACGGGGCGTGCGAAGTTCGGTTCCGACCGGCAACGTCGACTTCGCGCCCACCATCCTGCACCTGATGGGTCTTGAGCCGCCGGAGGATATGGATGGCCGGGTGATGAACGAGTTGCTGGAGGACGGGCCGGCACCCCAACACGTTTTTTTTCGAAACGATACTCACCGTGCACCGGCCGCCTATATGGACGGGTTCAGTTACGAGGCGGTGATGGAGATCTACACCGTGGACGGAACCGTTTACCTGGCCGGCGGAGGAACCCATCGCGCGGAACCGCGCGATTGACCGGGCGAACGTCGCCTGCCCGGCCGTGATTGGACGGCACCCGGTTCCCGGCAACGGATAACTTGCCTATTCCGAAACGCACCTGGCATCTTGCCCGTTCCCGATGAAAGGGGTAGGCATGATAACCGCCCGTTCGGTCGGATTACCTGTGAGGATGTCCTTTAAATGGTGAAAGGCGGTTCGCCCGGCGGCGGAGAAATCCAGGGCCATGAGCTCGAGGTTCGGGTCGCGTTTACCCACCAGCGTCGGGCTGCCGCAACCGATAACCCTAAGGCTGCGGGGCATTCGCCGGCCTTCGGCCGTGAGGATCGTGCGGGCGTTGATGTAATTGCTTACCGCCGGTGCGAATAGAGCCGTGGGACGGCTACCGGGGGCGGTCAAAAGGTCATGCAGTTGCAGACAGGATCGCCGGCCGCGACGAAATCTGCATAAGGAAAGGGAGGTTTCTCCGGCGATGTCGAAATCCCTGAGCCCCAGACGAAACCCCTCCAGTCGCTGTTCGCAATTATCGATTTTGCGGGCAGGGAGGAGGGTGACCAGTTGGCGATGCC
>SLLG01000328.1 GCA_007134215.1 Opitutales bacterium | reverse complement strand
GCCAGCCGCGCATCTCCGACCTGCGCGAGTCCGGCTCCATCGAGCAGGACGCCGATGTCGTTTTCCTCCTTGCCACGCGGCAGAAGAGTGAGGATAACGCCGGCATTCCTCAAGCTTCGCACGAGCGCGAGCTGATCATCGCGAAGCAGCGCAACGGCCCCACCGGAGAGGTGCCGTTGACTTTCATCCCGGACTTCACGCGTTTTGAGAACTACAGTGCACCCATCAGTGAGTAAATCCGTTCCTACGTTTCTTTTCGTCTTCGCCGCCATGGTTCTCGCCGCCTTCGCGGCCGTCCCGCGGGCCGGAGCGCAGACACCGGGCGAACAGCCCATCATCGGCGACATCCGCATTGAGTTCATCGACTTCCGCAACGTGAGCGACGAGGCCATCTTCGCGCGCATCCAGATCCGCCGCGGCATGCCTTACAGCGAGGTCCTCGTCGACCGCTCCATCCGCTCCCTCTACGACACCCGGCTCTTCGACTTTATCGAGGCGCGCACCGAACCGATGCCGGACGACCGCGTGCGGGTGATTTTCAACGTGCAGGCGCGCTACCGCGTGCGCGAGGTGCGCATCGAGGGCAACCAACGTATCCGCACGCGCCGCCTCCAGCGCGAGATGCAGATCGAGCCCAACCGCTCCCTCGACGAGCGCCGTGTGCGCCGCGACGCCGATGAGATCCTTACCCTCTATCGCGACCGCGGTTTCACCGACGCGGAGGTCGACTACGAGATCGTGCGCGACCCGGATTCAGGCCTCGGCGACGTCATCTTCCGTATCGACGAGGGCGAGCGCCTGCGCATCAAACGCGTCGAATTTGTCGGCAACGAGGAGTTTTCCGACCGGCGGCTGCGACGTTCCATCGAGACGCGCCGCCGCTGGTTCATGTCGTGGCTCACGGGCACGGGGCGGTTCGACGAGTCGAAGTTCCACGACGATCTCGACCGGCTCCGCGTGAAATACCTTAACGCGGGCTACCTCGATGTCAGCATCCCCGAGGCCAACGTCTCCATCGAATACCCCACGCCCCGGCAGATGCTCATCACCGTGCGCATCGATGAGGGCCGCCAATACCGCGTGGGCGACATCTACTTCGAGGGCAACGAGATCTTCAACGACGCGCAGCTCTACTGGTCGCTCAACCTCCTCCCCGGCGATGTCTTTTCGCCCGAGGTCCTCGACGAGGACGTGGAACGCCTCACCGACATGTATGGGGCGCTGGGCTACCTCGACACCTCCGTCCGCCCCGAGCGCCGCCCCAATATCGAGACAGGCGATATCGACCTCGTCTACCGCATCCGCGAGAGCGAGCGTTTCGAGGTCGAATCCATCGTCATCGAGGGCAATACGAAGACCAAGAGCACCGTCATTATCCGCGAACTCGCTCTCTCGCCGGGGCGCACCTTCAACCTCGTCAACATGAAGGTGAGCGAGGCGCGCCTGCGAAACACCCGCTATTTCGAGGAGGTGCGCCTCACCCCGGAACCGACGAACATCCCCGGACGGCGCAATCTCAAGGTGCGCCTCCAGGAGGGCCGCACCGGCAACTTCCAGTTCGGGGCCGGTTTCAGCTCGCTCGAGCGCGCCGTCTTTTTCTTCGAAATCTCACAGTCCAACTTCGACCTCTTCAAGTGGCGCTCGCCCTACCTCCAGGGCGCGGGGCAGAAGTTCCGCTTCCGCGGATCCATCGGCTCGCGCTCCAACGAACTGGTCATCGGCTTCGAGGAGCCGTGGCTCTTCGAGGAGCGCCTCGCCCTCGGCATCGAGCTGTTCCGGCGCGAGACCGACTTTGTTTCGACCTCCTACGACGAGTTGCGCATGGGTGTGGAGGTCTACCTGCGCAAGCGCCTCATCGGCCTCATCGACGGGCAGGCAACCTACACGTTCGAGGTCGTCGATCTGCGCCTCAACCGCCCGGCGAATCAGGTGCCGTTCGTCATCGCGGAGGAGGCGGCGATGAGTCCGCGCTCGATCTCCAAGCTCGCTCTCTCGCTCGTGCGCGACACGCGCAATGACCTCATCTTCACGACACGCGGCAGCCGTATGCAGGTCACCGGGACCTTCGCGGGGATCGGTGGCGATACGGAGTACGCGGGCCTCGAAACGCGCAACGCCTTCTTTATCCCTACTTTCGAACTCGGCGACCAAGTCATCAGCGTCCTCGCCCGTGCCGGAACTCTGTGGGAATACAGCAGCCAGACGGTTCCCTTCTTCGACCGTTACTACCTCGGCGGACCTAACAGTTTGCGGGGCTTCGAGTTCCGCGAGGTGGGCCCGGTGGACACTTCCCGCGGCTTTTTCGAGCCCATCGGCGGGCGCTCCTATGGCTTCGGCAGTATCGAGTATTCTGTCCGGGTCGCCGAGCCCCTGCGCCTCGCACTCTTTTACGACTGGGGATTTGTCAATGCGCGGCAGTTCGACTTCAATCCCGCGAATTACAACGACAACTGGGGCTTCGGGATCCGTCTCCTCGTCCTCGGGAATCCCCTTCGCCTCGACTTCGGTATCCCCATCACTTCGGGCAACTTCGACGAAAATACCGGGCAATTCATCGACAACCGGCGCGGCAACCAGTTCAACTTCGCCTTCGGCACCCGTTTTTAGTTGAACCTTCCGGGCCTGCCCACAGTCTCCCTAGACGATTCCCCCTTGCGGCAGCACGCTCATTCAACCCTTAATTTCCCGCTCGACGCACGGCGCAATCGCCTCTTTGGTAAGTAGTTTTGCTTTATTGCATCTGATTTTAATCACCAACCCAACCATTTATGAACAAGAAGTACCTCGCATTCGTTTCCGCCCTTGCCTTGGTCATCGCCGCTCCGGCGTTTGCCAATGTCAAGATCGCCACCGTCAGCATGGAGCGTCTTTTCGACGGCTACTATAAGCGCGAGGAGGCGTTCGACCGCCTCTCCAGCGTGCAGCGCCAGGCACAGGAAGAGGCCGAAGAGCGCGCCGCGCCCCTCCAGCGCATGCAGGAGGAACTCCAGGAGCTTGAAGAACGCGCCGAAAACCAGCTTCTCTCCGAGGAAGCCCGCGCCGACCTCATGCAGGAATTCAACATGAAGCTCCAGCGCCTCCAGCAGGCCGCCCAAGAACACCGCCGCTGGGAACAGCAGAAAATGCAGGAACTCCAGCAGCGCCAGCAGACCATCCGCATGAACCTCATCGAGGAAATCCGCGATGTCGTGCTCGCCGTGGCGCGCGAAGACGGTGTCGAACTGGTATTTGACACATCCGATGTCACGGGCAGCGGGGTGCCCTCCGTTCTCTACGCCGCCTCCGGCTTCGATATGACCGACAAGGTGATGCGCGAACTCAACCGCAGCGCCCCCTAAGGCCGCCCGCTCAACTTGATCTTCCGGAAAGCCCCCGGTTCCCGCAGCGGAACGGGGGGTTTTCTGTTAGCTGCTGGTTTTACGGAGTGCGGGTCTTCAGACCGCGGGATAAACGTAGATTTGCTTATCGCTGCCGGTCTTATCCGGGCCATTGCCCGCATACCCTCCGCCTACTGCCGCACAAGGCGCTGCAAAGCATAGACGAAGAGGCCCGGCGGGCCGGTTAGCCAAGTGAGAAGGAGGGCGGCTACCGGGTGCCGACGGCGATTGAGGGCGTCGCGGTAGATGGCACAGCCGAGGAAAAGGTTGAGGATCTGGATGTGGCAGATGAATACGAGCAGCAGCAGCGGATGGCGCGCTATGCTGCGGGCCGCATGGTAGTCGACCGAGGCGATGACGGGAAGCCGCGACAGCGTGTAGGCGGTGTAGGCCATGTAGACCCAGACCGGGACCATCAGAACCGGAAAGAAGAAGGGACTGGAAAGACGGCGCGCGACGGCGGGCCGGCCGGGAAAAAGGAGTAGTGCCCACACCGGCGCCGTCATGCCGAGGAGCATGAGAATTGCGCGGTTCAGTTCGCGCGAGCCGAAAAACTCAATGAGCCACGGAGACATTTCGGGACCATCCATAGGGTGCGGCCGCGCCGGGTCAACCCGGGGCGGAGGCACTGCGCGGAGCGTCGAGGCATGGGGTCCGCCGCACACAAGGCTCGCGTCGCCGCGGGGTGCTGTCGATATTCGCGGAAACCATGGAAGAACTGAACATCAAGATCCGCCACCTTGAGCTTTCCGACTTCGAGGACCTCCGCAGCGCGCATGAGGCATCCTATGCGTCTATCGACGACGACCCATGGCGGAAGCGCGATTTCGCGCGCCTGCTGAAGATTTTTCCGGAGGGCCAGATCGGGGTCGAAGTCAACGGCAGGGTCGTGGGGTGCGCCTTCTCGATTATTGTCGACTACGACAAATTCGGCGACCGGCACACCTATGCCGAGATCATCGGGGACGGTCGCTTCGACACCCACGACCCCGAGGGCGACGTGCTCTACGGAATCGAGGTTTTCGTCCATCCCGATTACCGCGGCATGCGCCTGGCGCGGCGCATGTACGACGCCCGCAAGGAGCTGTGCGAAAATCTCAACCTCCGCGCTATCATCGCGGGCGGGCGCATTCCCGGCTACGAGGACTATGCCGACAAACTGACTCCGCGCCAATACATCAACCGCGTGCGCCAGCGGGAAGTCTCCGACCCCATCCTCAGCTTCCAGCTGGGCAATGGCTTTCACGTCAAAAAGGTGCTCAAGGGCTACCTTGAGGGCGACACCGAGTCGAAGGAATACGCCACGCTGCTCGAGTGGAACAATATCTACTACGAGGAGAAGCCCAAGCTCATCAGCGTGAAAAAGCGGGAGGTGCGTCTCGGTGTGGTGCAGTGGCAGATGCGCCCCGCCACGCGCCTCGATACGGTCGTCGATCAGGCCGAATACTTCATCGACACAGTGAGCGACTACCACTCGGACTTCATCCTCTTTCCAGAGTTTATCAATGCGCCCCTCATGGTTAAGTATAACGAGATGACACCTGCCGAGGCCATCCGCGAACTTGCGAAATACACCACTCCGCTCTTCGAGAAAATGTGCGAGTTCGCCGTGAGCTACAACGTGAATATCATCACGGGCTCCATGCCTTTGCTCGAGCGCAACAAGCTCTACAATGCCGCTTTTCTTTGCCGCCGCGACGGCACATGGGAAATGACCAAGAAAATCCACGTCACCCCCAGCGAGCGCGAGAGCTACGGCATGCAGGGCGGCAGCGAGGTGGCTGTCATGGACACGGACTGCGGGAAAATCGGCATCCTCATCTGCTACGACGTGGAGTTTCCCGAGTTGCCCCGCATCCTCCGCGAGCAGGGCATGGAAATCCTCTTCGTCCCCTTCATGACCGACTTGCAGACAGGCTACCAGCGCGTGCGCTTCTGCTCCCACGCGCGGGCGGTGGAGAACGAGTGCTACGTGGCGATCTCCGGCAACGTGGGCAACCTCCCGCGCGTCGACAACATGGACATTCAATACTCCCAGTCGGCCGTCTTTTCGCCCAGCGACTTCGCCTTCCCCAGCACCGGGATCGTTGCCGAGGCCACCCCGAACACGGAAATGGTACTCATCTGCGACATCGACCTCGACCTCCTCAAGGAACTGCACGAAGGCGGCAGCGTCCGAAACTGGAAGGACCGGCGCACCGACCTCTACGACCTCCGCCTCAAAAAGAGAAAACGCTGATACCCAGGCGGCCCCCGCCCAAATCCGCCACATCACACCGCGAGAAAATGTCTGACATTTGACTTGACGGTGGAAGCGGGGGGATGAAAAATCGGTTTGTTATGTATAGACGACCCTATCCCTTACGTTGCGTTCGGACGGATGGTCCGGCGTGCTACCACTGTTATGGCCGGTGCGTGAACAAGGAGCGCCTGCTGGCAGACGATGAGGCGAAGGACCGCTTTGTCGCCGAGTTGCGGCGGGTGGCGGAGTTCTGTGGCGTGGAGGTGCTGACCTTCTGTGTGATGTCGAACCACTTCCACATCCTTGTACGGGTGGATCCGGTGGCGAGAGAAGTGGCTGACGCCGAGCTGGTGCGGCGCTTCCGCGCGCTCTACGGAGAAGACAAGTGCCCGTATATCAATCTCGACGCGCGGCGCTTGGAGGCGGTCTTGAAGACGGACTCGCGCGATGCGGAAGAGGTGCGGGAGCACTTGAAAAGCCGCATGGGAAGCCTCGCGGGCTTTATGAAGACGCTCAAGCAGCGCTACACCGTTTGGTACAACGGGGAGCGGGGCCGTGTCGGCACGCTGTGGGCGGAGCGGTTCAAGAGTTGCGTGGTGCAGGACTCGCCGCATGTGCTGCGCGTGGTGGGGGCGTATATCGAGTTGAACCCGGTGCGGGCGGGCCTTGCGGCGCGGGCGGAGGTCTACCGCTGGAGCGGCTACGGCGCGGCGACGGGTGGCGCGGTGGCGCACGGCCTGCGGGAGTGGGCGCGCGACGGAATTCTCTCCATGCTCGGGCAGGCGCATGCGGGGCCGGCGGACGACGGGGAGCGCGAACGGTTTGTGGAATCCTACGCGCGGCTTCTTGCGGTGAAGGACGATACCGGGCGGCAGGGATTGCGGGATGGGGATGGTGCCGACGTCTCTTCGGAGGAGGCATACGGGGAACCGTCCCTGTTGTTTCGGCGTGTGCCTGAATTCCTGCGCGGCGCGGCGGTGGGCACGGGTGAGTTTGTCGCCCGGTGGGCAGAGCGGCTTCAGGGTGGCGGGGCGGAGCCTCCGGATGCACGGCAATTTCCGGCGGAGGGTGAATTGCGGTTCGCGCGGCGGGCGCGACCGGAGCGGGAGCCTGCGGCGGATTG
This sequence comes from Opitutales bacterium, assembly GCA_007134215.1. Lineage (GTDB taxonomy): Bacteria > Verrucomicrobiota > Verrucomicrobiia > Opitutales > Oceanipulchritudinaceae > SLLG01. The sequence continues at coordinate 3,628 of SLLG01000328.1, read as the reverse complement.
CTGAGTTGCCGTGGCCATCGTTCCGCGGCCGTGGGCTGAGGCGAACCGATGCGGATGCCTCCGGGGGCGGATTCCGCCTTGCGGGACGGTGCCGTGGTGTTGAGATTGGGGAATGGCAAAAGGGAAGGGCGATGCAGCCGGGAAGGCACCGTCGGCGGGCCGGATATCGAACGGACGCCTTTGGGTATTCCGGGCGGCGGCGCTGGCTCTGCCGCTCTTGCTTCTGCTGCTTGTGGAAGGAGGGCTGCGCTTGGCGGGATACGGCTACCCCACACAGTTTTTTCTGCGTTCCGCGATTGAGGGCGAGACTGTTTATGTGGAAAACCGCGACTACACGCGACGGTTTTTTCCCGACGCTCTTGCCCGTTCCCTGCATCCCGCCGTGCTTCCGGAGGAAAAGGGCGCGGATACGTGCCGAATCTTCGTTCTCGGTGAATCGGCTGCGATGGGGGATCCCGAGTCCGCTTACGGGGTCGCCCGCTTTCTTGAGGTGATGTTGCGCGAACGGTTTCCCGGAGTGCGCTTCGAGGTCGTGAATGCCGCGGTGACGGCGATCAACTCGCATGTTGTGCGGGAGATTGCTCGGGACTGCGCGGCGATGGACGGCGACCTGTGGATCGTCTACATGGGCAATAATGAGGTTGTCGGTCCGTTCGGCGCGGGGACGGTGTTCGGGCCGCAGGCACCGGGGCTTGGGCTCATCCGTGCGCGCATGGCGCTTGGACGCGCGCGTGCGGGACAGGCGCTTGACGGCTTGGCGCAAATGCTGCGGGGCGGCACGGACGCGCCGACGGAGTGGCGCGGGCTGGAACTCTTCATCGAGCAGCAAGTGGCTGCCGACGATCCGCGCATGGACACCATCTATCGCCATTTCGAGGCGAACCTTGCGGATATCCTGGACCGCGCGGAGCGAGCCGGCGCCGCCGTCGTTTTGTCCACAGTGGCGACCAACCTGCGCGGCTGCCCGCCGTTCGGCTCGGCGCATGCGGAAGATTTCCGCGACACAGAGCGCTGGCAGGACGAATTCAATACAGGTCGGGCGTATGAGGAAGCGGGCGACCATGAGGCGGCCCTCGCTGCCTACAGGCGTGCGGCGGCCTTGGACGCACGTCATGCCGAACACCACTACCGCATGGCGGTTTGCCACGAGGCCCTCGGGCGGGAGGACGCGGCGCGTGAGGCATATTTGCGTGCGCGTGATCTGGATACACAAAGAGTACGGGCGGATTCCCGGATCAACGAAATCATCCGTTCGGAGGCGGCGCGGCGCGGAACAGCGGCGGGTTTCTTCGACGCGGCAGAGGCGCTGGGCACGGGTGCACCGCTCGGATTGCCGGGACTGGAGGTTTTCCACGAGCACGTGCATTTCAATTTCGCGGGCAATTACCGTCTCGCGAAGGGATTGCTGGAGACCGCGGCGGAACACCTGCCGGAGTGGGTGCGCGCGCGCGACAGCGGCACGCCGCCGCCTTCACCCGAGTCCTGCGCGGCGGCGCTGGGCTTCACGGACTTTGACCGGGCGGAGGTTCTCGATTACGTACGCGATCGTCTGCGGCGTCCTCCCTTCACCTTCCAGTCGGACAACGCGGAGCGTGTGGAAGCGCTCGGTGCGGAGGTGGCGGAGTTGCGGGCGGCGGCTGTGCCTGAGTCGCTGGATGCCATGCGTGCGCAATATGAGGGTGCCCTGCGACAAGCTCCGCCGGACGACTGGATCCTCCGCGAGCGCTTTGCCCGCTTCCTTGAAAGCACGGGCGACCTCGTCGCCGCGGAAAACCAATACCGGGCAGTCCTCGAAATCGTGCCGCACTACACGCGCGCCCGTTTTGGAATGGGCGAGGTTTTGCTGGCGCGGGGCCGCCACGGCGCGGCGGCGGAAGCCTTTGCGGAGGTACTGCGCGCGCGCCCCGGTTCCGTCGACGCACTCAACGGCCTTGGCATGGCTCTTTCCGGCCGCGGCCGCCACGCGGAGGCGGTGGGCCATTTCCGGCGGGCTGCGGAGATCCGGCCCGATTCCGCGACTACCCGAGTGAACTGGGGGCTTGCGCTGGCGCGGCAGGGAGACGCTCTCGGGGCGATGAATCAGTACCGCCGCGCGCTGGAGATCGATCCCTCCAACGCCGCCGCACACATCAACCTCGGGCAACTCCATGCGGGGCGCGGCGACCGCGTGGCGGCGGAACGCCACTACCGTCTGGCGGTTGAAGCCGATCCGTCGAACGCCGTCGCCCGCTACAACCTCGCCAATGCTTTGTCGGCGGAAAATCCGGCGGAGGCGACGCGCCTCTACGGGGAAGCCGCACGGCTCGACCCCGCCTTTGCCGACGCGCGCTACAATCATGGCATCGGACTTGCCCGCGCGGGGCGCGTGGCGGAGGCGGCGGAGGAGTTCGAAGCGACCGTCCGCCTGCAGCCGCACCGTGTCAACGCGCGCATGAATTACGGCATCGCTCTCATGCGACTCGGGCGCGCCGCGGAGGCGGCGGCGCAGTTCGAGGAAGTGCTCCGCGCCGAACCGGGTAACGCCGACGCCCGCCGCTTCCTCGATGAACTGGGTGCGCGGTGATACGATGTTGTATGTCGCCTGACGGACTTCCCGTCGTTCAGATTGCCCTCTCAGTCGAGCAGCGCGAAGCGGTCGACGTCGAAGAGGCCGCGGTCGCTGATTTTGAGGCTGGGGATGACGAGGAGAGCCATGAAGGACAGGGTCATGTAGGGGGAGCGCATTGGGCAGCCGTCTGCCCGCGCGAGGGCGGTAAGGCGTTCGAAGGCCTTGGCGACGGTCCATGGATCGCCGTCGGACATGAGCCCGGCGACGGGGAGCGGCAGGGTTTCGACACCGTCGGGCCCGGCGAAGGCGAGCGCGCCGCCGCAGTCGACGACGGCGTTGACCGCGCGGGCTAGGGCGGTGTCTTCGGCGCCGACGGCAACGATATTGTGCGAATCGTGGGCGACGCTCCCAGCCATCGCTCCGCTGCGCAGGCCGAAGTTGCGGATGAGGCCGACGGCCGGAGGCGCGGGCGTGTAGCGGTTGACGACGGCAATCTTGAGGAGGTCGCGGCCCGGATCGGGGACGACGGTATCGTTGTGGACGGTGGGTACTACATCTTCCCGCCCGGTGACGAGTTGTCCGTCCCGCGCGACGATGACCGGGAAGGGTTTTCCGGCGGACCATGGCAGCGCGAGCGCGTCTTCGTCGACCGGGCGCGCGCGGAAGACATTGACGGGCCGGACGGCTACGGCGGGCAGGCGGGTGCGCCCGTCCGCCGCCACGCACCGTCCGTCAATCCATGTGCGCCGGACGCGGAAACCGGCAAGGTTGTCGAATTCCACCATGTCGGCGGGATCGCCCGGCCGGAGGAGGCCCACAGGGAGGTTGTAGTGCCGGACGGGATTGAGCGTGGCGGCACACAGCGCGTCCATCGGCGGAACGCCGTTGGCGACAGCCCGCCGAAGAATGTCACCGAGGTAGCCGCGCACGAGGTCGTCGGGGTGCTTGTCGTCGCTGCAGAGGAAGCAGGCGGCGGGAAATTCACGGAGCGCGGGCCATAGGGCGTCGAAGTTGCGCGCCGCCGAACCCTCGCGGAGAGCGACCCGCATGCCTAGCCGGAGACGGGCACGCGCCTCTTCG
>SLLG01000020.1 GCA_007134215.1 Opitutales bacterium | reverse complement strand
TGACCTTCCCCCCCGTTCTGCGTGTCAGAGACAATCAGTACGACAAAATGGGTGAGCCGCTGATACAAAAAACCTTTCTTGGGGAGGCGCTGAGCCCTATCATTAAGCCAAGGGCATGCACAGAGGACTCTTCCGCAGAAAAAGAATACCAGGCTTCTCCTCAAGGCTCCCTGGTTCTGCCAAAAGTTTCTTTTGTCTGCAGAGAGGAAGAAATACCCGGGTTTTTAAAGGCGAAAGATGTTAGTGAGATTTTAAAGAAATCAGCCGGTAGCATTCCCTTTGGTGTTCAGGGGGTTCCTTTATCGGAGAGAGAGATCAAGTTAGGATATGATGGTTTTGCGACTTCTATACTGTTGCCGATACTGCATGACAACATTCCGGATAAAAGCAGCGAGAACAATGAACAAACCTGGTCTGCTTTTCGCCAAATCAACCGCAGGTTCAGCCAAGTAGCACTACAGAACCTAACTCCTTATATCCATCAGAACATGTTTTGGGTAAATGGTTATGAGTTGATGTTGGCACCGGAAATGTTGCGACAAGACGAGCCAGAGCTGGTGATAGGATACTATTACCCCGGCCCTTTCCCCGAATCAGACATATTTCTTTCTTATCTGGGTTACGAGCAGCAATTAAGCTTAATAAACGGAATCTTAGGAGCAGATCTTGTTGGTTTTCAAACCGAAACATTTCGTAAAAATTTTTTAAAGTGTTGCGAGATTAACGAATTGGAGGTCGACAAGGATCATTCTGTCGTGCTTCATCAAGGACGCCGAGTTGTGGTTGGGGTCTTTCCTTTTGGGGTTGATGTGGATCATACCATAAGAGAGGTCTCGCGTGATATCGCCAGAGCTAGAGAGCATGAACTAAGACTTCACGCGGTGATTGCTTCGGAAGATATGGACGCAGAAAAGGGGTCGTTACGTACCGTGTCAGAGCTTCCGGGTGTTCAGAAAACAACGGCGGCCAAGCAGACAATTCTCTTCAGTTCTGAAATCCTTGATCGAGCAGGCGGTATCTTGGAGCGTTTGGCAGCATTCGATTCATTGTTGAAAAACAATCAGGAATTGAGAGGAAAAGTACTTTTCGCGTTGTATGTATCCGTTGATCGACTTCATATTGCAGACAATCAGGCTTTGTTAGAACAGATTCGTAAGACTGTCAGGAGGATTAACGACGATTACCATCAGGGCTCATGGGAACCTCTTATGTATTCCGAGCGCAGACTGCAAAGTACGGAACTGCTCGGGTATTATCGCGCTGCTGACATTGCCGTTATGACACCAATTCGGCAGGGGATCAGCATTGGTATCAAGCAGGCAATAGCGGTAGCTGATGGCGGTCGCCCAAAAATGTTTATTATTAGTGAGGACAATGGGGCTGTCGAGCAGTTTCAGCGTGATAGCAACTTTGGCGATATGCGAACAGCGCTGCTTACCGTTGATCCGCTAGCGCCGCAAAGTATTGCCAATGCGATGCGCGACGCAGTCTGGATGTTGGGACAAACCAGTCGTCACGATGTCTTAAAAAACTCCTTGCGCAGCCTCCAGGAACACCTGCGCAAGCATGACTTAAGGGCTTGGGCCAGAAGGTTTTATGAGGAACTGAACAAGGCTGCACAGAATAGAGATGAACCCAGCCGACTTGGTGTGGAAACAGGGAAAAAGAGGGTTGGCTTTGAGAGATCCTTGCTGGGTGAAATCGATCAAACCATCGGCCTGTTGCGCAAACTGCAGGTGCCAAAATGTTGGATAGTCAACTACGATGGCGTGCTTATGCCATTTGCAGATCATATTGATTCTCCAGTGTTAAGCGCCTCCGCGACAAATGTTCTTATGAGTTTAATGGAATCAAGCCAAAATAAGGGTGATCAGCAGTTGTTTGCCGATGGGGATGTCGTTTGTCTTACCAGCGGACGGGAGATCGTATCTATGGAAAGGCTAATCTACCCCTTGTTCGAGAAGCTTAATGAAGCGGACAAAAACTATCTGCTTTTTCTTTCTGGTTTGCATGGGTCTCAGCTAAAACTGGCTATGAGATATCATGGTCAGACTAAGGGAGTTAATGCAAGCCAGGACCGTATCGTGGAGAGTCTAATAAGACTTAGTGATGAGCTTGAAGCAGAAACCGATAATAGAGGATCAGCTTTTGCAAAAGAGTCTTTAGTAACGGCAGCCAATCTTTATCAAGATATTGTTCAATTGCGTAGGACGCTTTCGAAAGATTATTTTCCACCTGAAGCATTGCAAGTGGAATATAAGGGTTCCTGCATCGCCCTTCACTATCGTCATTGTGATAAACCCGACATGGGGGACAAGGTCAGGCGCTTTTTGGAGGGGCTCATTTATAGAGATCCATTTCTTCGGACGAGATTCGAAGTCTGCTGGGGGCCGGACTATTATGAAATTGTACCTAAGAATCTGGAACGGACATTCTCATTGAGCTGGTTGTCAAAGAAAGTAGCAGCCGTTTTTGAGAGAGGCCAGCCTCATCTTGTATATCTGGGAGTGGGGGTCGAGGGTGAGAGATTTATGCAAAAAATAGTTGATGAAGAGGGAACAGTAATATTGGTCTCAAATGATCGCAAAAAGCCCTC
>SLLG01000366.1 GCA_007134215.1 Opitutales bacterium | reverse complement strand
CCCAGTATGCCGACTGGGTGCGGCTCCTGCGCGACGAACCGCGCCCCCGCCGCCTCTCCGCCGCCGCCCTCGAGACCCTCGCCGTCATCGCCTACCGGCAGCCCGTCACCCGCTCCGAAATCGAGGCCGTGCGCGGCGTGTCCTCCGACAGCGGCGTCAATCGCCTCATCGAAAAAGAACTCGTCCATGTCGTCGGCCGCGCCGATCTCCCCGGCCGGCCTCTCCAGTACGCCACGACCGACGCCTTCCTCGAGTTCTGCGGCATCCGCTCCCTCGAAGAACTCCCTGCCAGCGACGTCCTCAGCCCGAGCCAGATCACCGAGTGGATCCGCAAGGCGACGATGCCCGACGCCGCCCCCGACGATGCCGACATGGGCCTGCCCACCGACGGTGACGAAGAAGCCCACATCGTTGCCGAAGACGACAACGGCGGCGACGAACCGGCGGCGGACAACAGCGGGGCTGCGGAGGATCCGCCGACGAACACCCCGGGCGGCGCGGCCTGAGGATTTCCGAATGCGGCGACAACCTTGTCTTGCGCGGCGGGGTCGGGCGCGCTGCAATGTGGGGTTGTGAGCAAGACCGCGACCACTATACGGGCCATCCGGCCGGCTGCGCGCGCTATTGTCATCCACGACGGTAGGCTGCTTGCGGCGAAAATGCGGGACCGTCGCGGGGTGTATTATATCCTGCCGGGCGGCGGCCAGCAGCCGGGGGAAACGTTGCGTGAGGCGGTGGTGCGCGAGTGCATGGAGGAGTGCGGGGTGGAGGTGCAGGTGCAAGAGCTGCTCTATGTGCGTGAGTATATCGGCAGGAACCACTCGTTTTCGGACCGCCACGCGGGATTCCACCAGCTGGAGCATGTCTTCCGCTGCCGTGTGCTCGACCCGCACGCGGTCGTGCCCGGCGGCAACTGCGACAACCATCAGGTGGGCGTAAACTGGCTGGCACTGGCGGCGATGGCGGCGATCCGCTTCTACCCCGAGATCATCAAGCCTTTTTTCACAGCAGACGGCATTGACGTGCCCTGCGTTTACCTGGGCGATTGCAATTGAGGACCCCACTGGCCCGTGCCGCGGCTGGACCGCGTCATTTTAGCGCTTGGAAAACATGCAGTGATAATCTCGGACCTTCCGGTGGATCCCTGCATACAAGACCAGGGAGTCGATGTCAGAATAGAGGCTGTCTAGAAAATATCCGCCCACGCCTTCCGCTTGAAGCTCATAGAACTTTCTGCCTCTTACCAAGTCCCGGGATGCCGCGGTGAGAATTCTTAACTTCATGCCCCGCGAATCGCCCGCTTGGCCGTTTCCCAATCTTGAAAGTGCTCCGTGCCCTCCTGAATCCGTTTTTCGGTTTCTTCAAGCTCCTTAAGGTGCCAAGCAGGAATTTCAAGGTTCTCGTCGTCTTTGAGAAGGTCAGCCCAGATCCGTTCCATAATGCTTATTGTCAGAGCCGGTTTCCTTTTCCGCTCACTCTGGGAAGAAGACCTTCCGGATTTCCTCGAGAGTGCGTTCGATAACGATGCGTTCGTTACTGACGAGGTTGTCGCCCGTTTGTCCGGCGACGAAGACGATGTCTCCGGTGTCCATGTCGAAGAAGATGACATGAAAGAAGGAGAAGCGCCGCCAGAGATCCCAGATGGAGCGGTAGGCGACGAGACAGCCGAGTCTCTGGGCGTCGAGGACTTCGTCGGTGATCGTGCCTGCGCGGGCCTGCGCGACCAGTTGGCTGATTTCTTCAAAGTCCTCGGGCATCTCGGAGTCGCCGGATGTGCCGAGGTCGAGCCCCGCGTTTTCGAGGAAGGCGCGCACGGGTGCCAGTTTGACGGCGAAATTGACGTTCTGCGGAACGGCCCCGCCCCCGGTCGCCCGCATGGTTTCGCCGGCGTGGAGCGTGCCGAGCATCACGCCGACGACCTCGCGGTGGTTGTTGAACAGGGGGCTGCCGCTGTTGCCGGGCTGGGTTTCCACGCTTACCTGGAGGTAGTCTGGATCGTCTTTCAAGCCGACGGCCGCGCTGACCAAGCCCCTGTTCAGGCGCGGTTGGCGGCCGAGCACGTCGGACATGGGAAAACCGATCGTGAAGACGTCGTCTCCCATGCGGTAATCGGGATCGGCGGCGAGGCGCAGCGGCATGATTTCAGAGTTGTCCGGCAAATCGGCGCGGAGGAGGGCGAGGTCTAGGTCTTCGTCTGTCTTTTCGATGACCGCGTCGTAGCGGACACCGCCCAACCAGAGCGAGGCACTGCTGTGTTTGTCAAAGACGTGGGCGGCGGACACAAAGTGGCCGTCACGCGAGACGGGAAAGGCGGTGCCCTGTCCTCCGAGCAGGGGCGAGTCCGCGTCAAGCTCGACGACCGAGAAGCCGATATTCGAAAGGCCTTCGACGATGCGTGGATAGACCTCGCGCGGATCGCCCTCGGGGGACGGCTTGATGATGTGGATTTCCCGCCCGTAGTCCGGCATGTCGGCGGTGCGGTCGACGGGCACGTGTGTCGACGCGCAACCGGCGAGGATCAAGGCCGCGGTCGTGAACAGTGAGGAAGGCAAGCAGGCGGGTCTCATCCTGCTCTAGTCACGCGGAAATCCTTAAAATG
>SLLG01000107.1 GCA_007134215.1 Opitutales bacterium | reverse complement strand
TGTAGCCGTGTTCTTTGGCCAGTTCGACGGCGTCAAGGGTCTCGGTGAGGGAGCCGATCTGGTTGACCTTGACGAGGATCGAGGTAGCGACACCAAGGTCGATGCCCTTCTGGAGAAACTTTGTGTTGGTGACAAAGAGATCGTCGCCGACGAGTTGCACCTCTTCGCCGAGGCGGTCGGTGAGTGTCTTCCAGCCCGCCCAGTCGGCTTCGTCGCAGCCGTCCTCGATGGAGAGGATCGGGTACTTCGCGCAGAGACCGGCGAGGAAGTCGACCATCTCGTCGCTCGTGCGCTCGGAGCCATCGCTCTTGCTGAAGATGTATTTCTTCTTTTTCTTGTCGTAGAACTCGCTCGCGGCGACATCGAGGGCGAAAAAGATATCGTCGCCGAGTTTGTAGCCGGCGTTTTTCACGGCCTTGGCGATGACGTCAAGCGCGGCTTCATTGCTCGGGAGGACGGGCGCGAAGCCCCCTTCGTCGCCGACGGCGGTGGAGAGTCCGCCCGCCTTGAGGACGGCCTTGAGGGCATGGAAAATCTCGGCGCCCATGCGAAGGGCCTCGCTGAAACTGTCTGCGCCCACCGGCATGATCATGAATTCCTGAATATCAATGGGAGCGTCGGAGTGCGCGCCGCCGTTCATGATATTCATCATGGGGACGGGGAGCACCTTGGCATTGGTCCCGCCGATGTAGCGGAAGAGCGGCAGGTCGAGGGCCGTCGCGGCGGCCTTGGCCGTGGCCATGGATACGCCAAGGATAGCGTTGGCCCCGAGCTTTTTCTTTGAGTCGGTGCCGTCGAGGTCAAGCATCGCCCGGTCGATGCCGACTTGGTCGACAGCGTCCATCCCGAGCAGTTCGGGGGCGATGAGCGTCTGCACGTTTTGCACGGCCTTTTGGACGCCCTTGCCGCCGTAGCGCTTGGTGTCGATGCCGGAGGCTGCTTTGCCGCGCAGCCCGCCGTCGCGGAGTTCGAGAGCTTCGTTCTCGCCCGTGCTCGCGCCGGAGGGAACCGCCGCACGCCCGACGGCGCCCGACTCCAGTTCAACGTCGACCTCGACGGTCGGATTTCCGCGCGAATCAACGATTTCACGCGCTCGGATGTCTACGATTGTTGTCATACCAAAATGCATCTTGCTGGATAATTCCGGACTTGTCTGGCACCCCTGTGCCGTAATGTCAACGGAACCCACGGCGCGCCCCGCCTTTTTTCCGCATTTCGTGCGGTTTCACGGCTTGCCGCTGCCCGTGGGCGGGCAAGACTGCTCTTCCAACCATGCCTGCCGAACCGCGGATCCTCTGTGTCGTCGTGATCGACAGCTTCGGAATGGGCGCGCTGCCCGATGCGGCCGCCTACGGTGATGCCGGGGCGCATACTGCCGCGCACCAGGCGGCGGCGGTCGGCGGGGCGCGCTGGCCGGTGCTCACACGGTGGGGCCTGGGCAACGCGGCGGCCCTGCGGGGCGACCGGATCGCGGGGGTGCCTCCCGCCGCGCGGCCGGAGGCCTCCAGCGGCCTCATGGCATTGCGTTCGCCGGGAAAGGACACCGTCACGGGCCACTGGGAGCTGGCGGGCGTCGTGCTCGACAAGCCGCTGAAGATCTTCGCGCCCGGTCCGCCTTCCTTTCCGCCGGATTTGCTCGACGCCTTCCGCGTGGAGTTCGGCACGGACGTCCTCGGCGACTGCGCGGCCTCAGGGACAGAGATCATCCGACGCCTCGGGGGCGAGCATTGCCGGACGGGGCACCCTATTGTCTACACCTCGGCGGATTCCGTCGTGCAGATTGCGGCGCACGAGGCAGCGGTGCCCGTGGAGCGGCTCTATGCCATGTGCGCCTTCATGCGCAAACAATGCGATGTATTGCAAGTCGGGAGAGTTATCGCGCGGCCCTTCGAGGGCGGGGCGGGGAATTACCGCCGCACGGCGCGGCGTAAGGATTTCGCCATGGCCGTGCCGGGCGCGACGGTCATGCATCCGCTGCGGCGCGCAGGCGTGCGAACCGTGGCGATCGGTAAGATCGGAGACATCTTCAACAACGCTGGCTTCGATGCAGTCTACCCGGACAAGGGCAACGACGCCTGCCTCGGCCGGCTCGAATCGCTCCTGCGTGAGCGCTTCACGCAGCCGGCTTTTGTCTTCGTCAACCTTGTCGACACCGACATGGTCCACGGGCACCGCCGCGACCCGCGCGGCTACCACGACGCCGTGGCCGTGATCGACAAGAGGCTCGCCGCCTTGTCCCCGCTCCTCCGCGGGGGCGACCGCATCATTGTCACCGCCGACCATGGCTGCGATCCATGCCATCCGGGAACGGATCATACACGGGAATACGTTCCTGTTCTCGTTTTCGGGCCGGGGCATGTTCCGGAAGATCTGGGCATCCGCCCGACCCTCGCCGACCTCGCCCAATCGCTGGCCGCCGCCTTCGGCGCGGAGCCTTTGGAGACCGGCACGGCGTTTGTCCTGTGAGGACCAGCCGGCAATCCCCGCAACTCTATTCGCCCCCTTGACTCCGCTCAATGAAATCCAGAGAAACCACTTCCACAAACGTGCCCCCGCGCATTTCTTGCCACGCAAATCCGTAGACGCACCGTTCCACGCCATGCCCGCCACGAAACCGTCCCGCAAGCTCACGCTCCACGACCGCCTCTCCCGCCTCACGGAGGTCCAGGCGGCCAAGCTCCTCGGTCCCGAGGGTAAACAACTCCTCGTCGAGGGCGCGCGCTACGACATCGATATCAATGAGCATGTGAAGCTCACGAAGTCCCGGTTGCGCGTCACCTTTCCGGGCCAAGCTGACGACCGGCGCGCTGCCGCCGTCACCGTGAGTCTTGGCGATGACAGGCGCAACCGCCTGCGCATCGAAGCCACCCCGCGCGGCGCGCCCGACGAACTCAAGGGTGCCGTCCTTTCACTCGTCCTTGAGGAGAAGCTTGCCCTCGGCCTTTCCGTCCCTCCCTCGGAGCAGAAGCCGATGGAATTGCTCAACGAGGAGGAATTGACGGCTTTCGCACTCTCCCTGCGCGAACAGCGTGCCCGCGAGGAGCGGATGACCTTCAAGAGCCGCGATCCGGAAACACCGTGGGCCGACTACACCGTGCACAGCGCGGTGTCCGGGCGCACCTACCGGGCGGCGCTGCGCGGATTCGGGCCGGGCGAGTCCTACTGCTCGTGCCGTGATTTCAAGACCAACCGCCTCGGCACGTGCAAGCACTTGATTAAGCTCGCCGCCCATGTGAAGCGCAAATTTTCCGCCGCGCGCCTTGCCGAACCGCATGTGCAGCAAGAGTTCGCCGTCGCACTTGCCTACGGCGCGTCCCCGCGCCCGCGCGTCCTTGTCCCCGCCGGTGCGAGTCTGCCGGCTCCGCTACATGCAGCCGTCAACGAACTCGACGCGCGCGCGGGCTCCGACACGGAAGCTGCGCGCAAGGTCGTCGAGATCGTGCGTCGGCTCGAAGCGGCGGGCCACGACGTGCGCGTCTATCCCGATGCGGAAGAGTGGATCGAGGCCGTGCTCATTCGCGCTCATCTCGCCGAAAAGACAGCCGAAATCCGTCGTGATCCCGCCGCCCATCCCTTGCGCGCGGAACTGCTCAAAACCGAGCTTCTGCCTTACCAACTCGACGGCATCGCCTTCGCTGCGGGGGCCTGCCGGGCCGTCATTGCCGACGAAATGGGTCTCGGCAAGACGATCCAAGGCATCGGCCTCGCCGCCTACCTCCGGCGCGAGGCCAATATCTCGCGCGTCCTTGTCATTTGCCCCGCCTCCCTCAAGTCCCAGTGGCTCGCGGAGATCGGGCGCTTTGGCGGGCTTTCCGCCCGGCTTGTCCTCGGCGGCGCGAAGGAGCGCGCGGCGCAATACGGGGAAGACGTGTTTTTCACGATCTGCAACTACGAGCAGGTGCTGCGCGATATTCTCTCCATTGAGAAATGCCCGTGGGATCTTATTATTCTCGATGAAGGGCAGCGCATCAAGAACTGGGAGGCGAAGACGAGCCGGGTCATCAAGGGGCTGCGTTCGCCCTTTGCCGTCGTGCTCTCGGGCACGCCCATGGAAAACCGCCTCGACGAGTTGTTCTCTGTCGTGGAGTTCATCGACGACCAGCGGCTCGGCCCCGCCTACCGGTTCTTCAACAAACACCGCGTGGTCGACGAGGCGGGCAAGGTCGTCGGCTTTCGCCGCCTTGACAAGCTGCGCGAACTGCTTGCCCCCGTCCTCCTGCGCCGCACGCGCGCGTCCGTTCTCAAGGAACTGCCGCCGCGCTCGACGCAGATCATCCGCATCCCGCCCACCGCGCAACAACTCGATCTCCACCGCTCGCAAATGCAGATCGTCTCTTCAATCACGCGCAAGAGCCACCTCACGGAGATGGACATCATCCGCCTGCAGAAGGCGCTGCTCATGTGCCGGCTGAGCGCCAACGGCACCTTTCTCGTCGACAAACAGCTCCCCAACCACTCCACGAAGCTCGAGAAACTCGGAGAACTCCTTGAACAGCTCGGCGGCGAGCCCGACCGCAAAGTCGTTCTCTTCAGTGAGTGGACACGGATGCTCGACCTCGTCGAGGAAAAGCTCCTTTCGTTGAAGCATCGCTACGTGCGCCTCGACGGCTCCGTGCCGCAGAAGAAGCGCCAGCAGATCGTGCGGGAGTTCCAAAGCGACCCCGCCTGCCGGTTCATCATCATGACCAATGCCGGATCGACGGGTCTCAACCTCCAGGCAGCCGATACCGTCGTCAACGTCGATCTGCCGTGGAATCCCGCCGTGCTCGAGCAGCGCATCGGCCGCGCGCACCGCATGGGGCAGCAGCGGCCCGTGCAGGTCCACATCCTCGTCACCGAGGACACCATCGAGGAGAGCCTGCTTGGAACGCTCTCGGCGAAGAAAGAACTGGCCCTCGCCGCGCTCGACATTGGCTCCACGCAGGACGAGGTCGCGCTCGAAAGCGGCATAGAGGAGTTGAAACGGCGTCTCGAGTTACTCATCGGCGCGAAACCCGACGCTCCGGTCGACGAAGTCTCGCGGGCGGAGGCGGAACGCGCTTCGGAGGATCGGCGTCGGCGGCTCGCTCTCTCCGGCGGACAGATGCTCACCTCCGTGCTCGGCTTCCTCGAAAACATCCTGCCGCACCCTGCAGCCGTCCCGGACGGAGCACAGGCGCAGTCGGCCCTCGAAGAACAGGTCGCCGCCGGGCTCAATGAGTGTGTCACCCGCGACGCCGAAGGACGGCCCACATTGCAGCTTACGCTTCCGGACGACGAAAGCCTCCGTGCCCTAGCCGCCAGCTTCGCACGTTTCGCCGCCCTCGCCGCACCGAAAAGGGAATGAGCGGAGCCAACAGCAACCGCCTGCCGACAGTCACCCCGGACACCCGGCCCAACCGCCGCCCGTCGGTCGAGATCTGAGAAATACCCGCACCCGGTGCCAACCCTCCTGTGGCTCCGGCTGCCGCCGCCCCGCCTCCCCGAGGCCTTCGGCAACGCATCAGACGCCTCGTCAGGCAGGCACCGCCGCTGCGAAAAATGGTAGAAACCGGATTTCCATTTAGAGAATTAATTAAATAGCCCATATGTTTTTCCGGTTGAGCAAAGTCAATAGTTCCAGTAACTCTGAGAAATATATGCCGAGCAGAGCAAGCCGCCATGTCCGCCCGTGCAAACGCGGTCAGGAGAGGTCAATGGTATATGCCGGTTTATTGCCATGGAGTCTCTTCATCACTTTTGAGCTAATTTTTGTCCTGAATCAAAATTTGTAATAACTCAGAGAAACTAAATTTTAATATGATAGTCAGCAGGTATGTGGCCGCTTGTTGTCTTTCTTGTAATTTCTCCGATACAAGAACTCATTTCATTATAGAAATGAATAAATCTCAGGCCAAACTGATGACGGTTGACGGCGGCGGGCTGACGGGCATGGATTGGGCGTGCATTCGCGGCGTGGCCGGACCGCTCATGACGCGGGGCCGGTTGCGGCGGAGCAGTGACATTTATATGAAAGCGACGCATTTTATTCTGAGGATCGAACTGCTTCATCTTGAGCGTCCGGTGTGGCGCGAGGTGGTTGTCCGCGCGATATCACGCTCTTGGGTCTGCATGAAATCGTGTAGGCGGTCATGCCGTGGCACGACGACCACATGCATGAGTTCCGGGTGCAGGGGGTAGCGCCGGAGGAAGCGGGCACGCGCCTGCGCTGCCTCGCGGGCGAGGGCGCAGCGCCGCTGGAGGACTGCGGCGGCCCGCCGGGCGACAGCCGTGTGTGTGCATACGTCATTACGCGCCGCCGGGGAAAGCGGGATGAACTCGACGAGTTTGACGAGTGGATTCTGGAGGGATACGACCCCGGGGCCTTCGATCTCGAGGCGGTGAACAAGCGTTTGCAGCAGCTGGCGGACGCGTTGGAAGACATGGATCGTATCGACGGTTTGATCGAGGGCGCGGCCGACGGGGAATCCGGCGGTGGCGAAACGGAGGCGGATGACGATGAAGGGATGCCCGCGCCCTCTACGGACTGGCGGGTCTCCCCGAGCCGCCGCGCGGCGCGTTGCGGTGGATGCGTTTCCGCCACTACCATCCGCGGAAGCTCCCGTGGGTGTTTCCCGCGAATCTTGCGCCGGACCTCACGCGGGCCTTGCGGCTCCTTTCCAGTCTGGAACCCGTTTTCCGCGACAAGCGCGCCCGTACGGCTCTGCGCAAGCGCTTGCCGACCGTGCGCCGCGGCGTGCCTGAAACACTCCCTGTTTTCCGTCTGCGCGGAAGCGGCAATGCCGATGACACCGGTTCATGGGACCTCGTGGACGCGCGGATCCCATGTGATAAAGGGGACGAGCCGCCGCCCCCCTTCCTTCCGCCCGCGGAGGAGGTTGTCCAGGTGGCCGAAGCGTCTGTCGCGGACGAAACCTGGGAGATCGGCTCGATATTCATGCGGCAGCCGGTGATGACGCCCAATGGTCCGGTGCATGCGATTGTCGCCCTCATTGTGCGCACCGAAGACGGGTTTGCGTTTCCGCCGCACATTGAGGACGACTGGCGCCTTACGCCAGGCCGGGTTGTCTGGGATCTGTTCCGCGACACGGTGGGGAGTTCCGGATACCGTCCGAAGGAACTGTGGGTGGCGACCGACATCGCCGTGGCGACCTTCGCCATGGCCGCCGAGAAGGGAGCCGTCCGACTCAAGCGCAACCGGGAGTGGAAAGTTGTCGGGGAACTCCTCGACCGGCTGGGCTCGTTCGGTGACAGATGAGCGGAAAATGAAACGGAGAGAGACTCCGGGCAGGGAGCGGCTGTTACCGTCGCGCGGGCTCCAGCCACTTTCCCGCAGCGGGATCGTAGAATCGGCGGACGGCACCGGTCTCCGCATGGTAGATCCATCCGCTGGTCTCGGCCCGGTAGAGCCAAGGGTGAAGTTGTGCGGATGCCCAGAGCCAGCCGAGCGCGCCGTCGTGGAACCATCCGCTGCCGTTGGCCCCTGCGCGCCCGGCGTAGATCCACCCGTGTTCGGCATGGGCGACCCACGGGAAGGTGTCGGAAGTGTAGTGGAAATCTCCGAACCAACCGGAGGTGCGCCATCCGCCGCTGTTGGTTTGCGCCTCCATCCACGCATGCCCGAAGCGTTCCCAATAGCGCGGGTGGTCGAGGATGAAGGCGATGATGTCTTCGATGTCCTCACCGGCGCGCGCAAGGGCTTCGGCGGCCGAGCCTTCGAACGGCGGCAGACCATTGGCGGGATCGCCGCTCCAAAGGGTCATCCACAGCGAGGAGACGCGCACGATGTCGCGCCAGTTGTTGTTGGGCGGTCCCCAGACGATGTCCTGACCGTTGATCAACTCCCCGCGCACGAGGGCGTCGAGGAAGCGGGCGCGTCCGTAGGATCGGTTGTCGAGGTTTTGGTAGATGGCATCTTTTTGCGCCCGGAAAACTTCCATGCGGTTGAACGCCTGGACGATCTGCTGGGCGGTGGGATCGTGGTCGTGGCGGTTGGTCCAGAAATAGGAGAAAATATCGCGGTCGGGCAGATCGGAGGGGCGGCCGCCGAGCGCTTCTTCGAATTCGACGCTGCGGTGGATGCCGTGGTAGGCGAGCCCCAGCAGGCCGCCGGGTTGTCTGCCAAGCGTATCAAAAAACAGATTGCTCGTGCTGCGGAGAAAACCGTTCCAGCCCCGCGACTGGACGATGGTGGGACCGCCGATGGGCGAGGCTTGGAACTGAAACATGAAGATATTGGTACGGAAAAACTCCTCCCAATCCGGAAACCGGCGGTAGAGATGCCAGACCATAGATTTACCCGCGCGGAGGCGCTCGAACTCAGCGGAGCGGAACAATTCGGCGGTGACCTGCACCCGCGTGCGGGTGCCACTTTCGAGGGCGGTCAGGTGCCGGTTGAACTCGTTCGGTTCCGGCTCCCGGTCGAACATATCGGCATAGATCTGGACGACAAAGTCGCGGTTGTTGACGACCGGATTGAAGACGATATCAATCACGACCGGCGGCAGGGTCTCGTCGCGCAGGATGTCGTCGCGCACTTCGACGGATAACTCCCGCGGACCGAGGGAGTCGAAGGTCTCCTCGGTGCGGAAGGGCGGGCGCGTCCACTGCGCCGCCGGGCTGCCGTCAATGAATAGCGTCACGTCGGTCAAGGATTCGAGGCCGCCTTCGAGTTCGATCTCAATGATGGCGGGTTGGCCGATGGCGAAGGACTGGCCGGGGAGCGGCCGGGTGATGCGACCGCGCGGATCGGTGTTCCGCACAAGGAGGTCGAGTGTTCCGACGGAATAGCCGTCGATCTCCGCGATGACGGTGACGATGCGGTCGGGGCGGAAGACGCCGTCTACGACGGCCTCTACGACAAAGGGAATTTCGACGGCATCGGCGCGCGCTTCAAGCGAGGGCGGAACGGAGAGAACGCCACTTGTTGTGCTCAACCGCAGTTCGCGCGGCATGCCCGCGGGCGCGCTGAGTCTCGCGATGACGAGAAGCTCGTCGCCTTCGTCGATGACGTCGGTGTCGGCGCGAAGCTCGATGCTGCGCGGCGTGTCGCGGTCTTCCACGACAAGGCTCACGCTCGCCGAAGAGTAGCCTTCAGCGGAAGCGACCACCGTTACGGTTTGATCGCCGTCCATGATGCCGTCGTGGAGCGCCGTAACGGTGAACCCGGCGGTGGCGGAACCGGCGGGGATCACCACTTCGGCAGGAACCTCGAGTTCGGTGGTGTCGCTGCTGACGAGAGCGACCGCGATATCGGCGCCGGGGGCGGTCGGGACAAAGACCAGACCGCTCCCGCTTTCCCCTTCGCCGAGACGCTCAGGAAGAACGAGCGCGAGGGCGGGTGGTCCGGCACCTTCGGCGGGGCGGACATCGAGCGTGCCTGTTGCAGCGCTGAACGGTTCGCCTTCCGCGCGGAGTGTTACTGCGGTTTGCGTGGCGACACTGCCAGCCGTCACGCCAATGTCAAAGGCCGCTTCGAGTCCGCCCGCCAGCGTAACGGACTCCGGAATGACGAGAATACCCTCCGGGTCGGCGGCGAGCGTGACGGTGAAGGGGTAGCCCGTCGGTGGCGTGGCGGAGAGCATAAGCGTGGCGCGCGACGCTTCCGGCCCCGCGTTGTCGAAAACGAGGACCGGGTTCAGGACGAGCGATAGTTCCGGCGGCGGGTCGCTCTCGCGCACAGTTAGCTGGACGCTCGCCGGAGCAATGCGCTCGCCCGAAGCGGTCAGCGTGACAACGCGGTCGCCGGTGAAGACGCCGTCCTGTAGGGCGTCGATGGGTACGTCGGCGGAGAATCCTTTCTCGATCACGACCTCGGCCGGCACGCTTGCGGCTTCCGGATGGGAGGAAGCGAGTGTAATGGCAACCGGATACTCTGCCGGCGCTTCAGAGAGGGTTACGGTGAGTATCGCGGCACCCGCTCCGTCGGCTTCGAAGACGGTATCGGGTTCGACGGCGAGGGACAGTTCGACAAGGCTGGACGGCAGGACGGTGACCGGGGCCGCACCGCCCGCTGCGCCACTGCTGCGGGCCTCGATGACGACCTCGGTCGCCGCCTCAAGGGCAAGCCCGGCGGCGGGTGTGAGATTGACGGAGACAGACAACTCGCCCGCCGGAATGACCGCCGTGGGCGGAACGCCAAGGATGTCCGGTGCGAAGCTGCGGAGGGAGACGGAGAGAACCTCTCCGAGCGCGGAGGGAATGGAGACGACAACCTTTGCCTCACCCGCCGGTACATCCTCGCGGAAAGTGCCGGGCTCGCCCGCAAGGGTGACGGCCGGTATCGGTGCGATGTCATCGCCCGCGAGGACGGAGACACTGTCGATGGCCCAAAGTTCACTGGAGCCGGCGGCCGTCCCGCTGGAGGTATAGCGGAAGGCGAAATACACGGTTTCGCCCGGGAACCCCGACAGCCCGACCTTGCCGGAGG
>SLLG01000293.1 GCA_007134215.1 Opitutales bacterium | reverse complement strand
GGTGACCCCGTCGACGTCGCCGGCGCCATCGTGGACGGCCTGATCACGCGCTTCGCCCTAGACGGCGACCACGTGCCGATCCCAGCCACCAGGATCCTCGTCAGCGGCACGGTCCAGCGGGTCGGCTTCCGGCGCTGGCTTCAAGACGAAGCTCGGCGCCGCAGCCTCACCGGCTTCGTCCGGAACCGCTCCGACGGCACCGTCGAAGCCGTCGTCTCTGGCAGTCCCGAAGCGGTGGACGAACTCGTCGCAAGGGTCCGTGTTGGGCCACCCAACGCCTCCGTGACACACATCCGCACCGAGCCATGGCGCGGCCGCCGCCAACGGTTTCGACGATTCTCACGAAGTTCGGCTGTACGGGCGTGAAGCACGAGCCGTATGAGGTCGTGCGCAGGATCAAGCGCTGGATGCGCCGCGTCGGCGTAGGCAGTAAGGGCCGGTCGCCTACGGGAGTCGGGCCGGCGCTCAAGGCCGCGATCGCCAGCAGGATCGGTGTACGTGCGTCATCGATCCGACTCGTCCGTTGCACCGTCGTGGCGTACGAGAGTCGGTTGAGGCGACCCTTCGTCACCGCCCGTTCGTCGACACAAGGGAACACGAACTACATCATCACCCTGACGGCCGAGCATCGCGGCAAGAAGCTGACGGCGGTCGGTGAAGCCACTCCACGTGGGCCCCTGACGGGCGACCCACGGCGTCACGTATGGCCCTTCCTCACGCGCGCCATGGATCACCTGCACGACACACGCATCGACGCAGCCGATCCAGAGGCCTGCCTGAACGCGATCCGGGAACAGGTCAGCGCGTTGGCGGCCATCGCACGTGAGGTGGCCAACAGGCCTGGAGGGCCGATGCCGCTGCGCGGCTCCATCGCCGGCGTCGAGACCGCGCTGCTCGATCTGGGGGCGCGTGCCTTCGACATGAGCCTAGCGCGGTTCCTCGGTGGCCACGACGACCTCATCGAGGTGACCGCGAGCTCGTCCTCCGTCAGTCGCGACCTCGACGAAGCGAGACGCCGACTCCGTAAGCGTCTCAGGCGCTTCCGCGGCTGGCGGCTCAAGGCCGACGCCCGACCCGACACTAATCTCGCCGTCCTCCGGGCGATGTCCTCCATCAACCGCGAACTCGGACGCGACAACCTCCAATGGCTCGACTTCAACGAATCATTAGGCCGCGATGCGGCCAACGCGCTGATCGATCGGATCGCGGAAGAGCACGATGCCGGGGCGATCGCGGGCAGGATCATCCTCGAGCAACCGGTCCCCGCCGCCGCTGTCGCTGATCTCTGTGCGCTGCAGGCGCGTGCCGACGCGCTTCGCCGCGATGGCCTCGACATCGTCGTCATGGCTGACGAGTGCCTTCACACGCTGCAGGATCTCGAGGCGCTCACCGCGGCAGGTGGCTGCCGCGGCATCAACGTCAAGGTCCCCAGCGCCTGAAAGGCCTCTTCGAGTGCTAGCGAGTATGCGGTGTCGAAGCCTGGCGAATCGAGCGGATCTCCCAGCAGAGCGGCTTCCTCCAAGACACCTGCGAACTCCTCCACTCCCGAAAGCGACCGCAAGACACTAACTATGTTGAGCGCCTCTTCCGGGTCAGCATGGAAGATCCCGGGCTGGACGAACACAAGCCAGACAGCCGTAGACAGCGACCCGATCACGGCTCCATCGTTGCCTGCCGCAGTCAGGGCGGATACCGATTCAGCGTCCTCTTCGGAAAACCAGGCTGGCCAGACGGCGGTCCAACCGAACTCGCGTGCCGCGTCGATTACCCCGACCGAACCGACTTCAACCTCACGGACGAAGAAGTCAGTCTCACTCGAATCAACGTCAATTAAAGCTTCGGCGAGTCCACTTGCAGCGATCATGTCTTCACGGTCCGATCCGGGTATCGCTGAGAAGCGTAGGCGGACAACAGCAGAACCAGCAGGCGCACTAACACTCACGACTGCCCTAGCAGAACGACTCGGGTCCGCAACGCTGGTGGCAGTGAGCTCGAAAGACCCTTCGGCGATAGGAGCGGTGAAAAGGATGCCCGCATCGGCTGCTTCGATTCTGCCGCCGGTAGCGCTCCACACCACTGCCGATTCAGGCGTTCCGGACACGATTGCGTCAAACAACTGAGAAGCCCCAGGTGCCAAGGTCACTTCTGCAGGAGAAAGTGAGACGCTCACTTCGTCCCTGCCTGCACACGCGACAACAGCCGAAAACGCAACAACTACTAGCAAGCCCAGAATGACCAACCGCTTGACCACAACGAGCCTCCCAAGGTAGCTAACAACCCACCACGATCATTGGACGCGTCTGGGCCGATCAAACCAGCCCAATACTCCAAATCAAACGACACGGCATGGGCTTGCCACACGCGATGGCCGCGTCGCTGAACGGGGCAATGATGCATTAGTGTACGGGACTGCACGGATGAGTCAAGGGCCATAGGCTCGTGCGCCATTCTCTACTTCCAGAGGCACCAGGAGATCAGCAGTTGGTCATCACACCCGACCTAGGGCGGCACACGCTTAGCACACAAACCAAACCAGAGCCGAAGCATCGATCGAATGCGGCACGGTCTAGAAGACGCGTCTGGAGCTGCTCCTACACTCTCAGCTTGGAAATC
>SLLG01000220.1 GCA_007134215.1 Opitutales bacterium | reverse complement strand
TAAAGGAAGTAAAAAAGACAGGATACAAAGTTAAAATTGATACCAACGGGACCCTGCCTGAAAAACTGATTGCATGCGGGGCAGATTACATTGCTATGGATATAAAAACAGTTCCGCAAAAATACAGCCTTCTGGGCGGTGCAGGAATTGATCCTTCAATAGAGGACAAAATAAAACAGTCAATCAACCTGGTGATGAAAAATATTAGCGAATATGAATTCAGGACAACACTTGTTCCCGGAATTATTGATTATGAAGACATGAAATATATTTCAAACCTGGTAAAAGGGTGCAGAAAGTATACGCTCAACAGATTCAACCCCGGGAATACCCTTGACAGTGAGTGGGAAAGTGTCTCTCCCTTCAGCGAGGAGGAATATTCTGTTTTTCTTGATATAATAAAAAAAACCGTCCCGTCCGCAGCTGTCAGAGGCTTTTGATATTATCCAGAAGCTTTATTATGTAGAGTTCAACATTTTTCCGGAAACTGTCCTGTTTTTTTATTCCGATTTTTGAGGTTTTGTTCAACAGGTCATCTGTAAGAGCCTTTATTCTCTTTTCATCCGGGGGAAACTTTATTAAAAGCCTTTTTTTTGACCGGATAAAATCCCTTATAAGAGAGTTGATGTCTTCAACAAGATCCTGCCTTTTTTCCCGGTCAAACAGGGGGTTCCACTTTTCTGCAAGTTCTTCAAGAGTAAGGTTGATATCCCGGTTATCCCTGAGATACTTTTTTTTGAGAGCTTTTATTGCATCACCATACCCTGCCGCACCGGCTGCAGACCGTCCTCCCGCCGCCTGGATATTATACTCCCGGCTTCCCGGAGGGGATAGTTCCTGATAGACATTATCAGCCGGCATTCCATATTCTCCCGGACTCTTCCCGGCAGACCTTGATTTTCTCCCCCTGAAAATTGATACTATTGCCGCCAGAAATCTTCCTATAACAGGAATAGCATGGGTAATCGGAAGAGAAGCCTTAACCTGCTTAAGCAGGTCCTGCCTGTCAAGGCCGAGAACAGCATCAATATTTTTGAATTTTCCGGGATCTTTAAAGCATGATTCAACAGACGCCTTGATCTGGCTGTTTACATTATTTGACTTATTTGCAAGGTAAACAAGCCCCGGGTTAGAGTAAAGAGCCGAGAGCAGTTTGTAATCAGATCTGACAATATTTTCCAGTTCTGCATTAAATGCGGGTTCATTGTCCATTTCCCGTGTTTTTTTGAATTTCATCAGAAGGTCCTTCCATTCATTGAAAAACCTGTCCCTGATTTCGGCCCCGGCTGAAAGTACCGACTTTAAAAAAACACGGGACAGCATATCTCTCTGTATATAATAATCCTTGTTTCTTTCAATATTTATTCTTACAAGATAAGGAAGATCCTCATTCTCTAAAGCAGTTGTTTCTTTTTTAACAAACTCATTTATGAAATCTCTTGAGTATTTTGACGAATAGGGCTGGCCCCTTGTATCCTTTATATCATAAAGATCTGTAATTGTATAAGTATAAGGCTCTTTTTTCACCTTTGAAGCAAGGTCCTTGTAATCAGCTTTTTTCTGGGCCTCTTTCTGGACCTTTGCCCTTCCGCTAGTAATATAGATCCTGAGCATGGCCATGGCCTGATACGTATAAATATCTGAAGCAGTCTTGTCGTTTTTGTCCTCAATATCCTTCATAACTTTGTTGCACATAAATGAAAAAAACCTGAATGCAAAATCTTCAGGTGCTTTTATGTGTTTTCTGAAATTGGGCGGCCCGCTAAGCACAGACTCCATCATATTTTTAACGGCAAGTTCATTACCCTGGCATGCTTTTCTGAGGTATCTGCCGATATATGCATAATTATTCTGATTTTGTATAAATATATGTATTTTTTTGAGCACGTTGTCAAAAAACAGGGTATATGCTATTTCAGGGGGCAGAACAACATCATTTATTCCCTCCTGAAACTCAACAAGAAGCACTTTGCCGCTTTCAGACTCTTTTACATCAAAGACATCTGTCGTGCTGCTTTTAAGGTTCACAGGGATTATCCAGCTGCTGTCAATTGTAAAATCAAAACTGCCAAGGTCAGGAAATGGAAGATCCGGTCTTTCTTCAAGATCCTTGTAATACTTCATAATCAGCTGCCTGTAGTATTTGTGCACCTGAAATGATACAATTTTTGAGGCTTCATATGTTATTGTACAGGTTCCCTCATTCTCCATTCGCTTAAGCACAGGTATGGCCGACAGCCTGAATTCTTCGGCACTTTTTGCCTGAAGCTGTTCCCTGTTTGACTCATAGTAGGAATTCAGCTGATCCATAAAATAGGTAAAGTTTATTACAGGATTTTCCCTTTTAATAACAAGTACCTTAATTATTTTTTCCAGTAGTTCATACATCTTCTTTTACCTGATAATTATAATTATTCTAATACGATTTCAATTTATCTTCCACTTCTTTTATGACCCAGTCAGGAGTTGACGCACCTGCAGTTATCCCTACGCAGTTGTAGTTCCTGATTTCAGCAGGCAGGTCTGACGACTTTTCTATGTGCCATGCTGTTTTTCCAAGCTCCAGTGCAGACTGATATAATCTTATTGTATTGGCGCTGTTTTTTCCACCGATTAC
>SLLG01000365.1 GCA_007134215.1 Opitutales bacterium | reverse complement strand
TCGACATCACGCAAAAGGTCAGCACCTCCACCCCGCAGAACGCCGCCACGCGCCGCAACTCCGCGACAAAGCGGTCCTTCGCCTCCCCGTCGCCGAGCAGCCGCTCCTTGTTCACACACCGCCCGTAACAGTGATAACACGCTGATTCGCCCTCCGGCGCCACCAGCCTCCTTGGATAGGGTCGTCGATACATGAATCAAGACCATCAAATTCTTGGCTTCAGCACAAGAGCAAATGCCAGCCATTTTTCATAGGCGGGAAATTGTTGAAAAATAAGCATATTGCCTCAGTCCGCAGTCTCCGCCAGCCGCGCCCACAGCTCAGCGAAGCGGAGGGCGATTTCGACGTGCATGAAGATGCCGTCGCCGAGGACGGCGTCATTAAAGTCGAAGGCCGGGTTGTGGCAGAAGGGCACCTGCGGGCGGGCGGCGGGGCGGGAACCGAGGAACCAGAAGCATCCGGGCACTTCCTCCAGATAGTAAGCGAAGTCCTCGCTTCCGAGGATAGGGCGGGTTGTTTTGAGGCGATCGCCGGTTCCGGCCTCCACAGCTGCGTCACGTACGAGCGCGTTGGCACGCGGGTCGTTGACGACGGGCGGGTAGCCGAGCCGGATGTCAACCTCGGCGACGGCCCCGAAGGCGCGCGCGACGTCCTCCGCCCGCGCGCGGATCCGCTCTTCCGCCTGCCGGAGCACCGCAGCGTCGAGGGCGCGAAAGGTGCCCGCGAGAACAGCGGTTTCGGGAATGATGTTCCGCGCGGAACCGGCGTTGAATTTCGTGACGGATACGACCAAAGAGTCGAGCGGGTCGTTGCTGCGCGAGACAACGGACTGGAGCGCGTTCACGATCTGGGCCCCGACGTAAACCGGATCGACACAAGCCTGCGGCACGGCGGCGTGCCCGCCCCGGCCGCGCACTGTGATCTCGAAGACGCCGGCACCGGCCATCATCGGTCCGTCGCAGAGCGCGATGTCTCCGGCGGATAAATCCGGCGACGGCATGTTGTGCAAGCCGAAAACGGCGGCAACATCCGGGTTGCGCAAAACCCCGGCCTCACGCATTTTCAACGCCCCGCCCCCGCCCTCCTCGGCGGGCTGGAAAATCAGTTTCACGGGACCGCGCAGTTCGTCGGCGAAGGCGTGCAGGACATGCGCCGCGCCAACGAGCATGGCGGTATGTCCGTCGTGGCCGCATGCGTGCATTTTGCCCGGATACTTTGATGCGTGGGGCACGCCGGACGCCTCCTCAAGCGGAAGCGCGTCCATGTCGGCCCGCAGCGCAGCGCACGGTCCCGGCAGCCCAGCCCCCAACAACGCGACAACGCCGGTGCCAGCGATGCCGGTGCGCACCTCGACGCCCGGCAGCGACCGAAGCTCCTCCGCGACGATGCGGGCGGTACGCCGCTCCTCGTAACCCAGTTCAGGATGCGCGTGGAGGTCGCGCCGCAAGTTTGTGACGCGGGGCAGGACGGCTTCGATCTCCCGGCGAATTCCGGCGCTTCCGGGCGTCACAGCAGGGCCCTCCAGGGCGACGGAAAACCGATTACAATTCTGTTACAATGGCTCAACTTACTGGCTTGCAGATACATCAATGTCGGGTGTGAGAAAGTCTTAAAAATGAAACTTTTCCCGCTGTCTTTTACAGATTCAGTTGATTTGTAAAAAGCAGCCGGGTTAAGGTGTGGCTGAAAAAGATGGAAGACGGATTGCCGTTCCCGGACGGAGAAACGTATTTTCACCACCATTGTCACAAACATGCCGCGACGAATATCATTCCTCAACTATAAAGGCGGGGTCGGGAAAACCTCGTGTATCGTGAACATAGCCGCCTGCCTCGCTGAGTCCGGCCACCGGGTGTTGCTAGTGGATCTCGACGCACAGTCGAACACAAGCATCTGGTTGATGCGGCTCGAGCGCTGGAACAACCTAAACATAACCGGCCAGGGCTCGATCTACGCGACCTTCGACCCGGCCCGCGAGCGTCTCCGGGACACGATTGTGAAGGACGTCGTCATCGACCGCGCGGGCGAGAAAGTCCTTCCGGGCCTCGATTTGCTGCCGACGACCTTCAACCTCATCGATATCGAGCACGAGTACAAACCCGCCGACGGCCGTCCCGTTTACGCCCAGTTCCAGGAGCAACTGGCGGAGATCGAAAGCGACTACGACTTCGTGATGTTCGACTGCCCGCCCAATGTCATGAAGGCGGCGCAATGCGGGCTCTTCTGCTCCAACGAAGTGTATGTCCCCTCCAATCCGGACGCGCTGAGCCTCATCGGTTTCACCCTGCTCACGGGCAAGCTGCTCCAGTTCAACGAGCGTTCCGCGAGTTTCCGCCAAAGCGGGATGGGCAAGCCCGCGCGAATCACGGGCATCATCTTCAACGCCATAAAGCCGAACGTCGACATCGAGGTCCCGAAGATGCGCATGCAGTTCCGCCTCAACCAGTTCCGCAACCAGAAGAAAGTCGACCCGAACGCCAAGATTTTCGCCTCGTCCATCCGCGACGCCATCGTCGTGCGCCGGGCCGTGACCCTCGGCCTCCCGGTCAACCGGGTCGCCCACACGCCCGGCACCGACGGCGTGCTCATGGACTACAAAAACCTCGCCAAACAAATCCAGCGCCATGGAGACGAACCCGCCGCTAACTGAAACCTTCGAAGAGACCACAACGATGGAAGAGACCGCACCGAAAGGACAATTGACCGCCGACGAGTGGAACAGCATCCGCGAACGCTTCCGCCATTCCATGATGGTGAAGACCGAGATTTCCAAGCTCGCGCAAAACATCGACCTCAACTGGCCCATCCGTGCCAAAGACGAGATCCCGCTCAAATACCTGCCCCTCACCTACGAGGAACTGATGATGACACCGGGCATCGCCGAGAAACCCGAGCGCGCCCGCCTCCTCGCGGATATTTTCGTCGAGACCATGGCGTTTGACGACCCCTTCGGCGAGATGGCGGAGCATGTCGACTCCTCCTCCAAGCACGACGAAAGCGCGGCCAAAGCCATGCGCACGCTGGAAATCCCCGCCGACTATCCCATCGCTCTATGCAACGTCGCTCGCGAGACGCGTGACCTCTGCGAATCCGAGGGAATCAACACCGTCGGCGACTTCATCGAATTCTCCCAGAACATGGCGCAGAATGTCGTTGTCGGCGGCGACTTCCGCGCGTTTCTCAACAGCTTCGTACACCAGGACGAGAAATCCATGGCGCGCTACCTTCCGATCCGCCCAGGCCGCACCGGCCTGCACCTCGCCGAGGCCCTCGGACTCGCCGTCGACCGGCTGAGCAAGGAAGAGTACCTCTACTTTCTCGAAACCAACGGCGGCGATCCCGCGCCGGAAGACCGCAAAGGCGTGCGCGTTCTGAGCGACAAAGAGATGGAACCTGTAAAGGAGCGCCTCCGCGGCGAACTGAAGACGCTCTTCGACTGGTTCGGCGAGCAGACCGACAAACTCCGCGACGCCTTCGCCGAAGGCGGGCCCGCCGTGGACCGGTTTTTCGTTCCCCTCGACAATCCCAACAAGGAAAAAGCCGCTGCCGCGCTCGCCCGTCTCTCGCTCGGCGAAGACGGAGAGGGAGCCGAAACAAAGAAGCGCGGGTTCTTTGCCCGCCTCTTCGGCCGTTGACGCGTCCGAAGCCGCCCGGAAGCAACCCCGCCGCCCTTTCACATCCATGCCCGCATCACCGAAACTGAGTCTCCGCAACTCCCTCCGGCTCGCGCGTTCGCCGCACAAGCCGCCCCCGCCGGGCGTGGTCGTCGAAGGCGTCGGCGCGGAGGAGGACGATGACTCCGGGGTGCCTTCCATTGACGCAATCCTCGCCCGCGCGCGGCCACGTGTCGACAAGGCCCTGCGCCGCCGGGAGTCTGAAGTGGTCGAGCGCGAGCGCGCCCTCCTCGAAGCGGAAAAGCGTGCACAGGAAGAGAGCCGTGCCCTCCGCGAGCGCGAAATCACCCTGAACGAGCGCGAGCGCGAATGCTCCGAGCGCGAGATGCTCCTGGACATCCGCGAGAACAACGTCGCCATGCGGGAGAGCCTCCTCGCCAACGACGGCGAAAGCGACAGCCCAGAAAACGGCAGCGCCTCCGCACTGCGGCGCTACGAGGATCTCCGCGCAAAACTCGAGTCCCAGGAACGCGAGCTCCGTCGCTTGTCAGAACAGCTCGACCGGCGCGAAGAAGAGCTTCGCAGGCGCGAGAAAACCTTCGAATCGGCGGAAGCCGGCGGAAACGTGCAAAGCAACCCCGCCGACCCCGACGCGGCCGCGCGGCTGCGTGAGCTGGAAGAGCGCGAGAAGATGCTCGCCGAGCGCGAGGCCTTCATCGAGCAGAGCGAAAACGTGCTCTTCAACCGTGCGCAGGAACTCCAGGAACTCGAAGCCCAGCTCAGCCACCTGGGCGACGTCAGCGAGGATGGCCCCGCGAGAACGCCGGAAACGGCGGAAAAAGCCTGAGCCTGAAATCTGTCTCTCCCGTCGCGGCGCGGACGGAAGGACGGTGAACCCTCCGTGCTGCCTGCAAACGGAATGACGCGCGGCACCGCCCGGGTCAATCGACCGTCACAGTTATGTCGGAAGACTTGCCGCCCGCAGCCGTCGGCGGGTCGGCGGAACCGCTCCACTCAACGGTGCTGCGCTTCGAAGATGCGCTTTTCCTTCACCTTGTTGGCGGCCTTGCCCACGCGCTCACGCAGGTAATACATGCGCGCGCGCATCGTCACCGACTCGCGGTCGACCTCGACCTTTTCGATGTTGGGGCTGTGCACGGGGAACACACGTTCGACGCCCTCGCCGAAGCTGATCCGGCGCACGGTGAAGGTTTCGTGGATACCATGACCCTTGCGGGCGATGACGATACCGGCAAACACCTGAATGCGCTCTTTGTTGCCCTCGCGCACACGCGTGTGGACACGGACGCCGTCGCCCACCTTGAAGTGGCCGCGGTCGTCCTGGAGCTGCTCTTCGGACAATTCGTTAATGATCGGGTTCATGGCGTGATGAGAATTGGTTGTAAAGGTCTGGTCTGCGTTTGCGGGTCCGCTCGATCCGGCGTTCCTTCCGCCAGCGCTCGATCTCCCCGTGATTGCCCGAAAGCAGGATGTCGGGGACGCGCTTCCCCTCGAACTCCACCGGTCGGGTGTATTGTGGAAAACCGAGCAAGCTGTGATTGAAGCTGTCCTGCGTCAAGGACTTTTCTTCGCCGAGCACCCCGGGCACGTAGCGCGCCACGCAGTCGACCAAAACAGCGGCGGGCAGCGTGCCGTTGGTCAGGATGTAATCGCCGATGCTCACCTCGCGGTCCACGCGCGATTCGCGGATGCGCTCGTCGATCCCCTCGTAGTGGCCGCTCACAAGGACAAGGTGCGGCAACTGCGCCAGCTCCCGCGCCATCGCCGAGGTCAGCGGCTCGCCGTCGGGCGTCATATAAACGACCGTACCGCCGTCTCCGCGCAATTCGTCGATCGCGGCGGCGAGCGGCTCCGGCTTCAGAACCATCCCCGCGCCGCCCCCGAAAGGCCGGTCGTCCGTGATGCGCCAGCGGTTGCCCGCCCAGTCGCGCAGATTGTGCGTGCGGATATCGACGAGTCCATTGGCCGACGCACGGCCCACCATGCTCTCGGTCAGAAACCCCGAGAGCATCTCCGGAAACAGTGTCAGGATGTCGACACGCACAACGGTCTCCTCCGTCCAGAGCGGCCCGCTGCGGACCGGCGCGCCGACAGAAAACGCGGTAAGGCCGCAGCCTTACTCGGCGGCGGCTCCGGCAGTCGCCTCCACGGGAGCTTCCGCGCCTTCTTTCGCGGCACGGCGGCGCGCGCGCTTGATGAGGGAGCGGGCCGTGTCCGAAGGCTGGGCACCGACGCCGACCCAGTGGTCTATGCGGTCGAGCTTAAGCACGATTTGCTTGTCCTCGTTCTTGTCCTTGGGCGCGTAAATGCCCACCACTTCCACGAAGCGGCCGTCGCGGCGGGAGCGGGAATCCGCCACCACCATGCGGTAATGCGGGTTGTGGGTCGCCCCCCCGCGCTGCAATCGAATCTTCAAAGCCATGTCTCTTAAGCTGCCGTCTAAATGATGAAAACCGGCAAGAGAACGCCGCCGGTCCGCCGAAGTCAAGCCCTCGCTCGCCCGAATTTGCAGCCGCGCGTCGCTGCCCCCTCCGCCGCGCCGAAATCGTACGCGGATGGCCTTGCCTCGCGGCGGGCGGCGCGGATAGTCCGGAGAGCATGGGAGACTCCCCCGAAAACGGCGCATTCGTGCACCTGCATTGCCACTCGGACTACTCGCTGCTCGACGGCTGCGCCCGCGTCGACCGCTACATCGCGCGCTGCACCGAGCTGGGCATGCCCGCCCTCGCCCTCACCGACCACGGCAACCTCTTCGGCGCCATCAACTTCTACCGCGCCGCCACCAAAGCCGGCATCAAACCGCTCATCGGCTGCGAAATCTACCTCGTCGCCGACCACGCCCAGTCCGAGCGGCCCAAGCGCGACCGCAACCGCAGCGACGACATCAACGACGTCCCCGAGGACGCCCTCGGCCCGGACCGCTTTCCGGCCCACCAGATCCACCACAAGACCCTCATTGCCAAGGACTTCGAGGGCTACCAAAACCTCGTCAAGCTCGTCAGCGACGCGCACGTCAACGGCATGTACTACCGCCCGCGCACCGACCTCGAAAAGCTTGCCGCGCACAGCAGGGGCATCATCGGTCTGAGCGGATGTATCAACGGCGTCGCCGCCCAGCACCTCATCTACAACAACTACGCCAAGGCGCGCGAATACACCGCGCAGTTCATCGACATCTTCGGCAAGGACCACTATTTCATCGAGCTGCAGGACCACGGCATGCCCGTGCAGCGCCGCATCCTTCCCGGCCTCCTCAAGCTCGCCAAGGAGTTCGGGTTGCCCGTCGTTTGCGCCAACGACGTGCACTACGTCTACAAAGAGGACTGGGAACCCCACGACGCCCTCCTCTGCATCCAGACGGGCAAAATTGTCAAAGACACCGGGCGCATGGTCTACCCGAACCACGAGTTCTACCTCAAGTCGCGCGAAGAAATGCTCGAGCGCTTCGCCGAGGTTCCCGAGGCACTCGACAACACCCTCCGCGTCGCCGAAATGGTCGACCTCAAAATCGAATTCGGGCAGGACCACTACCCCGTCTTCGCACAGGACGAGACTGTCGTCGCCAAGGTCGATCCCGGCGACAGCGACGAAGCCGCTTTCGACCACGTCCTCAACCTCTACGTGCGTGAAAAGAACCGCGTCCTCGAGCGCGACGGCAAGGAACCAATCACCCTCGGCCCGGAAGAACGCGCCGCCTTCAAGCGCAACGGACTCTTTCTCCTGCGCCTCTGCAAGGCCGGTCTGCGCGAACGCTACGACGTGGACTACGACGTGGAAATGCGGGAGATCCTCGCCGCCGCCGACCCGCTCAAAGAAACCCACCGCAATCTCGCCGACCCGCCCGCGCCGGGCGAGGACGGCTTCGCCCGCCGCCTCGTCGAGCAATTCAACTTCGAGCTGGCGATCATCGTCGGCACCGGCTTCATCGACTACTTCCTCATCACATGGGATTTCATCGACTGGGCGCGCCGCCAGGGCATCCCCGTCGGTCCCGGCCGCGGCTCCGGCGCGGGCTGTGTCGTCGCCTACGTCCTCAAGATCACCGACATCGAACCGCTCCGCTTCGGGCTCCTCTTTGAGCGTATGCTCAACCTCGAGCGCGTCTCCCCGCCCGACTTCGACGTCGACTTCTGCATGCGCCGCCGCGACGAAGTCGTCGACTACGTACGCCGCAAATACGGAGCCGACAAAGTCGCCAACATCATCACCTACGGCACCTTCGGAGCCAAGATGGTCGTGCGCGACCTCGCCCGCGTGCTCGACATCCCCTACGCCGAGGCCAACCGCATCGCCAAGATGGTGCCGGACGACCTCAACATCTCCCTCGACGACGCCGTCGCCAAGTCCCGCGAACTCCATGCGGAGATGTCCTCCAACCCTGTCGTCAAGGAGATCGTGCGGCAGGGCAAGGTCATCGAAGGGATGGTCCGCAACACCGGAAAACACGCCTGCGGAATCATTATCGGTGATCAGCCTCTCACTAACCTCGTCCCCGTCACCCTCCAGGAAGGCGACCTCACCACCCAATACGCCAAGGGTCCCGTCGAGGATCTCGGCATGCTCAAGGCCGACTTCCTCGGTCTCAAGACACTCACCGTCATCTCCGACGCCCAGGACCACATCCGCCGCACCACCCCGCACAAGGATTTCGACATCGAAAAAGTGCCGCTCGGCGACGAAAAAGCCTTCGCCCTCCTCAACAGCGGCCGTACCACCGGCGTCTTCCAGCTCGAATCCTCCGGCATGCAGGCCCTTTGCCGCCAGATCGGCCTGAGCACCTTCGAGGAGATCATCGCGCTCATCGCCCTCTACCGCCCGGGGCCCATGCAATTCATCCCGCAATACATCGAGGGCAAGCGGGATCCCTCCAAAATCCAGATCCCCCACCCGCTCCTCGAGGAACTCGTCACCGAGACATACGGCATCCTCGTCTATCAGGAACAGGTCATGAAAGTCGCCCAGATCATCGCCGGTTTCACCCTCGGCCAAGCCGACATCCTCCGCCGCGCCATGGGCAAGAAGATCGCCTCTGTCATGCAGGAGCAGAAGGAGGTCTTCGTCAAAGGCGCGCACGAAACCCAGGGCCTCAACCGGCGGCAGGCCGAGGAAATCTTCGGCATCCTTGCGAAGTTCGCCGAATACGGCTTCAACAAGTCGCACTCCGCCGCCTACGCCATGCTCAGCTACCGCACGGCCTACCTCAAAGCCAACTTTCCCGTGCAGTTCATGGCCGGCGTGCTCGGGTGCGAACTCGGCAAGGCCGACAAGGTCGCCCACTTCGTCGAGGAGTGCGCCTCCATGGGGGTTTCCGTCTCCGGACCCGACATCAATGAGTCGCGCGAGACGTTCACCCCTGTCATCGACGGCGCGACGGGCTCCATCCGCTTCGGCCTCGCCGCCATCAAGGGTGTCGGCGACGTCCCCGCCGCCGCCGTCATCTCCGAGCGCGAGAAGAACGGCCCTTTCACCTCCTTCCGCGATTTCGCCACACGCATCGACAGCAAGACTGCCAACCGCCGCGTCATGGAAAACCTCATACGCGCGGGCGCCTTCGACACCCTCGGCGACGACCGCGGCGTCCTTCTCGCCAACCTCGACGCCATCCTCCGCGAAATCCAGGAACTCCAGCGCGACGCCGCCATCGGCCAGGCCAACATGTTCGACATG
Organism: Opitutales bacterium; assembly: GCA_007134215.1. Lineage (GTDB taxonomy): Bacteria > Verrucomicrobiota > Verrucomicrobiia > Opitutales > Oceanipulchritudinaceae > SLLG01. The sequence goes on along the minus strand of SLLG01000365.1, from coordinate 1,152 downwards.
TTCGACGAACCCGCCGCCGACGACGGCGCCGGGACACCCTCCGCCAACGACGGCGGACCCGTCCTCGAAGGCCCCCCCATGCCCCTCGCAGAAAAGCTCGCACACGAACGTGAACTGCTCGGCTTCTACGTCAGCGGCCACCCCATGAACGCCTACCGCGGCATCGCCGAAGCGCTCGACACCTTCCGTGGCAACGAATTCGAGAAACTCGCCCACCGTGACACCTTCCGCCTCTGCGCCGTCATCACCGGCGTCGAAAAGAAAATCTCCCGCAAGGACAACCGCCTCTGGGCCATCCTCCACGTCGCCATCCGCGCCCATACCTACAGTGTCAACGCTTACGCCGAGACCTTCGAAAACTGCAAAGACATCTGCGCCGAAGGCAACGTCGTCCTCATCGAGGGCCAAGTCATGGTCCGCGCCGACGACGAAGTTCAGCTCAGCGCCAACTCCGTCGCTCCCCTCGACCGCGCCCTCGCCGGCCTCGTGCGCGAAATGACGTTCGTCGTCGACGCAAACGGCAAAACCTGCGACTTCCTCGGCAACCTGCGCGACGAACTTGCCCGGCACCCCGGACAAACCCGCGTCAAACTCGGCCTCCTCATCGAAGGCGACCAAATCCTCGTCGCCGACCTCCCCTCCGCCCTCACATGGACCCCCGAAAAAGACGGATTCTCCAAACTCCGCGCCCACCCCGCCGTCAAAGACATCCAAGTCACCGCGCCCCCCGTCGAAGCCCCCCGTCCCCGCTGGGAACGCGCCCGCAACGGCGGGTGAGCCGGATTATCCCCTTCCGCTACCACCTAAAGATCACCACCAAATGCGAATGAATGAAAGACATCACCGAAAGGTATCAATTGATAGGCATCTATGAAGATCGACAAAAAAACGCTGTCTATCCTCGCCCGCTCATTCAACAAGTCTTCGCTACAGCTCAATAAATGAAACAAGAGCCAACTTTGTCCCAAAGAAATTGATTTAAACAATGATACCGAATCTGCATTCCACAAAACAAAAGTAACTAAGTTGCTGGCTCCACCCCGAAGGCCGCGCGCCGGTTCGCCACCGCGAGGCCGAGGTCTCCCGCGCACTCCACCGGCACCGGCACGGGCGGGCGCTTCATCCGCCGCAGCACCGCCGCGCCCCCGCCCG
>SLLG01000162.1 GCA_007134215.1 Opitutales bacterium | reverse complement strand
GGTCCTTGTCACTGCGGCTTACTTCCACCGCCCCGGACTGGATGATATAGAAAGAGTCGCCTTTGTCCCCCTGACGGCAGACGATTTCTCCCCTTTCATAGACCACGCCGTAGAGTTCTTCACCCAAGTCCATTGTTCATCCCTCTGATTAAAAAGATCCTGCCGGAAAAATTATCCTGGATGTACGCTTGTTATTTAACCTGACTCAGGATTGAAAGTCCTGGTTTTTGGAAAAATTTAGAAAATATTTTATGAAATTAAAACATCTGCAGGAAAACAGGTCAAGTTTTTTATGAAAAAATTCTTGAGTAAAATATTATAGCGCAAAGATTTTTTGCGAGACTTAAAGAAAAAACCCTGGTAATCAGTAACACACAAATATTACAAAACCTTTGTCACTCCCATTAACCTCATCTAGTACGAACATTGTTTTTATTCTTCAACACAGGAGATATTAACCGGCAGATCTCGCCTCTCGCACATCACCCAGCGGGCGGCAGGCAGGGAACCTTTGTTTTTGGGAGTCGACGATTACTTGACCATGCTTGGCCTGTTCAAGGAGAGCGCGGAAAAGTTCAGTCTTGATTATTACGCCTTGTGTCTGATGCCCAACCACGTCTCATGTTCTTTTAAAACCAAAGAAAAGAAATCTGGCGGAAGCCATGCGTTCAATATTTTCCAGGTATGCAGCCAAATTCAACCGCAGGTACCAGCGAAGGGGTTGCGGCTGGGGATTTCACTTAGATCTGTGTTCTATATACTCAGTTCCAAGTCTAAGATATTGTACGTACAGGACCGTGATAACCATGGAATGCGATTGGCTTGTAAAGATAAAGTGATAGATAAGTAATGGCAGAACCTGTGACTTCAGTAAAACCTCGGTCTTTATCCGGATTACAGGGATTCATAAACCGCACCTGGAAGAGCAAGTTCATGCGGAATGTGGCTGTGGTGGAGTGGGGGTACTGCTGGGGCGCAAGGCAAGTAATAATACTGAATCAATTGCACGAATCGCGTCTGACGCGATATGTGCAACAAGTGGGCTTAATTGCACGTTTTTGCCTTGACGCGATATGTGCAGCCCACTGTCCACTGGGAACTGACCACTGACTACTGACAACGGTCCTCAATTTCCCAATTCCTGAATTCCTGAATCCTCATACCCCATCACCGTCCCGAACCAATACCCCCTGTCCTGATAAAAGCAGATTTCGTTTTCATACAAAGGCACAGGCCCAGGTTTTTGACCTTGAGCTCAGCGCGGAGCAGGTTCTCAGCCTATTTTGCCTGACAGACTCACTGACTGACTGATGCACTGACCACCGGTTTCATCAGATTCATCTATGAACTCATTGGGATGGATGTCAAAGGCAGTGGGCTTTTTATTCAGCCCGGTCTTAAGCGGTAATCATTCCAGATTTTTTAACAGTTCACGAACAAAGCCGACAACATCCGCCTGGATCTCGTCACTTGGCCCTGCCATCAGGAATTCTGCGACTCTTCTTGGGCCAAGACCATTGTGCATTAGAAAATCACGCTTCAAGATCTCAACGGCTCTTTTAGCTGCATCATCTGTGATTAAGGGTCTTAATCTATCAGCAACATCTTTGGTTCCAGCTCCATAATAACGCAGAACGTAGTAAAGATCATAGGCGTCCTTGTTTGCTCCGCGGCCATCAAAGGCAAGGGCTTTAAGGACAGTGAAAGCTCCTGGACCACAGACCCACACATCACGTGAGCCCTCTTCATTGCCGGGAGTTTGTCCGGTAAGTGTGATCCTTTGCCGGTCAACAAAGGCTAATTCAAGCCCAGGGGTGATTATTGCGGCAAAATCGGGCTGGATATGTTTTAAGCTGCCACCTTGATCTTCCTCTTCACCAGGCGGAATGAGAAAATCCAGTGAAACTTTTGGATAATCACGAAGCTTCCATCTTTGATGAATTAACCGTCCTTCTTTATTCATATCTGGAACAATCCCAGACCCTCTCAGCTGCTCTGTCAAAGCCTCATATCGTTGCCCTTCAAAGATTGCCAATTTTAGTCCGATATCCAGATCCATTGTGCCCACATGAATGTCTTTTTCCGGAATCAAACTTTTGTGGTCAATGATCAGAGATGGAACCAACCCCCCAACAATTACAAAATCATCCATCATGTCCTTGAGCCTGGTGGCGACCATAAGACAAACACGTAAAACGAGATCTGTCTGCTCCCTTGAATAGCCAAGAGACCCACCAGGCTTACCCTGATTGATAATGCCTTGAATCATCAGTCTGCACCCTCCCACCTTAGAAAATCTTTCCGGAGCTGTTCAGCTGCCTCAGCTGATCTTTCAGGGTGATCCTTGAGATCAAGGTAAGCCTGAAGCGGATGAACACATTGCAGACCTTCCACCTCAGCAGCTCCGTGAAACACTCCTTCATCTTTTGGAACAATCAACCATACATTGGCTCCTTTTGGCTCCTCCTGAAAGCCGAAATTTTCCATCCAGGAGGCTGATGGGCTGTTCATAAGATAAAAGCCGGCAATGCGAAACGTGGTAAAACCGCTGTAAAGCCAGGCAGCGCCGAGTCCGGTGCAGGCATATTCCATACCCTGATCCTGACAAGCCTGAGCAACATGTC
>SLLG01000309.1 GCA_007134215.1 Opitutales bacterium | reverse complement strand
AGGGCGCGGAGTCGCGCTGCCAGCGGAAGGCCTCCGCCTCCAAACGCCAGGTCCAGTTGCCGGCGGGGGTGCCGGGGATGTTCATGCGGGCGCGGGCGTCGAGGGACATGAGGTCCTGCATTTGCACGATGGCGATGCGCGAGACGCTGCGGTAGGCGCAGCGGAGGAAGTCCCACGCGATGTCCTCGCCGTTGACGCGGAGGTAGCGGCGCACTTGGTCGCGGATGTCTTCGCCGACGGATTCATACCAGCCGAGGGTGGTGTTGTTGTCGTGGGTGCCCGGATACACCACGCTGTTTTGGTCGTGGTTGTGGGGGAGGTAGGTGTTGTCGCCCTCGCCGCTGAAGGCGAATTGGAGGATGTTCATGCCGGGGAGGCCGGTGGCGTCGCGGAAGGCGCGGACTTCGGGGCCGATCTCGCCGAGATCCTCGGCGATGAGGCGTGCCTCGGGGAGGGCGTCTTTCACGGCCTTGAAAAAGGGCATGCGCGGGCCGTCGCGCCATTTGCCTTCTTTGGCGGTGGCGGCGTCGGCGGGGACTTCCCAATAATCGTAAAATCCGCGGAAATGGTCGAGGCGCACGATGTCGAAGAAGCGGAAGTTCGCGCGCAGACGGTCGAGCCACCATGCGTAGCCGGTCTCGGCGAGGGCTTCCCAATTGTAGAGCGGATTGCCCCAGAGCTGGCCGTCTTCCGAGAAATAGTCGGGCGGGACGCCGGCGACAACGCGCGGGCGGCGTTTTGCATCGAGTTTGAAGAGTTCGGGGGAGGCCCAGACATCGGCGCTGTCGAGGGCGACAAAGATGGGGGCGTCGCCGATGATCTCCACGCCGCTCCGGGCGGCGTAGTCGCGCAGCAGCGCCCATTGTCCGAAGACGAGGTATTGGGTGAAGGCGTGGAAGCGTATGTCCTCCGTGAGTTCCTTGCGCAATTGCGAGCGCTGGAAGGAAGCGTAGTCGCGCAGCGGTTCCGGCCATTCGCCCCAGAAGCGTCCGCCGAAATGCGCTTTCACCGCCATGAAGGCGGCGTAGGGGTCGAGCCAGTCGCTTTCCGTTTCGCAGAATTCGTCGAAGCGTCCGTAGTTGGGAAGGTAGGCGAGGCCGCGCTCGCGGAACCGCCGCCACGCGAGGCGGAGAAGGGGCCACTTGATGCGGTAGAGCCGCCCGAAGTCGATGTATTCACGCGGCAGTGTGCCAAGGGGGACGAGATCGTCGCGGGTGAGGAGACCGTTTTCGACGAGCGGATCAAAGTCGACGAGGTAGGGGTTACCGGCGAAGGCGGAGAAACACTGGTAGGGGCTGTCGCCGAAGCCGGTCGGCCCGAGCGGCAGGATTTGCCAGTAGACCATTTCGGCGTCGGCGACGAAATCGATGAACTCGCGCGCCGCTTTGCCGAGTACGCCGCAGCCGGGCGAGTCGTGGAGGGAGGTCGGGTGGAGGAGCACGCCGGCGGCGCGGTCGCGCAGCCATGGCATGAGCGGTTCGGGCATCGTCTTCGGGTCCCTGCGCGGGTTACCAGTTGTGCGGCACAAGCCTCAGCCGCGTGACATCAAAGCCCTTATCCTGGAGGAAGAGGACGAGGTCCGAATACTGCGTCGGTTCGATCCACGGTTCGCGGCGCATGATCCACGCGTGGCGGCGGTTGGGGTGCCCGATGACGGCGGTGCGGTAGTTGCTGTCGAGGTAGATGATCCGGTAATCCGCTTGGAAGGGCCAGAGGAACTGCATGTCCCACTCCGCGTTGGTGCGCGGATTTTTGACGGAGGCAACCGGGTTGTAGGTGCGCTCCTCACCCTCGAACCCGCCGACGCGGAAGGAGTAGGTCGTGGCGATGCGGCCGTCGTCGCGCCACTCATAGATCTCCACGGCGTTGTGGGCCTGACGGTCGAGGTTGGTCGGCGTGTGCGCCACCACATACCACCGCCCCATGAAGCGGTCGAGGTCGACAAAGTCGACGGTGCGGAGGGTCTCGCGCTGCTGGCGCGTAGCGCAGCCCGCGGCGAGGGCGATAAGCAAAAGTGCGATTCCGGCGGACCGGAGTGAATGCGGATGCAGTTTCATAGCTTCAAACGGTTAAGAAAATGATTGCCTGAATGTGAGGCAGCCTGCGCCTGAACGCAAGAAATTGGACGCGGCAATTCCGGCGGCGGCGGAATCCGCGGCGCGTCCGGTCCGCCGCTTTCACCGCGCGAGGTCGTTTTGGTCGAGGACGCGCAGTCCCTTGCAGTTGAGGATGTCGGTGGCCATGTCGTTGTCTTCGAGACTGATGGCGAGACCGCTCTTGCCCTGCGGGCGCATGATGAAGGGATAAAGATAGTGGATGTTGATCTCGGCTTCGACGAGCGCCGCCGTGATTTGCTTGAGGTCGGCTTCGCTGCCGATCTCGACGGCGATGACTTCGACTTCGGAAAAGGCATAGCCGCGCTGACGCAGGAAGTCACGCGCCTCCCCGTGGTAGTCGACGATGAAACGCATGATCGTGCACTCCGTCGTGTCCAGCTGGCTGAAAGCAAGTATGTGGATGCCCTGCTTGGCGAGCAACTGCACCAGTTCATTCAGCCGCCCGACCTTGTTGTCGGCAAAGACGGAAAACTGCCGCACCGGTGCCCGCCGCGGGCGCTCTGTGATGTCCGCTCCCATTGTCGACGCATGAGGCTACCTCCGCCGGTGCGCATGGAAAGCCTTTTCCGTGTCCGTGGCTTGAAACGGGGTTTCCGGTGTCACTTTTCCGCCTCTCTGGAGCCGAAGAGCAGGCGGATAAACCGCTCGCGCGTCTCCTGCCCGGCATCCCGGAAGTGTTCGAAGGGTGCGTGCCTGTCCGCCCGTTCCGGATCGACGCGGATGCCCCAGAGTGGTTCGATGGAGTCCGGCAGCATGCTGTAGCGCAGGTCGGCGACAGTTTCCGGGGCGTCCGGCGGCTGGTAGAGGTAACCCATGGAGAAATGGCGGAAGCGCTCGATGTCCCCGGCGAGAACGCTGTCGGGCGGGAGTCCGGGAAAGGCTTCGCTGGCATCGAACACGGGCACCGCGGCCCCCTTGAAATACCGCGGGCGCGAAAGGTAGCCGACCCTCACTGCGTCGACATAGTATTGGCCGCCGTCCTCGTAGAGGGTGCGGAAGAGGATGTTGTTGAAGATAGACGGCTTGGCTTCGACGATAGCCGGGGCGTGGCCCCGCCGCGCCGCGACCTCGTGCCCGGCGTTCACCGCGCGGTGCTGCTGCCATGCGCAGAGGGCGAGGTAGGCGAGCATCCATGCAACGGCGAGGTGCGTTGCGCGCGGCCGTCGCTTTGGCGCCGTTACGGCGACCGTGAGCAACACCAACGCGGGCACAGTGTAGAGCGGGTCTACGACGGAGACCCAGTTCCATGCCACGCGGGCGCCCGAAAACGGCCACCAGAGCTGCGTGCCGTAGCTTGTCGCGGCGTCGAGAAGTCCGTGGTGGAGCCAGCCGAGCAGCGCGAAGAGGTAGATTTTTCCGAAGGCAAGGCCCCCGCGCAGAAACGGAAAAAAGAGAAGCGCCGTGAGCACGGCACCGCCGGGGGCGAACGCGAGGCTGTGGGTGAAACCGCGGTGGAAATCGAGATGCAGGAGCGGATCGGACGCGGACCGGAAGAGCACGTCGATGTCCGGGGCCATGCCGGCGCCCGCGCCGATAAGAACCGCGTGGCGGCGCTCCTGCGGTCGTGCCGCGGCGGCGGCGAGGGCACCCCCAGTCACGGCATGGCTCAGCGGATCCATCGGAGGGACGACTTTCCGCAATACAAGCTGACCATGCCGCTGATCATGGTTCGATGCGCCGCATGCCGATCCACAGTCCGGCCGCGCCGAGCACCGTGACGCCGCCTCCCGCCGCCTGGCCGAAGGGCGAATACATGAATAACACGAAAACCACCGGTCCGCCCACAAGGGCAAGCACGCTGGCAACGAGAAGAACGAGGTTCGCCGTGGAGGACTTCATGGAAACCGTCACTATTGTCCGCCCCGGCGGTCGATGGCAAGCGGTGTCCGGCCTCGGCTCAACTGAATCAGGTGGCGGTGCCTTCCGCTGCCCTGCGGAGCGACGCTTGTCAAAAGGCCATTCGTTGCCATGAACCCTTGCGCGGCAGAGCTGGCGGGAGCCCGAGAATTTCCCGCGCGGTCCGCACATAGAATCTGTAGTTTTCGAGGGGGGTGCCGTTGGGGATTCGATGGTCAAGACCGAAGACCGTACCGCCGCCCCGCATTGCCGGTTGCAGTTTGTATTCGAGTTCGGCCCGGATCGCTTCACGGGATTGGCGCAGAACGTGTTTGTCGATGCCTCCTTTCATCATCAGGCATTGACCATATTTCTGACGAAGGGCTACAATATCCATGCCTGCGGCCGGTTCCATGGGATAGATATGGTTGATCCCCGAATCGAGAAGGGCGTCCACAACGGGATTGAGGTTTCCATCGCTGTCGATCGAAAAAATCTCCGCACCGGCCTCGCGCGCCCGCGTCCAGACGCGGTGGTAATACGGTTTGAGAAATGCGCGAATCATCGCGGGGCTGATAAGCGGACCGGATTTTCCGGCAAAGTCTTCGTGCACGTGCAGAACATCAATGGCGCAATGCTTCCCGATTCTGCCGATGACTGCGCAAGCCATGTCGGCCGCCGCCGACAGGATGTCCGCGATCATCTCCGGTTCCTCAATAAAGGCGACGCATACATTCTCCTCGCCCATCAACTGCCGCGGCAGGTCAAAGCCGCCGGGAATCCCGGTGAGCACGAGCGCTCCGTCTTCCCGCCGTTTCCTTGCCTCCCGGCACCGCTCGTCATGGGTGCGTTCGGGAGAGTCGGCCATCCAATGCCGCACGCGTTTCCAGTCATCCATTGTTTCGACGGGATAGTCCATGGGCAGCGGTAGCGTAGCGGTCGACTTGATGAGCTTCATACGTCTGCCCATTGCATCGCGGTGGATACTGTATTCCGGGCCGTCGAATTCGACAGCGGGTGCATAGTCTCCGCGGGGGCTTGTATTGCCAAGCCAACAGACGTCGACGGAGTCGAAGTCAAAAGCGTCCAGTGTCAGCTCGTCTTCGCCGGCGCCCTGTCTCCGCCACTCGTCTTCCAAACCGATGAGCGGTCCGAACTGCTCGACGAAGATCTCCCGGTCGCTTCCCCGGCAGAGAAGGTGAGCGAGGTATTGTTCACGGTGAAAACGCATCTCAGCAGGTGACGTCTTTGCCCTCGCTTCCGAAGACGGCAAGGCGTTCGGCGGTGGAGGTTTTCCCGCAGGAGGCCCCGGCGTAGTGGAATTGTAGGGCCTTTCGGCGGTGCGGCGAGTAGTTGGTCGGCGTTCCGTGCGGCAGCAGACCGTCGAAAAAGAGGGCGCCGCCCGGGCGCAGCGGCACGGCGACAGACGGTTTTCCCATGATTTCCGTGTCGCAGATTTGCCAGTCGCGTCTCTTGAAGTGGATTTGCGGTCCACGGTGGTGGCCGAGCGGTTGCAGGTGCATGCATCCGTTCTCGACCGTAGCGGGGTCAAGGGCGATCCACACACCCGTGACTCGGGCGTCGACGGGCAGGTCGAAATACGCTTTGTCCTGGTGCCATGGCTTTTCGCGGCCGAAGCGCGGCGGTTTGATCAGCGCCATGTCCTGAAACATGCGCGGACTTTCTCCGAGGATTCGCCCGATCAGGGCGAGCACCGCCGGCTTTTCCGACGCCGCTTTCAGCCGGGGTTCGTGGTCGACGAAGTGCATGAGTTTCCGCACCGCGTCCTGCCGTTCGTCGACCGTGAGTTCCTCCAGCCTTTCCGCCGCACCGGCCTCGAACGTGATGCCTGCGAACGACGTGTTGCGGCCGAGAATGAGGTCGAGCAGCCCGGCTTTGGCCGATTCAACTTCGCCGGGGGTAAAGACGTTGTCGATAGCGAGGTAACCCTCTTGCCTGTAGAACGCGATGTGCTCGTCCGTCACGGCTTCGAGACCGTCGAGGGGGGTGGCCTCCGCCGCAACCGTGTAGAGGTCCGGGCTGTGCGGCTCGCTGCCCGGATCGATCACGGAAGAGAGGTTTGACTCCAATGGCGCTCGGATAAGCAGGTGATTCCCTGGGAGCGCGGGCGTCTCGCCCGCTTTCGGAGCCGTGCAGCCTATCGAAAGGTGGCTTAACCGAGCGCCATTGAGGTTTGACTCAAGAACGGAACTTGGCTTTGTATTCATCCGGTGAAGCATACCAGAGAAAGCCACGAATTTGAATGGATAGAGACGCGTAAATTTTGTATTTTTCCGATATATGAGCGTAGGGCTCCATAGTTGGTCGTTTGCATTGAAGTCAGCGGGATGCGTCCGATGTTCCGCAGACTGGTCGTTGGATGAAGAATGGAGCCGACGTCTTGACGACTGCGACCTGTGGTATGTGCGGGAGGGCCGGGGGACGATGCGGCTGCGCGGCGGCCGGGAGATTGCCCTGCATGCCGGCTTGTGCGTATGGATGCGTCCGGGAGGCAGATACATCGCGCGGCAGGATCTGGATCGTCCCCTCACCGTTTCCTACCTTCACTTCACGCCCTGCGATACTTCAGGGGCGGCGGTCTTCGACGATGCGATTCTGCCGAAGGAGGTTCACCGTGTCAGCGACCCCTTTTACTATAGCGTTGTGGCCGACCGAATTGCCGCGCTCTCGCGGTTGTTCAACGGGACCACTCAGGAAAGAGCCGAAACGCTCCGGACGGAAGCGGAGTGCCTCTTGCGCGCCCTTGTCCTGAATCTTTCCGCACCCCGCCGCAAGATTTCAGGCAGTGTCAAGGAGCACCGCTATCAGCGGATCCTTGAACGGCAGACGGCCGCAATGCATGACCAGCCGGACGCTGTGCCTCCGGTGCGGGCGCTGGCCCGGGAAGCTTCCCTGTCGCCGGACCACTACAGTCGGCTCTTCCGCACCCTCAACGGCTGTTCTCCGCGCGAGATGATTCAGCGCGCACGCCTGCGCCGAGCCTGTGAAATGCTCCGTGAGACCTCTTGCACGGTCGGTGAAGCGGCTCGGCAGGCCGGGTACGCGGATGTCTTTCAGTTCTCCCGAATTTTTAAGCAGAGGATCGGGTTGTCGCCGCGGAAGTGGCGGGAGCAATAGCCCTCAAGGACCGGGAAGAGCGACTGCGGTATGCGGCTGGGCGTTGCCTGTTTCGCGGGGTGGGTGCGGTGAACCCGGTGCCGGATTCAGCCGACAGTGAGGCGTAGGATTGTCGCCACGGCTGTTACGGTGATCATGCTGAAGAGGGTGGAGTAGAAGACCGCCGCCGCGAGATAGGCGTGGTCGGCGCGGAACTCGTGCGCGATGAAGGAGATGTTGACGGCCGTGGGCACGCCCGCGCCGAGAATGAGCACCGCCGCCGCCGGTCCCTCGAACCCGAAGAGCGGCACGAGGAGCGCGGCAGCGAGGGGCCCTCCGAGCAACCGCAGCGGCACGGGAAACCGCATGTGCCGGAGGGCGCGGCGCGGGTCCGTCTGCGAGAGCTGCACCCCGAGGGTGAAGAGCGCGACCGCGACAAGAGCGTCGGCGAGGATGTTCAGCGGACCCCAGATCCACGCCCACTCCGTCACAGGCACGTCGAAGAGGCGTGCGCCCGCCGCGATGAGCACGCCCCAGAGCGTCGCCTGCCGCAAAACCGGCAGCCACACCCGCCATCCCCGCTGGCCGCCGCCCGACGAGGCAAGGAGGAGCCCGACCGTGAAGGTCGAGATGTTCTGAGTAAGCAAGACAAACACCTGCATGACCGGACCGACACCGGGGTAGGCGAGGGTCATGAGCGGTAGCCCGTAGTTGCCCGAGTTGTAGAACATCGTCGCCATTTGCAGGGAGCGGCGGCGCTCGGCGGGTTCCTTGGAAAGCCGTCCGGCGATTTCTCCCGCGACAAACATCAGCGCGATCACCGTCAGCGTGAAAAACATGATACGCGCCGCCGCTGCTCCCGCCAGCTCTGACTCCATTACCCGCACAAAGATAAATGCCGGTACTACGACGTTGATGTTGATCTTCACGAGCGTGCGCAGATCCAGTCCGCACAGCCGGTCCACCGCCCAGCCCGCCGCCGCCAACACCGCGATGGGCAGACAGATTTCCACGAACACCGATATAAAGAGGAGCGAATCCACGGTCGCCGAGAGTGCACACCCCGGCGCCCGCGCGGCAAATCATTCCTTGGCGTGACTGCCCGCGCCGGGCCGGAGGTGCGGGCACCGTCGCTTCCGTATACGCCGGTTGGTCTTGCCAAGATTGGCGGCCTCGGAAATTGATGACGTTGTAAAATCACGTCATGGCCTACACGCTCCGGATCATCCGTATATTCTTTCTCGCGCTCTGCGTTTTCGGCGGCTTTCTCGTCGCCTACGCGGTGCCGGAGTGGGACGACCACCGCTGGGTCGGGGTCGTGGCCGGATTTCTGGGCGGGGTTCTCGTGATCCTTGTCGATATCCTCCTCAAGGGCTTCTCCCTGCGGGGGATGTCGGCCCTGAGTTTCGGGTTGTTCGCAGGGTGGCTGGTGTCAACGCTCATTGCGAACTCGCCGCTCTTCGAGTTTCCCTTCGTGCCGGACGACGAGTTGTCGATGGTCCTGCACCAGAACCAATACCTCATCCGGGTGATACTCTACGTGGTGCTCATGTACTTGGGGGCGGTGCTGGCACTGCGCGGCAAGGATGAGTTCAACCTCGTCATACCCTATGTGCGGTTTGTCCCGCACGGGGTGGACGTGCCGCTGGTCGTGGTGGATACCAGCGTGCTCATCGACGGGCGCATCGTCGGCATCTGCGAGACCAAGTTCATGGGCTACGGGCTGATCATTCCGCGCTTCGTTATGGACGAGTTGCAGGCGATCGCGGACTCGCCGGATGTGCAGCGCAAGGCGTCGGGCCGCCGCGGGCTTGAGGCGCTGCGGCGCCTTCGCGAGTTGCCGGGGGTGGACCTGCGTATCAACGAAAGCACTGTGGACAACCGGCAGAAGGTCGACGCCAAGCTCGTCTTTCTCGCGCAGTCCCTCAAGGCCAAGCTGCTCACGCTCGACTACAACCTCGCGCAGATCGCCGAGTTTCACGGCGTGGAGTGGCTCAACCTCAACGCCCTCGCGCGGTCGCTTCACCCCGAGGTGGCGATGGGTGAGGTCTTCGCCGTCAAACTCGTCAAGCCGGGCAAGGAAACGGGACAGGCCGTCGGCTACCTCAACGACGGCTCTATGGTCGTCGTCGCCGACGCGGCGGAGTATGTCGGCACCGAAGTGACGGTCCGCGTCGAAAGCGTCGTGCCCTCGGCGGGCGGCAAAATGGTCTTCGCCCGGCGGGTCGCTTAAGCTCCCGTTTCCGGCGTTGCCATTCCCGGACGGCGGGTTCATTGAGGGGCTTTTTATTGAAGGCGAAACCATGATTATTTCCAAAGCTCCCGTTCTCACGGACAAGCAACTGGCGGAGATCGAGCAGATCGTCGGCGAGTTCGGCTGCAAGATCCAAGTGATCCACGGCGCGCACCGCCAGATCTACGCGATTATCGGCGACGAGCGCAGCGAAACGATGGTCAACCGGCTTCTCGGTCTGTCCTACGTCGACCGGGTGGACCGCATGGAGTCGATCTACAAATTCATGGATCGCCGCTCCGACCTGGCGCGCCACCGCATGAAGATCGGCGGGGTGGAGGTGGGCAGGGAACCGCTTGTCATCGCAGGCCATTGCACCATCGACCCGGACAACAGCGGCGCCTTTTTTGAGACGGCCGCGGCGGTGAAGGAGGCGGGCGCGCATGTCCTCCGCGGCGGGGTCTGGAAGCCGCGGACCTCGCCGCACAGTTTCCAGGGCACCGTCAAGTCGCTCGGGTTTCTCCTCGAGGCGCGCGAGCGCACCGGCCTGCCCGTCATCGCCGAGGTCATGGACGAGGCGCAGCTCAGGCTCGCCGTCGAGGCGGAGGTGGACATGCTCCAGATCGGCACGCGCAACGCGCTCAATTACACGCTTCTCGCCGAGGTCGGCAGGCAGACGGCGGAGCCCGGCATCCCCGTGCTCCTCAAACGCAGCCGCCACATGGGGCCGATCGACGAATTCATCGCGGCGGCGGAATACATCGTGGCGAACGGCAATCCCAACGTCATCTTCTGCCCGCGCGGGACGATGCCCATGCTCGACGGCTACCGCAACCACCCCGACGAAGGCATCGCGCCCTTGCTCAAGGAAAAGTCGTGGGCACCGGTCGTTTTCGACCCCTCGCACTCCGTCGGCCGGGCGCACTACGTGCCGGCGGCTTCGCTCGCGGCCATCGCCTACGGGGCCGACGGGCTGATCGTGGAGACGCACGTCGATCCCCTCAGCGGTATCGGCGACGACCCCAAGCAAAGCATCAAACCCGACGTGCTCAAGGCGCTGATCACCGATGTGCGCGCCCTTTGGGACCTGCGCTCGCGCTGGCGGGGCAACGGCAACGGTAGCGACGACGGCAGCGCCGCGTAGGCAGACGGAGGTCGGCGCTCAGCCGAGGTTGCGGCTTGCTACTTTCCGCTCCGTGGGGTGCTCTTCCCGCCATGCCT
>SLLG01000172.1 GCA_007134215.1 Opitutales bacterium | reverse complement strand
AGCTATTGCAAATGATTCTGTATCATAAGGAATAACCTCACGGGAACCATCTTCCTTTTTCAGAATAATCAGTTGTTTGTCGGTTGCCCCAAAAGGAGTTTCCAGCCAGTTCCCCCTGCCATCAATAAAGTCGTAAGCCGGTGATGTGACATAATCTCCTCTTTCGCCATTCATGACAGCACTGAATACTTCCAGGCTCCCATCTGGCAGTTTTGCATAATAGCCCGACGAGGGGAGAAGTGCGTGCGGAGTTTCCCATGACTCATATTTGCTCCCGTTCACCCATATCTCGAGTCCGTTATCATATTCCAGTTTTAACTGGGAACGTTTATAGGCATCCGTGGCAATGGCAGCCGACACATCCAATAGCTCTCCATTATTGTTGGCGTATTGAATGTTCTTGATGATTGCCTTGCAATAATAAGATTGTAGTTGTTGAATCATATAATAGCCTCTTATGGAGAAATGGTCAAATGGCTGGCGCCAGCCTCCCAGGTATCCCCCCGGCTTGCCGTAAGCAACGGTTTTGGCAAAATACCTGTCGGTGTCTTTGTCATTCCTTCCTCTTAAGCCAATGCTCCAGTGGGCACTTATGGGCTGCATTTTACGCAGATAGAAATCCACGAGCCAGTACCTGTCATCGAATCTATTTCCATCGCAAGCTCCACTGCCCGTGGTAAGTCCACTGTAGTAATAGCCATTGTGGCATTCACTGTAGGTTGGTCCTTCCCATATCTCCTGCTGTTCCAATAACAGCTGGCCGTATGAATAGAACTGGGTGAGCATGGTTCCGGCACCTGGCATGCGTGCATCATAGTCTACCCGGGAGTAGGGGCTTACAGCAGTATGTACATCCGGGCCACCAGCCATTGGATTGAATTTGTGCTTGTTAGCCTTGGATATCTGACGCGACAGTTTTACCGCTTTAGCAGGTTTTGCCGTATAGGTACGGAACCATGCCTGTTGCCATCCGCCAGTGGGTAAGCGTACAATGATATCCTCATCCCACAATGCGTTTACTGGTGCATGGTCGACAAAATTGTTATACAATGCATATCGCAATCCCAGGTCCTGAACTTTCCGTACATATTCGATCAAGTTTTCATCACCCCCTTTGCCGGGTGCTGCACTCGAGCGAAAGGTGAAACTTTCGGCATCATCCCTCCAGCATACCTCCCAGTCGAGCATCACCACTTTATTGATTCCGTAGCGGGCGGCATGTTTCCAGTAGGCGTAGTCTTCATCCCTGTCATAAACCGCGTAATAACATACCAGATAGTCTGCAGCTTCTTCACGGTTAATGGCCTTTGGATTGGGAATGCTTGGAAGTGTTTCCTCAAAACGGGGAGAGAGGGTAAGGAACAATCTTTCATAGCAATCGTTTCTTATACCATTTGTTTTCGGCACATAATAGGAGCCGCCGTTGTAATAGATCCCTCCTGTATCATCACTCACATTAAAGTACAACCCTGAAGACCCGGTGCGATAATGATCAACCAGCGAGCTTAAAAACAAAGGGTTGTCTTCAGGTCCCATTTTCAGGATCCTGGGTCTTCCGGTTAAATAGGGTACCTCTATTAATTCGGGATTTTCCGCATGGCTTACCTGGCCCAGCGACACCAGTCCTACCTCTCCTCCGAGGGATTTTACATCTGTGACAAGCGATTTTTGCCAGATCCTGAAGGTATATAGTACTTCTGTACTTTGATCATTATAGGATACCTTCCATCTGGCAGTCACGACATCATCTGATAAACGGCAATCAATCAACTCCATGTTATCAGGGTCCTCAGCGGTCTTTCTGCCGGGCCTGAAAACTCCGAATCGTTCTGTAATTAAATTGTCTACCTCATCATCAATTTTCAATTTAATTCCGCCATTGTCCATCGGAATTATTTCCTCTGATTTTCCATCCATCCACCGGGCTGTTATATCGGTCAGGTCTCCTTTTAAGGGTGTATAGCGGTATTCAAGTATCCCATCATCGCCACTGTAGCGAAAGATATATGTCTCTCCTTCCTGTGAAACAGTTGTTGAAAAATTCTTACTGACATTTTCAGGCAGTATGGTTTCTTCCCTGGTTGGGAAAGGCAGGCGTTCTTCACCGGTATGAACACCCAGATCCTGACCGGGGGCCAGGTCGACTCCCGGACGCGGTAACACGTCGTATTCGAGTGGGGTGGTCAGGTCTTCCTCATAGAATGACAGGTTGTCGAAGAAGATGGCATCTTCCTGACCAGGAAGGCAGTTGGTGAGCCGGAATCCTGTAAACAGGCCACCATCTGCAAATGCTTCACGTTGCTGTCTATTCAGCCTTATGTGTAAAAGATACCACCCCCCGTGCTCCAGTTCCCTGTTAAAAGGGATCTCATAAGTTTCTCCCTGGTTGGTTTCCAGCAGCATGCTGAGCCTTGATATGGGCCGCGCTCTTTCATGGTCATTCCAGATCCAATAGTTGCCGTACACCCAAAGATTAGATGCTTCAAAAGGATCCGGGATTTTGACCGGGGTGGGTGGACGAACGATAAAACTGGCCTCTGTGCTATTGGCATGATAGGTAAGTTTGTAGGTGTAATCATCCCAAATGATCTCTTCATTGGAGCGTTCAATGGATGCGTACCCGTCGGTTGCTTCAACGGTCCACAGT
>SLLG01000101.1 GCA_007134215.1 Opitutales bacterium | reverse complement strand
CGCGGGGTAAGGGTGAAATGGTGGGGTAAGAGCCCACCGCCCCGAGAGCAATCGAGGGGGCAGGGTAAACCCAATCCGGTGCAAGGCCGAATAGGGGACCGGGCGGCCCGTCCGATGGTCCCGGGTAGGCCGCACCCGCGCGAGCGGGACTCCGCGCAAGCGGGGTAGATAAATGGGCGCCGCCGCCGCAAGGCGGCACAGAATCCGGCTTACAGCTCCCCGAAGACTCTTCTACCGCCGCGCCCATGCCTCCGGCCGGATTTCGAAGCATACCAAAACCATTTACCCGAACATCCCGAGAGCCGCCGCCACATGGCCTTGAGGCAGTGTGCGGCGTGCGATGGAGTCTCCCGGTCCGTTGGACCTTCGGGGAAGTTTTGCTACGTAGTCGACGGAGTCCGCTTCCGTCGATGCGGCCCCGTCGGGCGCTAAAAATCAGTTGCGCCTGCAGCCGCGAATGGTATCCGTAGCGGTGTGATGCGTGCATTGGGTGGTCCGGGGACCCGGCGGCGGCTTTGGACAGGGCCTTGCCGGAGGTGCGGATGGACGACGGCGCGGTATTGGAACTGGGGCTGGCGGACTGGATGGAGCACCTGGCCGTTCCCGGGGTGAGCCTTGCGGTGATCGACGATTACGAAGTCGTCTGGACGCAGGGATTCGGAATTCGGTTGAACCGGAGCGGGATAGCCCAGAGGCTGTTTGGATGCGTCGTTGGACCCTTCACCTTACTCTTTTCCTTTTTCCGTTCATCCCCGTAAGCGCGGATATTTACGCCGATTTCACCGTCTCGCGCGGCGGCGAAGCCCACGGAACTTTCCGCGTGCGCCTCTTTCATGAGGAGGCGCCGCGCGTCTGCGCCAACTTCATCGGCCTCGCCACCGGGGAGCGCCCGTGGCTCGACCCGCGCACCGGGCGCCTGCGCGAGGGCGTGCCCTTCTATGACGGAGTGAAGTTTCACCGGCTGATCCACAACTTCATGATCCAGGGAGGCGATCCGCTCGGCACGGGCGCGGGCGGCCCCGGCTACGTCTTCCAGGACCAGTTTCACCCAGAACTCCGCCACGACGGACGCTATATCCTTTCCATGGCTCACGCCGGCGCGCATACCAACGGATCGCAGTTTTTTATAACGCTGGATGAGGCGCCGCATCTCGACGACCTGCATTCGGTCTTCGGCGAGGTGATCGCGGGTCGTGACATCATTGACGGATTCGCCGATCCCGATCTGCATCCGACCGACGCAAACGACCAGCCGGTCGACGATATCGTCATGGAGTCCGTCGTGGTCTCCGGACCTGCGCTGGAGAGCTTCCTGACGGCGCACGGCCAGGCGGAACTCCCACGATGGAAGCCCGTGAAGAAAGGAATCAGCTATTCCATGGTCGATGACGGCGAGGGGGGCGAGCGCGCGGCGCTGCGCCTGCACTGGCACCGCCGGGCGCAGTGGGATTACCCCGTCCTCGGTTCGCAGGATTTCGGCGCGTGGACCCGGTGGGGCTTCGGATTGAGCGTCGACGACGAACCGGATTTTTTCACCGAAGTCACGGGTCTCTACGTCGACGATCCCGAGGATGAGAATCAAAACGCATTCCCCGCCTTCTTTCAAGTGCTGGGCCTCGACTATTCCCACCTGCCGGCGGTCCCGCGGAGCATGATCGCGCCGGGAACGGAAATCCGCCTTTCCCTGGCCGAGGGGACGCTGCGGCTCGTCTTCGACGGAGAGGAAGAGGGATCGTGGACCTTCGAGGCGGCTGAAGGCGGGGCGGCTGCCTCGGGCGCGATGGAGAGCTTTTCCGAAGACCCCGAGAGCGCCGTGCCGGAGGAGGGCTTTTTTATCGGCGCCGACCTAACGCTGGCCTCCCTGCTCGTGCGCCGCACGGTCACCGTCTTTTTCGACCAACCCGTCGGGCCGCGGGAGTGGACCGCCGTCCAGCCCACGCTCTCTTTCCACGAAGAGGGAAGAGGTTGGTTTGACGGTCCGGTGAACGCTGACAACCCCGCCAACGTGCCCTTCCGCGGCGAGTTCGGGATTACGTTTCCCTGAGCGGAGGGCAGCGCGCCTGCCGGGGGCCTTTCCCGCCGCCTTCCAACCGCAATATTCACAAAGAAGAACGCGGATAGCGCAGAGCGATTCTCCCTCTTCCGCAAACAACGGCGAGAATTTGACAATTTGAGATTGCCGTAGGCCGCGCAGGCGGAAACAACGGGGCTTCCTATTCTTCCGATGCAGGACGCCTACCTTGTCTACACGATCCTCGGGCTGACGCTCGCGGCCTTTGTCTGGGGCCGGTTCCGCTACGACCTTGTGTCGCTCACGGCCTTGTTTGTTTCGGTGGTTCTCGGGCTCGTCGCGCCGGAAGACGCGTTCGTTGGGTTCGGGCATCCGGCGGTCATAACGGTGGCGGCTGTCCTTGTCCTCAGCCGGGCGTTCCAGCAGTCGGGGCTGGTCGATTTTCTTGCCGGCCATGCGATGAAAGCGGGCGGCAACGTGATGGTGCAGGTCCTTGTCCTCGGCGGGACAGTGGCTGTTCTTTCGGCCTTCATGAACAACGTGGGAGCCCTCGCGCTGCTCATGCCGGTGGCCCTGCGTATGGCGCGCGAGCACAAGGTGCCGGCCTCGCGGTTGCTCATGCCGCTCGCCTTCGGCTCGCTGCTCGGCGGACTCATGACGCTTATCGGAACGCCGCCGAACATCATCATCTCCACCTACCGGGCGGACAAAACGGGCGAAGCCTACGGAATGTTTTCGTACTTTCCGGTGGGTGCGGGGGTCGCGGCGGCGGGGCTGGTCTTCCTGGTTCTGCTGGGCTGGCGCTTCACGCCGAAGCGCCGCGGGCAGTCCTCGCCGGCAGATATGTTCGATACGGCGGATTACCTGAGCGAACTGAAGGTGGGCGGGGACTCCAAGGCGGCGGGAAAGACGCTCCGGGAACTGCGCGAGGCGTGCGGGGAGCCGGTGCCGGTGCTGGCGGTCCTGCGGGGCAAGAAACGCTATCCGGGCCACAGATTCTACGGCGCCCTGAAGGAGGGCGACGCGCTGCTCATCGAGGCCGATCCGGAATTGCTCAAACTCGTCGAGGAAAAGGGCGACTTGACCGTCGGCGGCGAAGAAGGGGAGTCGCTCAAGCTGGCGAAGGCGGACGACCTGCAGATCGTCGAGGCCGTCGTGCGCGCCGATTCGCGGCTCGTCAACCGGACCGTCGCGCAGTTGCGTCTGCTCGACATGCACGGAATCCACTTGATGGCGGTGGCGCGCGAAGGCGGGCGGTTGAAGCAGAGCCTCGGCAAGGTGCGCTTCCGGCCCGGCGACGTGCTTCTGTTGCAAGGGGATGAAATGGACCTTTCGGAAAAACTGCCCGAGCTGGGTTGTCTCCCGCTCGCGAGCCGCGAGTTGAGCATCGGCAAACCGCGCAAGCTGGTGCTGTCCGTGGGTATCTTCGCGGCCGCGGTCGTTTGCATGGTGGCGGGTTGGCTCACCGCGCCCGTCGCCCTCGGGATCGCCGCGCTCGCCACGGTCATGAGCGGTGTGCTTCCTGCGCGCGATGCTTACAAGGGAATCGACTGGCCCGTTATTGTCTTGCTCGCCGCGCTGATCCCCGTTGGGAAGGCCCTCGAAGCGACAGGCGGAGCGGAGATGATTGCCGACGGTATCCTGCTGCTCGGGATTGCGTGGCCGCCCCTATTGGCCCTCGTGTTGCTCTTTGTCATCACAACCGCGCTCTCCAACGTCGTGAACAACGCCGCCGCCGCCCTCCTCATGGCACCGATCGCGGTGCTCCTCGCCGACGGGTTCGGGCACTCCATCGACCCCTTCCTCATGACGGTCGCCGTCGCGGCCTCCTGCCCCTTTCTCACCCCCATCGGACACCAGTCCAACACGCTCGTGATGGGGCCCGGAGGGTACAGATTCGGCGATTACTGGAAGGTCGGGCTCCCCATGACTGGGGTCGTCATTGTTGTGGCGATCCCGCTCATCCTGATCGTCTGGCCTTTTTGAGGGCACGGGACGGCGTTTGGCCGGGCGAAACCGGGCCGCGGGAGAGAAATGCGTTGTCAGGCACCGGCGGCACGGCTGGGATCTCCTCTGCAATGAAGTCGTGGCTCCTCCTTGGCAGTTTCGTTCTGGCACTCCATCCCGGCGCCGCCGGGTCCGCACCCGATCCGGTGTCCGCCGCCGCCATGGTGCAGGAGTCCGTGAGCAAGACGGGCACGATCTTCATCCACCGGAGCGCGGGCGAGGGGGCGGAGGACACCGTCCGCGTCGCTGGTCACGCGTTTGCCACGGAGGGGGTAACGGCACCCAACCCGCGCCCCTTCGCCGTCCTCATCGCATTGCCGGACTCCATCCGCCCCCTCGACCCGGATCATGCCTGCGATACCTTCGAGCCCGCCATCGCCCTGCGCTGGAGTTTCGCGGCCACGCCTTACCATGCCCTCGTCAGCCCGGATTGCGCGGAGATCCTCCTCACCGAAGGCGACACTGTCCTCCGCTATGCCCTCGACGAACGCGCGTGGAAGCGCTTCATGGAAGTACTTGCGCCCTACGGGGAGGAGTAAAGCGGGGGTGACCGGGATCAAGGGAGGAGGGGGAGAGACAACGCTGGTCTCCAGCGGGTCGCAGGAGACGGTCTACGCCGACTGCCGGCATTCGCTGGCCGTGCTCGAAGCGGTGCGGGAGCGGATGGAGGCGGCCGCAGAGCGGATCGGTCGTCCAGTCGTTGCCGGACTCGGCGGACCCGGCGGAACGGGCAAATCGACCATCGCGCGTTACCTGTGCGCGCGGACCGACGACTGCGCGGTTCTACCCCTCGACGACTACCGCAAGCCCCGCGCGGCGCGCGCGGCCTCGGGCCTGCTCGGCTCGCACCCGGAGGGCAACCGGCTAGGGCTCCTGCGGGAGCATTTGGCGGCGGCGCGCCGGGGTGAGGCCGTGGAGCGTCCCGTTTTCGATCCTTCCGCAGGCGAGGCGCGGACAACCGAACGCGTCGGCCCCGCGCGCATCCTCATCGCCGAGGGCGAGATCGCGGCGCACCGGGGGCTGGCGGACGCCTTCGACCTGCGCATCCTTGTCGAGGCGCACTGGCGCACGCAACTCCACACGCGGCTCACCCGCGACATCCGGGAGCGCAAGTGTTCGCTGGAGCGCGCCATCGAGGTCTACCTGCAAAGCAATCTGCGCGACTACCCGGCGTTTGCCGACCCGGCGGCGGACATCGTCCTCTACCGCACGCGCAACGGAAGGCTGAAACTGCGCACTGTCGGCGGCACGTAGGCCGGAACGCCCGTCCAGGCTTGAACGAATTCGCGCGCGGACACTCTCTTTTCAGTGACACGCGTTGCATTTTGCGTAAGTCTATTTGTATGGCACGATTTCAACAGAATTCCGGTGAAAACCGCCCCATGAGTGCGCGGGAGCGTTTCCGCGTGCGCCAGCGCAACCCGCTCTTCGGCACACCCCTGCAACTGGTGGCGGGCCTCTCCATCCTCGTCGCGGCGGCGGTTTACTATTTCGGCGTGCGCCATTTTCCCGCCGATGCCTTCGGCGACACGCTGCGCGCCGGTGATGAACGCGGCAGCATTTCCGTGCGCGTCGAGACGGACCCGACCGTCATGTCCATGCCCTTTACAACGGCGGCCGGCGACACCGTCCGCCTCCACATGGTGGGCCCCGCCCCGGCGCGCTTTTACTGGGGCGCGGATGACTTTGCAGCCCGCACGGAGTTGGATTATGAATCGCCTCTCGCCACCGAAATCGAGCGGGCGCTCATGGAAGCCCGCGACGGGCGCGCGTGGTCGCCCGAGGCGGAAACTTTTCTCCAGAGCCTGCGCGCGCGAAGGCCTTGACCGCCGCGCCCGCGCGGCAGAGGGTTGCGCCCGTATGCCGGCACGCGCCCGGCGTCGGTGTAAGCGCGGGGCGCGCGCCGGGCTTCAGCCGTTCCGGGATCGGGCGATGAATCAGCCCGACAACGCAGCGCGGCGGACGTTGGCGGTGTGCTTCAGCCACCGCCCCGCGGCGGTCGGGGGCGCATGGGCGTATGGGCGGCGGGCGTGTGCAGATAATTTTTCCCTCGCGTCGGTGTCCGCCCGTCTGTGGGGTGGGCGTCTATGGAAATCAAAGCCGACCGCGTGGTCCGCATGGATTACGAATTGAAAGACGACGAAGGCACGCTCCTCGACAAAAGTCCGGAAGACGCGCCTCTGGCCTACCTGCACGGCCACAAAAACATCATTCCCGGCCTCGAGCAGGGGCTCGAAGGCGAGAGCGCGGGCACGGAGAAGGACGTCACCGTCGTCGCCGCCGATGCTTACGGTGAATACAAACCCGAACTGCGCCAGGAAATCGACCGCTCCATGTTCCCCGAGGGCACGCCCGTCGATGTGGGCATGCGCTTCCGCGCGGGCACGCCCGACGGCGGTCAGGTGGTCGTCCGTGTCACGGATGTCGCCGACGACAAGGTGACGGTCGACGCCAACCACGAACTGGCGGGCCGGAACCTGAACTTCAAAGTGAAGGTCCGCGACGTGCGCGAGGCCACGAAGGAAGAGCTGGAACACGGCCACGCCCACGGCGACGGCGGCGTGCAGCACTGAGTCCTGCCGTCCCGGCGCGGAGGAGGCCTATGCCCGACCTGTATTCGTGCGAAGAGGGATGGTACTGCTTCTGCACGCTCCCGAAGAAGGAGCGGATCGCGGCGACGCACCTTGAGAATGAGGCCGAGCTGCCCGCCTTTGCTCCGGTCGTGCGGTACCTGAAGAACACGCGCCGGGGCAAAACCACCTTCCAGGAAGCCATGTTTCCCGGTTACATCTTCGTCCGCTGCGACCTGAAGAGCGTCTACCGGCGTATTATGGCGACCAACGGCATCCGCTCCCTCGTCACCTACGGCGAGCGCGTGCCGCAGGTGCCGGCCGAATTCATCGAGGCGATCCGTGCGCAGATCGTCCGCGCGCAGCAACGTGCCGATGAACCCGAACTCGCCGCCGGCACAAAGGTCGTCATCGCGGAGGGCGCCTTCAAGGGCATCGAAGCCGTCGTCTCCGGTGCCGTCCCCGGCAAAGAGCGCGTCCGCCTCCTTCTCGAATTCCTTGGACAGCGCATCGAAGTCAAGGTCCCCCGCAAATCCGTCCTCCGCACGAA
This sequence comes from Opitutales bacterium, assembly GCA_007134215.1. GTDB lineage: Bacteria > Verrucomicrobiota > Verrucomicrobiia > Opitutales > Oceanipulchritudinaceae > SLLG01. The sequence goes on along the minus strand of SLLG01000101.1, from coordinate 3,416 downwards.
ATCACCGCTGCGGGAATAGGGCGCGGTCTTCCCGCTTGCCCTTTTTGCCGAAGATGGTGACGGTGGCTCTATGTTTACCCGCGTGCAGGGTCTCTGTTTCCGATGCCTCCGGTCAGCGGACCAAGAGCTGAATCGTTTCGCCGCACTGGTCGGTCCCAACGCCAGCGGAAACACCACTTTCCTACTTTCCTCGATACAATCGCGCTCCCCGGGGATTTGATGAGCAATGGCGGCAAGGTCGCTGAGACAGTGTTTGAGCGCAGCGCCGACTTTGAAAAGCTTACCATGATCCGCATTTCCAACAGTGTATCCATCCCGCCGGAGGAAATCACCGTCCGCAGCGTGCGGGCGGGCGGTCCGGGCGGGCAGCACGTGAACAAGTCCTCGACGGCGGTGCATCTCTTTTTTGATATCCGGAGTTCGTCGTTGCCGGACCACTACAAGACACGGCTGCTCGCGCGGAGCGACCGGCGGATTACGGATGAGGGCGTCGTCGTGATCAAGGCGCAGGAACATCGCAGCCTTGAGAAGAACCGGGCGGATGCCATGGAGCGCCTAAGCGAACTCGTCCGCTCGGCGGGTATCGTCCGCAAGCGCCGCCGTCCGACCAAACCCTCGCGCAAAGCCCGCGCGAAGCGCATGGACGCCAAGACCAAGGCCTCCCGCACAAAGTCCCTCCGCGGGAGGGTGAAGCCGGAGTAGGGCAACGGCGGTTGCTTCGAGCGGCAGGTGTCTCGAGCTTTGTTTGCGCCCGTCCCGTCCGGCGACGGCTGCGGCCGCATCCTCCGATCAGACGGCAAGCCCCGCTCAAATAAGACCCTGTGGCCTCATGCCGAGCCTTCCAGCACCCGCGCGCCCGCCGAGGGGCGGAGCACACTGGTGCCGCATTCCGCGCCGAACCGCTCTTTGTAGGCCATCGCGATCTTCCCGGCGGTGGTCTCGGCGGCGTCTGCCGGCAGGAGGAGCACGGCGCTGCCTCCGAAACCGCCCCCGGAGAGGCGGGCGCCGAGCACGGCGGGGATCGCCCGCGCCGTGTCGACGACGAAGTCGAGTTCGGCGCAGGAATTCTCGAAATTCGTACGCGAGCTTTCGTGGGACTCGTACATCAACTGGCCGAATTCCTTCACGCGCCCGCCGCGCAGGAGGGCCACGCCTTTGCGCACGCGGGTATTCTCACCGATCACGTGCGCGGCGCGTTGCGCGGCGAGCGGATCGATGGATCCGCGGAGCTTCCCGAAGGTCTCCCAGTCTATATCGCGCAGGTGCGTGACGGGATGGTCGGCGAGCTTGGCAAGCGCGGCTGCCGCTGCTTCGCAGAGTTCGCGGCGCTCGTTGTAGGCGGAGTCGTTGAGGGCGTGCTGGGCGTGCGTGTTGCACATGAGCAGGGCATAGCCGTCTCCGAGGGTAACGGGGGCAACGTCGAGGGTGCGGAAGTCGGTATGCACGAGGCTGCCCTCCTGCCCGAAAAGGCTCGTCACTTGGTCGAGCAGACCGCACTTCACGCCTGCGAACTCGTGTTCCGCGCGCTGGCCGATTTTCGCGAGTTCGAGGCGTGCGGGAATCTCCATGCCGTAAAGCGCGGCGAGGGCGAGGGCGCTGCTCATCTCCAGCGCGGCGGAACTCGAGAGCCCCGCGCCGCGCGGAATATCGCCCGCGAAGACCGCGTGGAACCCGCGCTCCATGGCACCGTGCGCGCGCAGGCCGTGGACGATGCCCCGCACGTAGTTCGACCACGGCATGTCGTCGGTGCGCTCCGGCCGGCCGATGGCGAAGCGGCTCTCCTCGGAGAAATCGGCGGCGTAGAGCCGGCACGACGTGTCTTCGGCTTGAGACACGGCGAAGGCTGTGCCCATGTCGATGGCGGCGGAGAGGACAAAACCCTCGTTGTAATCGGTGTGATTGCCGAGGACTTCGACGCGGCCCGGCGCGTAGGCCGTGACCGACGGGGCATGGCCGAAATACGTCTCAAAACGGGCGACGACTCGTTCGTGCAAAAGACTCATGCAAAGTTGGGTTGAAATGGCTCGTTCCGCGCCGACTGGCGGAGCCGGTGATGTGAGTCCGCCGCGGTGGCGGAGGCAAGGTTTTCCGCGTGTACGAAAGAATCCGCCGGAGCGGCGCGGCACCCGGCGGATGGGAAATCGTGTGAACCCGGACCTCAGCCAATGATCCCGAGCGACTTCACGGTGTCCCGCTCGCTCTTCAGTTCATCGATGCTCGCCTGGATCTTTTCGCGGCTGTAGTCGTTGAGTTCGATGCCCTCGACGATGGACCAGTCCTTGCCGTCGCTGACGACGGGGAAGCTGGAAATGAGGCCCGGCTCGATGTCATAAGCGCCTTCGCTGCACACGCAGAGGCTGTGCCACTCGCCCTTCGGGGTCGGTTTGACGAGGTCGGCGACCGTGTCGATGGCGGCGTTCGCCGCCGAGGCCGCCGAGGAAGCCCCCCGCGCCGCGATGATGGCCGCGCCGCGTTTGCCCACGGTGGGGACGAAAGTCTCCTTGAGCCATGTTTCGTCGCCGATGACCTCCGCCGCGCTCTTGCCGTTGATGCGTGCGTTGTAAAAGTCGGGGAACATTGTCGGTGAGTGGTTGCCCCATACGGCGAGATTCTTCACGGCCGTCACGTCAACGCCCGCCTTTTGCGCGAGCTGCGTGAGGCCGCGGTTTTCGTCGAGGCGCGTCATGGCGAACCAGCGGTCGCGCGGCACGCCGGGGGCGCTGTTCATGGCGATGAGGCAGTTGGTGTTGCAGGGATTGCCCACCACGAGCACGCGCACGTCGGACGCCGCGTTCTGCTCGATGGCCTTGCCCTGGCCAATGAAAATCTTGCCGTTGATGTTCAGGAGGTCGGCGCGTTCCATGCCCTGCTTGCGCGGTACCGAGCCCACGAGCAGCGCCCAGTTGACGTCCTTGAAGCCGGTGTTGAGGTCGCTCGTCGCGACGACGTCCTTCAGGAGCGGAAAGGCGCAGTCGTCCAGCTCCATGCATACCCCTTCAAGGGCGGGCATGGCCGGTTCAATCTCGATGAGATTGAGCGCGACCGGTTGGTCCGGTCCGAACAATGCGCCGGACGCGATGCGGAAAAGCATGGCGTAACCGATTTGACCGGCCGCGCCGGTGACTGCTACTCGAATAGGTGCTTTCATATTAGGTCTTCTAATTGGGTTTGTGAGTTATTGAACTGCGGAGCTAATAGGCACGCCGGTCCGCGGGCAAGCGAAATTACGGAAAATCCGCAGCTGCGGCTTCGACCCGGAAGGGGCGCTTTGGTCGTCACCAAACCGCAAAAGCGGGGAGAAATACAGATTCGCGGTCTATCCGGGCACCTTTGCCGGTGTTCGATGCCGTGACAGATTCGATGCGCATTTGTCGCATAATACGGCTTGACCCTCCGTTGTGCATCTGATCCATTGG
>SLLG01000142.1 GCA_007134215.1 Opitutales bacterium | reverse complement strand
TGCTCGTGCAGGACGCCTCGGGACCGCTGCGCACGGTGGCGGCCTACATCGACCTCAACGCCGTGCGCGCGGGCCTTGTACGGGACCCGAAGGACTACCGCTGGTGCGGCTACGCCGCGGCTCTGGCGGGCGACGCAGGGCTGCGGCGCGCCTACGGCGGGTACTTTCCGCAGGCGAAGGACGAAGGGGAGGCGCTGGCGGACTACCGCATCTATGTGCTGGGCAAGGGGCTGCGGCCGAAGCGCGACGGCACGGGCGCGCGCGTGCCGGAGCCGGTCGCGGCGGAGGCGCGTGAGCGCGGGGGTCGGCTGCCCGCGCACGAGCTGCTCCTGCGCAAGACCCGGCAATTCAGCGAAGGTCTGGTGCTGGGCACGAAGGCCTTCGTCGAGGCGGCGCTGCGCGGGGACGCAGGTCTGCGCTACCGGCGCAGGCGCGCGCCCAAACCAGTACCGTCGCCCGCCGGAGAGGAAGCTCTCGCCTGCGCGCGGCAGTGGCTGGGAAAGAATCGTGCGTCCGAGAGTCCGCAGAAGCGGAAGGTCTGACGGAAAGGCGGCAGCAGGAAGATGTCCGAACTCAGCTTCCGCTGAGTGTAGGGCAGGGGAGCGTTCGATTTGAGAGAAATACGGCGGCGAGAGACTCAGTCGTTCATCCGGCGTTGGCAAGGGTGGTGCCTGCGGTGGAACTTTGCCCGCGCTTCGGGGTGAGGCACCGCATCTGTTTTCATTGGTCTGCTGCGGAACGACGGTCATTCGCGCGGCGACCATGTCGTTGGCCCGCGCCGGACGTGTTTGAATTCCCGACGGGCATCCCTCGAATAGCCTTGCCGTGGACACATGGAAGGCCCCCTGACTTCATGCGAGGAAGTTCCTTCTCTTCACTCAAACGCTTGGCGTTGGGTCTCACAGAACTCGTCCAGGGAAGTAGGATCACGCGTAAGGGTGTTCCTGTTTGGTATCCGCACATCTTCGTCAGATAATTTAACTATGATTTAAGTGTACGTCTTTATATAATTCAGAAATAGATTACTGAAGATTCTTTGTATCACAGTTGTGCGAGGCGGGGGATCTGCGGAGCCATGGCGGTGGGGGGAGGGTGATTCGATTTCGGCAGACAGGATGGAGGATACGTGTCAATGTATAGCTTATGAGCAGGAGGCAGGACGGTTCGGAAGATCTCGCTGGCGTCGAGGCGCGTATACGGACGCTGGGGCACACGGTGCTGGCGGAGGTGCGGGCGGACAAGCCGTCGGTCTTTGACCGCGCGTATTACACCGGGCCCATCATGGACCGTGCGATGGCGGACGCGGCGTTCCGGACGCGGTTGTTCCGTTTTGTCGACGTTCTGCCTTCGCTTCGTTCAGGAGCGGAGGTCATGCGGCATGTGCGCGAGTACTTCCGCCCGGTGGCCGACCGCCTGCCCGGAATTTTGCGGCGCGGGCTGGAGCTGAATCCCACGTCGCTGGCAGCAAAGGCGGCCTCCGCCGTGGTCCGTCGGCAAGTCGAGGCTATGGGTCGGCAGTTCATACTGGGCTGCGATCCTGCCCGTGCGCTCAAGGCACTGCGCGGTATTCGCGCGAAGGGAAGGGCGTTTACGGTGGATCTCCTCGGCGAAGCCTGTGTGAGTGCTGAAGAGGCGGATGCCTACGAGGGTCGCTACCGGGAACTCATCGCGGTGCTCGCGCGGGAGATGCCCGGCTGGAAGGAAAGCCGCGCGCTCATCGCCGGCCACCCGGGTGAGACGACTCCGTTGAGTATTTCCGTTAAGCTCAGTGCGCTCTATCCCCACGTGAAGCCGGTTGCCCATGGGGTCGGCGTCCGTGCCCTGTCCGACCGGCTCGCCCGGATATGCGGCGATGCCCGCAAGTGCGGTGCGTTTGTCTACATCGATATGGAGGACACCTCGATGACCGGCATTACCATCGAGACGGTGAAGCGTGTCCTCGAAAGCGGGGAGTTCCGCGACTGGAACGACGCCGGCTTCGTTTTCCAGAGCTACCTGCGGCGCACGGAAGGGGATGTCGAGGGCCTGCTTGCGTGGCTGCGGGCGCAGGACCGGCGCATTGCGGTGCGGCTGGTGAAGGGCGCGTACTGGGACACGGAGACGATCCGCGCGCGGCTGGAGCGGTGGCCCGTTCCGGTTTGGGAGGAGAAGGGCGGCAGCGACCACACCTACGAGAAGTTAACGCGGTTTATGCTGGATCATCCGGAACATTTTTACCCGGCTTTTGGTTCGCACAATGTGCGTTCACTCTGCCACGCTGTGACCTATGCCGAGTCGCGTGGTCTGGATTCAACGGCGTTTGAGCTTCAGACGCTCTACGGAATGGCGGATCCGGTGAAGACCGCCTTTGCGCGGCGCGGGTATTTGGTACGTGAATACGCGCCGGTTGGCGAAATGATTCCGGGGATGGCTTACCTCGTCCGGCGTCTGCTGGAGAACACGTCGAACAAGGGATTCGTTCGCCGCAGTCTGCACGAGGGCGACGACGAGGCGAAACTGCTCGCGCCTCCGGTCCCTGATCGAACCGACCGGCACATGCAGCACCTCCGCCACGACCACCGCGGGCGCTTTGAGAACGCTCCCTTGCGCGACTTCACGGAAGCGGTCCACCGCGAGGCCTTTGCCGCGGCCGTGCGTGAGTGGGCGGACCGCATTGCGCCCGACAATCCGCTGACGGTGCGGCCGTTCATCTGCGGCGCCTTTGTTGCGGGCAAAGGCAAGCCGTTTACGAGCGTTTCACCGGACCGCCTCGCGTGCGCCGTCGCGCGGGTGGAGCGACCGGACGTCCACCAGACCGATGCCGCCGTGGAAGGCCTGCGCGGCGCTTTCGCCGACTGGCGCGACACGCCGGCCGCGGACCGAATTGAAGTGCTGCACCGGGGCGCGGAGTTGCTCGAAGCTCGGCGCGAGCAGCTCGCGGCGCTCATGGTGCACGAGTGTGGCAAACCGTGGGCGGAGGCGGACGCGGACGTTGCCGAGGCGATCGACTTTTGCCGCTACTATGCGATACGGGCAAAGGAGCTGTTTGTGACGCGCGCGCTCTGCCCCTACGAAGGCGAGGACGCTTTTCTATTCTACGAGCCGCGGGGCGTGTGCGCGGTCATCGGGCCGTGGAATTTTCCGGCGGCTATCCCGTGCGGAATGTTCGCCGCCGCCCTCGTGACGGGAAACACCGTTGCGCTCAAACCCGCCGAGCAGGCACCGGCGGTGGCCGGTTATGTGTTCCGCGCTTTCCTCGACGCCGGCATGCCGCCGACCGCGGCCGCCTTTCTCCCCGGGGCGGGGGAAACGGGCGCGCGGCTGGTGGAGAGTCCGGCGGTGGCGACGATCGCCTTCACCGGTTCGCGCGAGGTCGGGCTCGGGATCGTGAAGGCGGGGGCCGCAGTGCGCCCGGGGCAGGAGCACGTCAAGCGCGTCATCGCGGAGATGGGCGGAAAGAACGCCATCATTGTCGATGCCGACGCGGACCTCGACCAAGCGGTCAAGGGCATACTTTATTCGGCGTTTGGGTACGCCGGGCAGAAATGTTCGGCATGCTCGCGCCTGATTGTTGTCGAGGCGATCTACGACCGTCTCCGCGTGCGTCTTGCCGATGCCGTGCGCAGTCTGCCCGTCGGCCCCGCGGCCGATCCGGCGTCGTATTCCGGGCCCGTCATCGACGAGGACGCCGTGAAGCGTCTGCGCGCGGCGACGGAGCGCGCCGGGAAACCGCTCGCGCGCGCCTGTCTGCCGCGAGACGCCGCGCGGGGAACGTTTTTCGCGCCCGCCGTCTACGAAGTGAATGACCGGAACGACCCGCTTTTCCGCGACGAGCTTTTCGGACCGGTGCTTGCCATGCTGCGGGTGGAGTCGTTCGAGGCTGCGCTGGAGGCCGCCAGCGACAGTGAATATGGCCTTACCGGCGGCGTCTTCAGTCGCAGCCCGGAGAATTTGCGCAAGGCCGCGCGGCGGTTCCGCGTGGGCAACCTCTACCTCAACCGCAACTGCACGGGCGCGCTCGTCGGTCGGCAGCCTTTCGGCGGGGCAAAGCTCTCCGGAATCGGAACGAAAGCCGGCGGGCCCGATTACCTCCTGCAGTTCGTGATCCCGCGGGTCGTCACGGAAAATACCCTTCGGCAGGGGTTTGCCCCGCTGGACGACGAGGCGTGAGGCGGGGCGCTCAGCCGAGAGCGAGCGAGAGTTTGTTGCGCAGGTCGGTCCGGCGTTCGTTGCCGGACGTGTTGCGCACGGCCATGGCATAGGCGGCGGGATCGCCGACGAGGATGACCTTCCGCCGCGCGCGGGTGATCGCTGTGTAGAGAAGGTTGCGCTGGAGAAGGAGGAAGTGGGCGCGTACCAGGGGAAGAACGACAACGGGAAACTCGCTGCCCTGCGCCTTGTGCACCGTGACCGCGTAGGCGGGGATGAGTTCGCTCAGCTCATCCAGTTTGTAGGCGATGCGTTCGCTCTCAAACTGCACGTGGATTTCTTCATTGGCGACGTCCTGCCCGGCAATACGGCCGAGATCCCCGTTGAAGACGCCCTTTTCGTAGTTGTTGCGGTTTTGCAGCACGCGGTCTCCAACGCGGAAGAGAAACGCGGCGCGGCCCGCCATGACCGGCGTTCCGTGCGGGTTGAGCGCTTGCTGGAGCGTTTGATTGAGGTTGGCGATGCCGGCGACCCCCCGGTGCATGGGGGCGAGCACCTGAAATTCCGTGTCTTTGCCGAAGAATGCCGGAATGGCGTGGGAGCAAAGATCGCGCACGGCGTCGAGAGAGGCATCGGGCTGCGGCGCGGCGAGCATTTGGATATCGCGCCGCGGGTCGAGTTCGTCCGGGGAGCGGGCGAGGGGCGGGGTACGTGTATCGCCTGCGAGAATACGGTGGGCCACGGCGACGATGCTGCTGTCCTCGTCCTGGCGGAAGATCCGCGTGAGCGCGGTGGACGGAACGCGGCCGGAGGCAAGGGCGTCGTGGAGAACGTTGCCGGCCGCGACGCTGGGCAGTTGGTCGGCGTCGCCCACGAGGATGAGGTGTGCGCCGCCGGGAACGGCCTGCACGAGGGCCGCGGCCATGCGCGTGTCGAGCATGCTCGCTTCGTCGATGATAAAGCAGTCTCCCTTGAGCGGGTTCGCGGCATCGTGCACGAATCCGCCCGCGGCGGGATCGAATTTGAGCAGCCGGTGCAGGGTGGAAGCGGGATGGCGGCAGCTCTCCGACATCCGGCGGGCGGCGCGCCCGGTGGGTGCGGCGAGCACGACGCGCGCTTTCTTGGCCGTGAGGATGGCGACGAGTGAGCGAAGAATGGTGGTCTTTCCTGTGCCGGGGCCGCCCGTGAGGATGGAGAGGTTCCCGGCCAAAGCGCGGCGCACGGCTTCTGCCTGCTCCGGGGCGAAGCCGATACCCGCCCGCTGCTGCGCCCACTCGACGGCGGCGTCGACCTTGATGGGCGGCAGGCGGGAGCGCCCGCGGGCGAGGCGGTTGATGTGCTCCGCGATGGTCGTCTCCGCGCGCGCTGTAGCGGGAAGCTGGTACAGTCCGGGTTCCGCCTCGATGAGAGACTTGTCTTCGAGCAGAGCGGCGATCCTCTCGGCGAGGCGGGATGGGTCGCACTCCAGCAGCGTGGCGGCGGCGGCAATGCCTTCTTCGCGGGGAAAGGCGGTGTGCCCGTCGTCTTCCATCGAACGCAGGGTGAAGACGAGCCCCGCGTCGAGGCGCTCCGGCGAGTCGTTGGCAAATCCGAGGTTGAGGGCGATGCGGTCGGCGGTCTTGAAGCCGATGCCCGGCACGGCGCGCGCCACTTCGTAGGGATGGTTGCGCAGCATGGTTTGCGCGCCCGCGCCGTAGCGGTCGATGAGGCGCTTTGCAAGGGAGGCGGAGACGCCGTGTTGCTGGAGGAACACCATGACCTCGCGTTCCGAACGCTGGGCGTCCCATGCTTTTTTGATCTCCGCCGCGCGCTTCGGGCCGATACCTTCGACCTCGCGCAGGCGCCCGGAATCCTCGTCGATGACCCGCAGGGTTCCCCCCCCGAAGCGGTCGACGATCTTTTCGGCGTAGGTCTTGCCGATGCCCGGGACGAGGCCGCTGCCGAGGTATTTGCGGATGCCGTATACTGTGGCGGGAAGCATGGAGCGGAACCGCTCCGCCTTAAACTGGCGGCCGTATTCGCGGTGTGTCGTCCACTGCCCGTGCAGCTCGAGCGTTTCGCCGCACTGCACGCCGGGCAACGCGCCGACGACCGACACCGTCTCCCTCGACTTCTCCGGGCGCAGCTCGCCCACGCAGTAGTGGGTGGTCTCGTTGTAATAGACGATACGCTCCAGCACGCCCCGGAGCATCGATCCGTCGCGCCCGTCGCCCGCGCCCGCGCCGGTCCTTTCCATTCCGCGAATTTCCGGATTCCGCCGCGCCGCGTCAAGGCTGCGCCTGCGCGCCTGTTTCGGCTTGCCTCACGCGTGCGCCCGCGCGAGACCAGTGCGCATGCGTTGGCTCGGGAGCGCGGTGTACGCGGTGGTCCTCTGCGCCGGGCCGGCGGGACCGGCGGCGGGATCGGAACTGCGTATGCAGGATTTGGAGCAGCGCATTGAGTCGCTCGAACGCGCTTTGCGCGAGGCCGCCCGCCCGCAGGCCGGTGCCATGCCGCGCCGCGAAATACCGCCGCCCCGCCCAATGGAAACGCTGCCGCACCGGGAGGCGCGCCTGCGCGGAGACGCGCGGATCGATCCGCGCCGCGACCGTCACGGCTTGTTGCTGCGGGCGCGTGGCCCGTCGTCTGCCGCCGATTCCGCGGAGCGCCCGACGGCGGTGGAGTGGACGGGCAGCGCCGCACCGCCGGGCGGTGTGTGGAGCCGCGCGTCGAAGCAGGCTTCGGGATTTGACGCCGGGGCGAGGGCGCGGCTCGTGAAGGACGTGCCCGTTGTCCGGATTGGTCCGGGCGGTCCATCCATGGAAGAGGTGTTGGAGGCGGTTACGCTGGAGGATGTGAACCGTTTTGTCTTCCGCCGCAACCGCGCCGAGGCCGACGGTCTGCCGACGGTGCGCGCCGGGGGCGAATAGGCGGGCGGTCCCCGCTCAGGGACTGTCAGCCGCGAACGCGTCCGTTGCAAAGGTGACGCGCGCCTCGGCGGGTTTCGGAAAAATCCCCTTGGCCTCGCCTTCGACCGCTTGCAGGCGCGGCCGCAGCCCATGGCCGCAGGCGATTTGGATGCTCAGGCCGGGGCGGGCGTTCAGCTCGAGGACCAGCGGCCCTTTTTCCGCATCAATGACAAGGTCGACGCCGAGGTAACCGAGCCCCGTGAGTTCGTAGCAGCGCGCGGCGAGGAGGAGAAGCTGCGGCCAGTCGGGGAGAACGATATCGTCGAAGGGCATGCCGGTGTCGGGGTGCTCGGTGAGTATCCGGTTGTGGCAGGTGGCGTGGATGGCCCGGCCCGTGGCGATATCGAGGCCAACGCCGATGGCGCCTTGGTGGAGGTTGGCGCGACCGTCGGAGAGACTTGTCGAGAGGCGGAGCATCGCCATGACCGGATAGCCTTGGAAGACGAGCACGCGCACGTCGGGCACGCCCTGGAAGCTCAAGGCATCGAGTGGTGGGGCGGAGCGCACGCGATGCTCGACGATCACGTGGTCGAGATGGCCGCCGAGGCTGTGCAAACCGCTTAGGATGTTGGCGAGGTGCCGCTCCAGATGCGCGCGGGTGACGGGTTTGCCGTTTGTCTTGAGGTAGTCGCCGCCGGTGCGTCCGGCGATGACAAGGACGCCGTTGCCGCCCGCGCCGCGGGCGGGTTTGACGACAAAGGCGTCGTGCGCGTCCATGCGGTCGTGGAAGCCGCGGATCTGGTGGTGGAACTCCACCGTGCCGTAGAGGGGCGGAATGGTGACACCGGCTTCCATCGCGAGCCGTTTGGTGAAGAGTTTGTCGTCGACCCGCGGGTAGAGGTGCCTCGGGTTGTGCTCCTGGATGAAGCGGTGGTTGCGGGCGTTGATGCCGAGGACGCCCCGCTCGCGGAGCACTCGCGGACGGACGAAATCCGGTAGTTTCCACTTCATGGCGATGCCGGTGGCGCGAAGGGGAGGAAACGCCGCAGCTCGGTGAGCCGGTAGCCGCTGTAGGTGCCGAGCAGGAGCGTCGCGGCGAGGACGACAAGGAGCAGTTCGGGAAAAGTGTAGGTGGCGTGGCGCACCCACCCGATGTTCATGCATAGGTAGGCGATGACAGCGACGAGCAGGCTGCCTCCGCCGCGCAGGAGGGCGGGGCGCGCGCCTTCCTCCTCCCAGAGGATGGACAGGCGCTCAATCGTCCACGCGATGATGATCATGGGAAAGAACGTCACTTTCATGCCCACGGGCAGGTCGAGGCGGTAGCTGACGAGACTCAGCAGCGCCATCAGCCCGATGACGACGATGACGACGGCCGAAACACGCGCGACGACAAGCAGATTGAGGTGCGAGAGGAGGGCCCGGATAGCGAGACCGCTACCGACAATGGCGACGAAGAGGACGATCCCCGGCAAAAGCCGCGTCTCCTGGAAGGCGAGGGCGATGAGGATAGGCATGAACGTGCCCGAGGTCGTCACGCCGATGACATTGCGTAGAAAGACGATGACCAGAGCGCCGAACGGCACGAGCATGAGGCGTTTGAAGACGTTTTGCTCCTCAATGGGCAATTCGTAGATGGAGAAGTTGATGAGCGCGGAGTCGGCCGCGTCTGCCCGTTCCCGCGCCAGTTCGCCGACCGGGCGGCTTTCGTGGAGAACGGAGAAGCGCACCTGCGAGCCCTCGCCGCCGGAGAGATCGAGAAGCGACACCCCGCCGCGCTGCCAGAGGAAGAAGTTCCGCGGCTTGCCCTCCGCGCCGGAGCATCGCGGCGTTCTGGTTGTCACCGGGGCGGTTCAGGAGGCGCAGCAACTGGCCCGCGAAGCTACGCGGATCGGCGGAGCGCTCGCGAGCGAGCGAGCGCAGGCTCTCCGCCGCGACCCGCAGCGGTTGCTCGAAGAAGGGCGACGGTGACTCGGGCGGCGGCCCGGCTGCGGGTTCTCCGGCGCCGCGCGCGCGCGCGAGCTGCACGCGGTAGTAGAGGGTCTGTGGCCCCTCTGCCGAGCGGCGGGTCCATACGGCTCGGGCCTCGCCGCCGTTCTCGCTGCGGGTGAAGCCGTAGCCGGGAGACGCGAAATTCTCGCGCAGCACGGTGAATTCACGCGAGACACGCGGGAGTGCGAAGGAGGCGCGCACGGGTGCGCCCGTCCCGCGGAAAGAAATCTCCGCCTCCACCGTCCAGACGTCCTCTGCGCCCGCGCGCGTGAGCGGATAGCCGTAGGCGACTGCCTTGTATGCCGTGAGGCCGATCCCCGTGAGGGCGAGCAGGGCGCAGATCAGGTAGACCTGGAGGCGGGTCGACATCGTGCGTGGGGCGGTCACCGGCCGTCGTCGCGGGCGTCTTCGTCGGCCTGATCGTCATCCGGGTCGAAGGTGCCGGGGAGATCGCCGCAGGGCGGGCGCCCGCTGAGGAAGGTCTGTTCGGAGTCGACGAGAGCGAGTCCGCGCAGAAAGCGCCGTCCGATAAGGACTTGGTAGACAAAGTTGCTCCTGTCGACGAGGGAGAACTCCGCCCTTTGGTGGATCGCGCCGAGGCGGACCTCCATCTCGACCACAGGGCGGCGGTCGGGGTCGTCTTCATGACGCACGATGCGCACGTTGCGGGCGACGGGCCGTTCGAGGAGGACGCGTTCCTCGGTCGCCGGGTCGATGACCTCGAAGCGGACCCAGCGTTCGCCGTCGCGCTCGAACCGTTCGAGGTTCATCGCGTTCATCGACGAGGTGAGGGCACCCGTGTCGAGCTTTGCCTTCATACGCACACCCTCCGGGTCGAGGCAGACCCACTCCACCCAGCCGAGCGTATAGCGTTCATCAAGCGGGCGTTCCGTGTCGGCGGCTTCTTCCTCGGGCTGCTTCGGCTCGTCGTCGCGGGGCGGATGGCCGACCGGGGTCTGGCAGCCTGCGAGCGCGAGGAGAAACCACAGCGGGATGGACCGGAGAAGCCGGCGCGGATGCGTGGAAAGAATGTGACAGTTCATCGTTCAGGGACGGGGGCGCAGTCTCGTGTCCGCAGCGCTGTTGTCAACCGCGCGGGTTGCCGCTGCCAGCGGCGTCCGGAGCGGGCGGAGCGGCGAGGCGGTTGGCCACCCATGCGGCGGCGAGGAAGCCGAAGGTCCCGGTGACAAAGGCGGCCGCCCCGTAGCCCGTTGCGCAGTCCAGCCGCAGCGAGCCGCCGTCGGCGCCACCGTTGCCGCAGGTACTTTGCATGCGCCGGGGGTCTGTCGCCAGCTCCGGCGAGAACACGCAGGCTACGCGGAAGCGCGCACGCTCCGCCTTCGGAAAACCGTATTCGCGGCGCAGCACCTTGCGCAGGCGCGCGAGCAGGGGGTCGTTGTGGGCGCGGCCAAGGTCGTCGACGCGGACCTCCTCGGGGTGCCGCCGCCCGCCCGCCCCGCCGGCGCACACCACGGGAATCCCCCGGCGGCGGCACTCCGCGACGAGGAATGCCTTGTGCGGCACGCTGTCGATCGCGTCGACGACGGC
>SLLG01000052.1 GCA_007134215.1 Opitutales bacterium | reverse complement strand
GCAGAGCTTCGCGCGAATCGGGATCCCGCGCGGCGGCGTACCCGCGAGCGTCCAAATCCTTGGCGGATTCGGCTACGTCGCGGTGAGGCGCCGTCCGTAGCCGCGCCCGCCCAGGGCGTGGACGCGAACGAGCAGACCAGGCCCGATCCCGAGCCGAGCTTCGCGCGAACCGGGAGCCCGTGCGGCGGCGTACCCTCGAGCGTCCAAATCCTTGGCGGATTCGGCTACATCGCGATGGGGCGCCGCCCGTGGCCGCGCCCGCCCAGGGCGTGGACGCGAAGGATCCGACGGGGCTAGTACCCCACCACCCGGAGGCCCGGGATTCGGGTGAAGTCCGCCGTGTTCCGGGTGACCAACGGGTGTCCGCATTCAAGAGCGGTGGCGGCGATCCACAGGTCGTTGGTTCCGATCAGGGCGCCCTTGGCCCGAAGGGATCGGGCGATGGACGCGTAGATTTCGGCGACGCGAGGGGTTACCGGCACCAGCTCGAACGAGTCCACAAGGGCCAGGAAGGTGCCGTGGGTCGGTGACGTGAACCCTTCACAGAACTCGCCATACGCGGTGACGGGCAGGTAGGCGTAATCGTCGGCATGTTCGGCCAGAAAGTCATGGGCCGGACCCGCCTTCGCCTTCCGTTCCCGCTGGAAGTCGATGAGGAAGGTCGTGTCGAAGATCAGGGATGCCATGGGTCGTCCGGCGGACGGTCGTCCTTCTGCGCGCGGTCAAGGCGATCCAGAACCTTCGGGTCCATATCGCCCCGGGCACGGCTCAGAACATCCCGGCAACGACGCAGACCGCCATCCCATCTGGCCCGTTTAATCACCTTGGAGAAGGACTCGTCGGGCGCCTTGCGGGCCCGAGCCAGGATGCGGTACGCCTCCTCATCGACGGAAAGGGTCTTGGTTGCCATACACAGAACAATACACAGGTACTGGGGAATGTCAACTGGAGACCTGCCGTTGCCTGATTTCTCCTTCTACGATCGTAGCCTCACGAATCAGGACATGCGGCGACCGAGCCGGGCTCCGTCCGTAACCGCGCCCGCCGAGGGCGTGGACGCGAACGGGAACGAACCCGGAACCACGCCTACGGAGTGACCTCGCCGGCAATCTGCCCTAACGGAAAGGCACCGAATTGCATCCTTCTCTTCGCGTCGTTCAGGTCGTCCCCAGACAACGGACTTACCACGACCTCGCCGAATGCATGGTGACGGAGAGTCACGAACGCAGTGCTCGTGGAGAACCTTCGCACCGAACTTCGGACAACGTAATCCATGCGGACATCACCTTCATGAGAGCAGACCGCACGAACATGAATCCGACTCGCATGGTGGTCCTCGCGGCCAAACGCCCACGCCCCTTCCTCCTGACCAACGCCAGCGACAGCGGAGGCAGCCCAGATCCATGATGCTGCTAATGCGGTGAGCTTGAAGAACCACCGGCCCATCCGGGCTCGCCGGTTTCCGCAGTGCAGGTCAGCCGTCGGGGATAGCCCGGGACGAGGCTTTTGATCGACAGGGGCAGACACCGAACGTCCTTGTCTCATCGGGATCTCCTTCCTCGTAACGAGACCATGGGGATGGATCAGGTTCTGACCCGGACCATAGCCGACAGAGCGAACCTAGGCGAGGCCGCCGTCCGGCTCGACCTCAGACCGTCCTTCCCTTGGGCCCGGACTCCTCGTGGTCCCAGCTTCGGGGCGGGGAGGTGCCCACGCTGGTGATGGTCTTGGCCGTCATCTGCACCCCTTTGGCCCGGGCCGTGCGCACCGCCTGCTCGCGCGGATGGAACTCCTGCTGGGTGATGCGCAGCCGAGGCTGCTTGCGGTACTTCACGTAGAGCACCTCGGGGTCCGTGTCGTCCAGGAACAGGATCTTGGCCCCCTCGGGGGCGCACTGGTAGTCCTTGTTCATGATGGCCCCGCCCAGGGTGAACCGCTTGAGGTAGGCGATGGGGCCGTCCTGGTAGACCAGGGTGTACACCTTGTCGCGGTCGTAGACGGCGGCGCGCTCGAGATGGCTGTCCACAAACTGCTGCTCGGGCGGAGGCATCACCCGGTACTTCCCGTCCTTCCAGATCAGCACGATCTTGTCCAGGGACGAACAGGTGAACTTCGGCTCGCCGGACACCCCGTAGCCCAGGAACATCTTCTCCGGATCGTGCTTCAGCTCCAGCGTCTCGGCGGCGAGCTCGCGCTTGGCCACCGCCTCGAAGGCCTCGATCCGGGTCCGCCGGGGATGCAGCTTGCCGTAGGTCTTGAGCAGGTCCTTGAGGTAGCGGATGGTGAACGACCGCATCCGCTTGAGATCCTTGGCGATCTGTTTCAGCCGGTCCAGGATGTCCCCGATCTCCTGACGGTGCTGGTTGATGTCGAACAGCGAGATCCGCCGGATGGGCACGGCGAGGAGCATGTCGATGTCCTCCTCGGCGATGTCCCGCTTGAGCTGGTCGCGGAACGTCTCCACCCCCTTGCGCACCGCCTTCCGCACCGCCTCCTGGGTGTCCTTCTCCTCGATGTCCTTGTAGATCCGGTTCTCCACGAAAATCTGCACCAGCGACTTGTGGTGAAACTCGTCCAGCAGACGCGCCTTCTCCCACTCCAGCTCCCGCTCCAGGATCACCTGCAGCTTCTCGGTCAGCCGCCGCAGCACCTCGTTGACCGTC
>SLLG01000198.1 GCA_007134215.1 Opitutales bacterium | reverse complement strand
ACTTAAACCCAAAGCTCCAAACACTTGCTTTATAATATTTTTAATCATATAGCTATCCTTTCCATTATACAATTTATAGCTGTAAAAACAGATCGACTCGATATTAATGGTAATTAATTTAAATTGATAAACTTATACTTCTCTAAAGCTCTATCAGGGTTGTGTATAACTTCAGCAAGTCGATTTGCATACTTTTCCGGTGAAAACATTTCTAAATAACGTTGATTAGCAGCACTATTTATGCGTTCTTCTGCAGGCTTATTGATTATATCCAGGACTTGATTAGCAGCTTGTTCAATATTCCACTGGGGCACTACAACCCCTGTATCTCCGACAACAAATTCCGGTCCACTACCTGAGAAACATACAACAGTTCTGTGGCAAGCCATGGCTTCCGCACATACTAAGCCAAAAGCATCCGATCTACTGGTAAACAACAACAAAGAAGCTTTTTGCATCCAATCATACGGTGGTTTTATTTTGCCTATAAATGCAACTCTGTCTTCAAGTTTCATTTCTTTAATTAGCTGAGAACTTAATTGATCCGCATAATCACCAACCCATACAAACCTGACTGTAGAATGCTTGGCACACACAATACTTGCAATTTTCACAAACAAATCAGGGCCTTTTAAATATTGAACCGTTGCAACGTTCAAAACTACTGGAGGCTCATCAGGAAGTCTCGGCAATAAATATTCTTCTGGCAACTTATTGCAATTATATATCAAAAGTTGGTTTTTTATTCCAAGCTCATCAAAAATATCTTTGGCTGAAGCAGGGCTAAGCGTTAAGTGGTATTTTATATGCTTAGAATTCATTAAAGAACATGCAGTACGATATTTTTTTGCGCCCATTAATTTTAATACTTTTTGAAAGATTAATTTTTCGTTGCCCCACCGAACATAAATATCTATGTCCTTAAGCCTTGATATCATGATTAAACATCTTGTAAGCATAATTCTTTGCATTAAACCTGCACCTGCATTAATGATCAAAAAATCATACTTATTAAACATCAAGGAGAAAATACAAAGTAAGTCTTTCTTTAACTTTTTCCCAAACCTTATTAAAATAGGCTTCTTCAAGCCACGATCAATATGAAAAAGATCATAGCTTATCCCATTTTTAGTTAGCTCCTCCCGGGAGGCCTTTAATGCGTTACTCGACTGCTTGGATGTATATGTAATAAGCCCTTTCAGGTAACTGATAGTCCCACTCCTCATAAAAACAGCCTGGATAAAACTTGATGCCTATCTCTAAACTGAAGAGATTTTGTCATGTTTATATTTAAATTTGTCGATAATTTTAAATATTTCCCGATTGTGCTCATGGTTATCACCTGTATGGCAAACTATATCATAAATATAACCAGGCACTTTCTTTTTATACTCATTTCGAATCTGCTCCTTCAGCTTTGCGCCCAGATCTGATAAGTATCCACTAGTTCTTTTCTTTTCCCGAAATTGTGGGTCAGCTATTTCGATAGCAAAAGTACGTATTTTCGGACTATAGTTTTGCATCACGTAAATTTTACGTTCAACTTTCCACCTGTCAATGTCATCTATCGCATAAATCTCTTTTGTAAAATCAGGGAAGTCATCTCCTAAATATATGTCATCTTTACTAACCACTTTATAATTATTTACCAGCCATGCTTCGATCTGATCAAACCAGGGTTCTACGGGAGGCCATAATATTACAGAAAACCACACGCCATATTCCTTGAATAAATAATCTTTAGTTTCATCTAACCTTGTAATCAGCTTTTCTTCAAATCCGTTTTCGACAAACCAATCCCTGCCGTAATAAATATCTTTTGACCAAGACCTTATTTCAACAGGCACTTCTTGAACCTGGAAATAAAGAGCACAGGCCAGGCGATGAGCTCCTTCAATCAGTAAACCATCCCTGGTTATCGGGATAGGATGTCGGGATAGAAATCCACGCTTCTGGATACTATTGACCAGGTTTTTTATATTTATTTCAGTATCCCGTCCCACTCTTTTATTCTGCATCAGGTTATACTCTTTTATAAAATCATCTTGGTCTTCTGCAATACCCTTAACCATTAAGTAACGGAGTAATAGGTCGTAGCGCGCAAATTCTTCACCGGCAAACTGGTTGCCCAGCAGCGCTGCTGTTGGAATCTTCACTACCAACTGGTCCTGTAAAGCTGGTACAGGTGCTATCCTTTTTTTATCAACCATATACTTCTTTTTATAAGCCTTAAAAAGCTTATTCTTTACCAGGCCCGGGTTTTTCAAAGCCTTAATTAAATATTTAGTAATCCTTCTCCATCTGGACTGTTGCTTTCTTTTAAGCTTACCTTTTTCAGCAATTACTAGTTCCCAGTCCCAGTCTTCGGTACTGACTATATACTGCTCAATAAGGGGCAGATCATCTTTATCCTTTGCCCAGTTGCGTAATAGTTTTGCTGAAAACTCAATTTCCAGACGGATTACTTTATAACCATCAATGATTTCATGATACTTATCATTATTTATTAGTTCTAAGTCAGTTATACCCAGCAACCTTTCGTATTTATCCACTACCAGGTTAACATTTTCTGAAAGGTAATTCCCTTTAGTTTCTTTTTCCAAAAGTTCTCTTGGTTCCCCGGCCGCACATAAATCTACATCTCCGTGTTCCCTGATACCTTTAAAGCTT
>SLLG01000093.1 GCA_007134215.1 Opitutales bacterium | reverse complement strand
TCCTCAATATAGGTCCGAACCTGTTGTCCACCTTCCACCTTGTCGGTATCGTATGGGACTACGCCTATTGGCAGGGCAACCCGGAAAACCGGTTGACAGGCGGACAGACCGTCACCGCCGGCCCCTCCGACTCGTTCGTCATCGAATTCCGTATGCCGCCCGATGAAGGCGCCTACACCATGCTCACCCACGCCGTGGGATCGGCCAACCGCGGAGCTATCGGACTGCTCGTCGTCGACGGCGACGCCGACCCCGAGCCGCACCGCAAGGTCCTCGCCGACGGCCCGGACTTCAGCGAAGCGGAAATGCGCGGCTACCTCTCCGACGCCGCCCGCGTGATCTCCCCCTTCGGTATCGGCACGCACCCGGTCGACCGCCCCGTCGTCTTCGGCCCGGAAACCGAAGAAGTCCATGTCTCCATCATCGGCAACGCCTTTTACCCGAAGGTCGTGCAGATCGCCCCCGGCACAAAGGTGACATGGACAAATGAAGACGCCTTCACGTACCTGGCAGGCGAATACTCCGGCATCCACAACGCCGCCGCCACGAGCCAGCCCGAGGAGGACGAAGAAGGCTTTGCCACCCCGCTCCTCGCCCATGCCGAGAGCTACAGCCATCTCTTCGAGTTCGAGGGCGAATACGACTACATCTGCACGCCGCACCCCTACATGAAGGGCCGGATCATCGTCAAAGACCCGGAATACACGCTCTCCGCGGGCGGCGTCGCCGCAACACGACTCGGCGGCTGGGTGTTGCCCCTCCTCGGCCTCTGCCTCGTCCTCTCCACCGCGGCCTTCGCCTTCCGCCGGACGCGCGCTGAGTGAGGCACGGACGAACACCCGAACACCGGACAATTCAATCAAGATTCAAATGAAAATGAAACGACGTATCCAATCCATCCTCGCCCTCGGCGCGGCCGCACTCCTCCTCTTCGGGTGCGGCCGGGACAACGGCACGGCCGCCGACGCCGGCGAGCCCGTGACCGAGATCACCATCACGGGTAACGACCGCATGCGCTTCGCGCCGACGCGCTTCACCGTGCGCGCGGGCGAGACGATCACGCTCACGCTCGACAACATCGGGCGCATGCCGAAAGAAAGCATGGGACACAACCTTGCCATCATCGACAAGAGCCTCAACGCCAATGCCTTCGCCGCAGCCTCCATCGGGTATCCGGCGGAAGAATACATTGCACCGGAATACGCCGACCGCGTCATCGCCGCGACGAAAGTCCTCGGCCCCGGCGAGAGCGAGACGATCACTTTCACCGCGCCCGCCGAAACCGGCGAGTATCCCTTCGTGTGCTCGTTCCCCGGCCACACGCAGGCCGGCATGCGCGGGATCATGGTTGTCGTCGATTGATCCACAACAGACCGCAGCACATGACACCTCCGCAACCCGTCCACGCCCACTCTGTCCTCGAACTCTTCGCCCTTCAGGCAAACGGAATCGAGACCGGCCAAGCCGTGCCGCACATCGAAGATACCTTCGGCACAGGCGCACGTTTCTTTGCCTGTTCGGCCAGCGACATGACCGCCACCCAGCTTACGGAGTTCCTCCTGCGCCGCGAAAAAATCGTCGAGACGGACGGCCGCCTGCACCTCAACCGCGCGAACCTCTGCAGCCACTGAGGCACGCCGGTCCGCCGACACGCTCCACTCTTACCAGAGAAGACCAACGAATCCCGTTCCGTCCGCTCCCGCCAGCGCGGGATTGCGGCGGGACGGGATTCTCTTTGTCCCTTCGCCTCATGCTCCCCTGGATCAAGCTCGTCCACCTTCTCGCCATGCTCATGTGGTTCGGAACCCTCATGATCGTGCATGGCACGATGGCGCGCAACCTGTCCTCGCAGGAGCCGTCCGTGCGCAACGCCTTCGCAGCAGCCATCGACAAATTCAACCTGCGCTACATGCTTCCCGGCATCCTTCTCTCCGTCGCCACCGGGCTGTGGATGGTCTTCGCCTTCTACGGCATCCGCGCGGGTTACATACACGCGAAACTCGGACTCGGACTCCTCGGCGCAGTCGTCAGCCTCTATTCCATCGCGGACTTCCGCGGGTTGCGGCGGCAAATCGCTTCGCGCGGCGCGGAACCAGGCGCGCTTCCCCGTAAGGCCATTCTCCGCTGGCGGCTCACCACCATGGCCGCCGCCGCGCTGCTCCTCGGCACCCTCGTTTCCGCCATGCTCAAGTTTTGAGGGCGCGGCCTCGCGCTTACGAAACACCTTCTGTCTAGGACCGGGGTCGACGGGGGTTCCAGTCGAGGAAGACACGAAGCCTGCGCAACACCTTCGGTGTAGAACCGGGGGTGCCGCCGGGTCTCCAGGGTAGGCCTCATGCTTCGGCCAACCCTTCGCTTTGTTGCGCAGCCCCCTTGGGGCAGATTTCGCGGCGTGCGGATCGGCGCGACCCGGACCGCCCGGCGGGGCGGCAGCGCGCCCGGCAGGTTCCGGTCGGACGGGGCAAGCCATTCGACTACCTGGACGATGCACGGTATGCGCGGCGGCCGGTCCGATGCGCGCACGCCCGCACTGGTGCAAGGACATGCCAAGGCGGTCACGCCCAGCCCCGTGCCTATCCCGAAGGGATTCCGCACCAGAGAAATCTTGTCGGTCATTCCGGCCCGCGCCTATCCCGAAGGGATTCCGCAGCAAAGCGAAGGGTTGGCCGCAAGG
>SLLG01000068.1 GCA_007134215.1 Opitutales bacterium | reverse complement strand
GCCGAACCCGGAATCCAGCCTCCCGGACAACCGCCGCAACCCGATGGAGTCGCGACAGCCCCTCAACCACCGCCCCCCGGCACCCAACCCCCGGATCCTCCCGGACCCGCCGGGGAAGTCCACCCGGACAGCCCGCCGCCCCCGCCGGGCACCGAACCGCCCCCGCCTCCCGAAGGCACCCCTCCGCCAAGCCCGCCCGACGCCGCAGAAGAAGGCGGGCCGCAACCGTCCGAGGACGCCCCCCGCCGCCCCGTCCGCCGCATCGTTGTTCCCCGGGGCTGAGCAGCGACTTTTTCCACCCCTCCACCCGCCCCCGGGGCTTCGCGCCCCGTCCGACAAGGGCCCGCCGGACCCCGTGCACACCCCTTGTTTTTGGGACCGGGATTGTGGTAGCATTCCAACATAGCATCCAATCCCAACAACCTTCGGCAGGCCGTGGACACACTGCGGCAGCTCGACCTCGAAATCGCGGCCCAACCGACGGACACCTCATGCGGTCCCACCTGCCTTCACGCCATTTACAAGTACTACGGTGACGCGCGGATGATCGACGAACTCATCGCGGAGATTCCCGCGCTCGACGACGGCGGCACGCTTGCCGTGATGCTGGGCATCCACGCCCTGCGGCGCGGCTGGCGGGCAAAACTATACTCCTACAACCTGCGTGTTTTCGACCCCACGTGGTTCGGCCTGCCCCGCAAGGCGCTCGCACGCAAGCTGGAAGCCCGTCTCGCCCTCCAGCGCAGGGGCAAGCGCAGAACGGCAACGCGCGCCTACCTGCGCTTCTGTGAACTGGGCGGGGAGACGCGCTTCCGCGACCTCACGGGGCGGATCATCCGGCGCTACCTCGACAAAGGCGTGCCCATCCTCACGGGACTGAGTTCTACCTATCTCTACCGCACCATGCGGGAGATCCCCGACTCCAATGAAGACGACGACATCCGCGGCGAGCCCGCCGGCCATTTTGTCGTGCTTTGCGGTTACGACCGATCCAAGCGCTCGGTCATTGTAGCCGATCCTTACGGGCGCAATCCCTTCTCCCCCGGCCGCCGCTACCCGGTGAAGATGAACCGCCTGATCAACGCCATCCTCCTCGGCGTGCTCACCTACGACGCCAATCTCCTCATCATCCGACCGCCCAAATGACTTCCTTCATCCTCGTCGTCGACAATCCCGACCGCTGGCCCCTACACATACCGGGAGTCGAGGTCGTCGCTGCCCGCAAGTACCTCGCCGACCCCGCATACGCCCATCCGCGGCGCTACAAAGTCATCAACATGTGCCGCTCCTACAAGTACCAGAGCGTCGGGTACTACGTGTCCCTCCTCGCGGGCGCGCGCGACCACCGCCCGCTCCCGAACGTCTCCACGATCCTCGACTTCAAGTCGCGGTCCATCATCCGTTCTGTCGGCGGCGAAGTCGATGAACTCATCCAGCGCGCCCTGCACCCGCTGCAGTCCGACCGCTTCACCCTCTCCATCTACTTCGCACGCAACATGGCCAAGCGCTACGACCGCCTCTGCCGCGCGCTCTACAACCTCTTTCCCTCGCCCCTCCTGCGCGCGCAGTTCGCCCGCGAGGGGGCGGGCCGCTGGACGCTCGCCAACATCTCGCCCATTGCTTCCAGCGACATCCCCGCCGACCACCGGGAATTCGTGCGCGAGGCCGCCGCGGCCTATTTCTCCAAGCCGGTGTTCGCGCGCAAGAGCCGCAAGACCCACCGCTTCGACCTCGCCGTACTGGTCGATCCCGCCGAGACCACGCCGCCCTCCAACGAACGCGCCCTGCGCAACTTCGATAAAGCCGCCGACGCACTCGGCATCGCCACGGAGACAATCGCCGCCGACGACTACGGCCGTCTTTCCGCCTTCGACGCGCTCTTCATCCGCCAGACCACCGCCGTCAACAACCACACCTACCGCTTCGCGCGAAAGGCCGAGGCCGAAAACATGGTCGTCATCGACGATCCCCTCTCGATCCTGCGGTGCGCCAACAAAGTCTTCCTCGCCGAAATCCTCAGCCGCCACGGCATTGCCGCGCCGCGCACCCTTATTATTCACCGCGACAACCTCGACGCCGCCCCGGATATCCTCGGTCTGCCCCTCATTCTCAAGCAGCCCGACTCAGCCTTCTCGCAGGGCGTTGTGAAAGCCGCCGACCGCGGCACCTACCTCGCGAAGATCGAGGAACTCCTCCACGGTTCCGAGATGGTCATCGGCCAGGAGTTCCTCCCCACGCCTTTCGACTGGCGGGTGGGCATCCTCGAGGGCAAAGCCCTGTATGCGTGCCGCTACTACATGGCCCGCGGGCATTGGCAGATATACAACCACGAGAAAAAGGGCCGCGACTTCACAGGCAACGCCGACACCCTCCCCGTCGCGGACGCCCCGCCCGCCGTCATTGAGACCGCGCTGCGCGCCGCCGCCCTCATCGGCAACGGCCTCTACGGCGTCGATCTCAAGGAAATCCACGGCAAGCCCGTTGTCATTGAAATCAATGACAACCCGAGCATCGACGCCGGCGTCGAAGACGAAGTCCTCCGCGACGGGCTCTACGAGCAAATCATGCGCGTCTTCCTCCGCCGCATGGAAGCCAGGCGGTGAATCCGCCGCGCCGCAATCCCGCCACCCGAACGACACACCGCACCCAGCAAAGCACCGCATGGCCGCCACTCCCTTCAGTCTCTTCGAACGCTTCGGTGTGGAACTCGAATACATGATCGTCGACGCCGCCACGCTCGACGTGCGGCCCGTCGCCGACAGCGTCATCCAAACCGTTGGCGCGGCGCGCAAGAACGAGATCCGCCACGGCAGGACGCGCTGGTCCAACGAACTCGTCCTCCACGTCATCGAGCTGAAGACCGACGGTCCCGCCCCGGCGCTCGAAGGGCTCGCCGCCGACTTCCAAGAGGAAGTGCGCTTCCTCAACGCCACCCTCGGCGAAAGCGGTTGCCGCCTCCTACCCTCCGCCATGCACCCGTGGATGGACCCCGCCCGCGAAACACACCTCTGGCCGCACGGCGACCGCGCCATCTACGAGGCCTTCGACCGCATCTTCGGATGCGCCGGCCACGGCTGGTCCAACCTCCAGTCCACTCACATCAACCTCCCCTTCAGCGGCGACGACGAGTTTCACCGCCTCCACACCGCCGTACGGCTCATCCTGCCGCTGCTGCCCGCCCTCGCCGCCAGTTCCCCCTTCCAGGAAGGCGCCCACGCCCCCAAGCTCGACATGCGCCTCGAGCACTACCGCAACAACTGCGCCCGCATCCCCTCCATCACCGGCCATGTCATCCCCGAGCGCGTGCGCTCCCGCGCCGAGTACGAGTCGGAGATCCTCGCCCGCATCGAACGCGACCTCGCCCCGCACGATCCCGGCGGCATCCTCGAAGCCGAATGGGTCAACGCGCGCGGGGCCATCGCGCGCTTCGAGCGCGGCACCATCGAAATCCGCCTTCTCGACATCCAGGAACATCCCGGCGCCGACCTCGCCATCGTGCAGTTCATCGCCGCCGTCCTCCGCGCCCTTGTCACCGAACAGCTCGCCCCTCTCCGCGAACAGCGCGCTCCCGTCGTCGGCGACCTCGCCGAAATCCTCGCCTCCACCACCGCCAAAGCGGAGGACGCCCTCCTCAAGCACCCCCTCTACCTCGACGCCCTCGGACTCACGGCGGAGCGCCCCGCCACGGCGGGCGACGCCCTCTGGGCGCTCCTCAAAAAAACCTCCGCGCCCGGCGCCCCGTGGCGCGCCGGCATCGAGTTCATCCTCCGCCGCGGCTGTCTCGCCCGCCGCCTCCGCCGCGCCGCCGGACCGAATCCCGGCAAAGCCGCTCTCCACCCCGTCTACGCCGAACTCGCCGACTGCCTCCAGCGCGGCGTCTCCTTCGACCACTGAGCCCCCATGAGCCCGCCGGTGACCTGCCCCGCTCCCGAAACACCCCTCGTCCTCAGCTGCGAACACGCCACCCGCGAAGTGCCCGCGCCCCACCGCAGCCTCTTCACCGGCGCCGAAGACATCCTGCGCGGCCACCGCGGGTGGGATCCCGGCGCCTACGACGCCGCCCTCGCCTTCCGCGACCGCTTCCGCGCCCCCCTCTTCGCGGGCGAAGCCACGCGCCTGCTCGTCGAACTCAACCGTTCCCTCCGCCACCCTCGGCTCTGGTCCGAATTCAGCGGGCGGCTCGCATGGGTCGAAAAAGAGCGCGTCCTCCGCCGCCACTACCACCCCTACCGCGCCCGGATCACCGACGCGATCAAAACCGCCCTCGCAAGCCGCCCGCGCGTCCTCCACCTCTCCCTCCACTCCCTCACGCCCGTCCTCGACGGCACCCGCCGCGACTTCGAAATCGCCCTCCTCTTCGACCCCGCGCGCCCCGCCGAGACCGCCCTCTGCGAGGCATGGGCCGACGCCCTCCGGCGCCGCAAAGACCCGCCCCGCGTCGTCTTCAACGAACCCTACAAAGGATCCGACGACGGACTCACCACCGAACTGCGCGCACACTTCCCCCCGGACCGCTACCTCGGCATCGAGATCGAATACAACCAGCGCGACGTCGCCGGCCCGCCCGCCGCATGGCGCCGCATCGTCCGCCGCTCCGTCGAGACCCTTGCCGAAGTCCTCGCTGCCCACCCGGTAAACACATCCGCCTCCTGACCGCCTGCGGTATCCCCGCGTCAACAAATAAAATCTCAAATTATTTTTCGTCCAAAAATTTAACTCCGAGAAAGATATTAACAACCCGGAATTTAGTTTATTGACATACCGCTCCGCGGGGAACGGGCGGGTTGGGCGTTGCCGCGCTGGGCGGACGGCGGCGGCGTAAAGGACGACGGCGGGAGCGTGAAAGCAGCTTGGGGATTGAATTCGCGGGAATCGCGGCAATAGTCGGGCATTGTGTCATACTCGCACCAACCCTACAGGGAGACCGGCGGAGCGTTTCCGCCGGTGATTCTCAACCTTCTCATCGCGAACGGAATGATCTTCGCGCTGCAGATGCTGTTTCACACGCCGCGGGAACTCGGCATGCTGGAGCGCTGGTTCGCGCTCTGGCCCCTCGGCGGCTACACCGGGGCGGGATTCTATCCCTGGCAGCTCGTCACCTACGGATTTCTCCACAGCACGACGACTTTCTTCCACATCGGCATCAACATGCTGATCCTCTGGATGTTCGGGCGCGAGATCGAGCAGACGTGGGGGTCGGCCCGGTTTGCGGTGTATTACTTCACCTGCGTGGCGGGGGCGGGCCTGCTCCAGCTCATCATCGCCTCGGCGGCCTTCGCCCAAGGCGGCCCGCCCGTGCCGACCATCGGCGCAAGCGGCGGCACCTTCGGGGTCCTCCTCGCCTTCGGCTGGATGTACCCGCACCGGCAGATCATGCTCCTCATCCCGCCGATTCCGATGAAGGCGCGCACCCTCGTCATTGTCATCGGGGCGATCGAACTGATTCAGGGCATGAGCCGCGTGCAGACCGGCATCGCCCACTGGGCGCACCTCGGCGGCATGCTCTTCGGCTTTCTCCTCATCCTCTACTGGCGCGGCCGCCTGCCTGTAAAGCCGCGCACCCGTCTGCCCTGGTGATTCCGCGGGTCTGCCCGCCGCACTACTCGTGCCGCAGGGCGTCGATGGGGTCGAGACGCGAGGCCTTCAGCGCGGGGAAGAATCCGAAAACGATACCCACTGCGGCGCTGATGGTGAAAGCGAGGACGACGGCCTGCTCGGAAAGCGCGGCGGGCCAGTCGGCGTAATGCGCGATGATGTTTGTGGCGACCAGACCCGCGAGAATCCCCAGCAGTCCGCCGAGGACGCTGAGCAGCGCCGACTCGGTGAGGAATTGCAGGAGGATGTGCTTGCCGTGCGCGCCCACGGCCATGCGGATGCCGATCTCGCGGGTGCGCTCGGTCACGCTCACGAGCATGATGTTCATGATCCCGATGCCGCCTACGAGCATGGACACCCCGGCGATGGAGGCGAGCAGCGCGGTCATCACGCGCGAGGTCTCCGTCGCCATGGCGGCGACCTCTTCCTGCGTCTGCACGGTGAAGTCGTCTTCCTGGTCCGGGGCGAGCCGGTGCCGCTCGCGCAGCAGGTCGGTGATCTTGAGGCGGGCGAGGTCCATGGCGTCGGCGTCGTACACCTGTACATTGATGACCATCGCGTGGCTGCGGCCGGAGATCCGCTGGAAACCGGTTGTGTAGGGCACGATGATGATGTCGTCCTGCACCGATCCCATGAGCGACATGCCTTTGCGCGAGAGCACGCCGATGACGGTGAGCGGGAGCCCGCGCACGCGGATTGTTTCGCCGACGGGGTCCGTCCCCTCGAAGAGTTCGTCGACGATGGTCTGGCCCACGACGCACACTTGCCGCGCGAGGGCGACATCCTCCTCGTCGAACATCCGGCCGGCCTCCAGCGGCCACTGCCGGATCTGGAGGTAATCGGCGGACTGCCCGTAGATGCGCGTGAACCAGTTGCGGTTTCCGTAGACGACCTGCCGCTGCGACCTTACCTCGGGGCTTGCCGCCACGACCTCGGGGATCTCGTTCTGGATGGCGAGGGCGTCTTCCACGGTGAGGGTGTTGGCGCTGCCCCCGCCGATACTCACGCCGCCGAGCTGCCGCGCGCCGGGGAAGACGAGGACAACATTCTGCCCGAGGCGGCTCACCTGCTCCTCCACCTCGGAGCGCGCGCCCTCGCCGAGGCTGACCATCGTAATGACGGCGCCCACGCCGATGATAATACCGAGCGCGGTGAGGATCGAGCGCATGAAATTGCGCCCGATGGCGCGCAGCGCGATACGGAATACAATGAGAAACTTCATGATGCCTCCACAGGCCGGGGTTGGATCTCTCCCGCCGGGTGCTCGCGGTCGAAGGCTTCGCGCAGCCCGCGCGCCGACTGGCGGCTGTCCATCGGTTCGTCGCGCTCGACAAGGCCGTCGCGCAGGACAACCACACGCGAGCAAAAGCGGCTCATCTCCGGCTCGTGCGTAACGAGGATGACGGTGAGGCCGCCCGCGTTCAGCTCTTGGAAGAGGCTCATGATGTCGAGTGACGTGCGTGTATCCAGATTTCCCGTCGGTTCGTCGGCGAGGAGAAAGGTCGGCCGGTTCACAAGCGCCCGTGCGATGGCCACGCGCTGCTGCTGCCCGCCGGAGAGCTGGTTCGGGTGATGTCCCGCACGGTCGGCCAGCCCCACCCGCTCGAGTGCCTCCTCCGCGCGCCGCCGCAGTTCGCGCCCCGAGATACGCTCGGGATGGTAGAGCATGGGCATCTCTACGTTTTCGAGCGCGCTCGTGCGCGAAAGGAGATGAAAGTCCTGAAAAATGAATCCCAGCTTCCGATTGCGCAGGTCGGCGCGCTTGTCGCGGGAGAGACGCCCGACATCGACGCCGTCGAGGAGGTAGCGCCCCGGCCCCGGGCGGTCGAGGCAACCGAGGATGTTCATGAGGGTGGACTTTCCCGAGCCACTCGGCCCCATGACCGCCACCATCTCGCCGCGCCGGATCGTCAGGTCGACCCCGCGCAGGGCGGCCACTTGGCTGCCCCCCGTTCCGTAGGTCTTGTGGACGCCCTCAAGCACGACCACGGCTTCTTCGGTCCGCTCTGTCATGAAATCTTTCAATACTGTGCCTGGCGGCCCCGCAGGAACGACGGTCCGTCACCCCGCCCACGGTCGGCTGTCGCGCGCACGGACAGTCCCGTGACAAGGCGGTCACCCTCCGAGATTCCCCCGAGCACCTCGGAGTGCACGCCGTCCGAGATTCCGATATGCACCCACCGTTCTTCCAGGGGCCCGTCCTCGGGATGCAAATACACCCTCCGCCAGTCGCCTTCGCTCTCCGGTCGTTCGCGCTCCGCCACCGCGACCCCGTCCGGCAGGCGTGCGCGCAGCGCGGTGTTGCGCAGGCGCAACGCGTCCTCGCGTTCGTCCGTGATCACATGGACCTCCGCCGTCATCCCCGGCTTGAGACGCAGGTCGCTGTTGTCGACGAGCACGACTGTGTCGTAGGTCACCACGTTGTCCACCATGATGGGCGCGTTGCGGATTTGCGAGACCTCGCCCGCAAAACGTTCGTCGCGGTAGGCGTCCACGCGGAACTCCACGCGCTGCCCCACTTCGACGCGCCCGATGTCCGCCTCCGGCACGTGCGTGTTGATCTTCATGCGCGCGAGGTCTTCCGCGATTTCAAAGAGCACGGGCGCGCTCAGGCTCGCCGCCACCGTCTGGCCGACGTCGACGTTGCGCGAGATCACGATCCCGTCCGTCGGCGAATGGATGTAGCAGCGCTCAAGCTCGATCTCGGACTTGCGCAGGTTGCTCCCGCGGATACGCACAAGCGCCTCGGCCTGTTGGAACTCCGCCTCGGTAGCGTCGAGATCGGCGTCGGGCACGAGCCCGCGGCCCTTCAGCGAGCGCAGGCGGTCGCGGTTGAGCCGCACGAGCGCGAGGGCCGCGCGGGCGCTCTCCAGCTCAGCCTGCTTCAAAGCAACGTCCGCCTCGAAGGTCGCGGTGTCGAGCTTCGCCACGAGATCCCCCTTGCGCACGTGCGAATTGAAGTCGGCATGCAGCTCCGCGATGTTTCCGGAAATCTGGCTGCCCACCTGCACCTTGCGCACCGGGTTGAGCTGGCCGGAGGCGCGGATGGCCTGCACGACGTCGCCGCGGTCGGGCTGCACGTAGGCGAACTCCGGCCCCCCGTCACGGTTGCGCGGATCGGCATACTGGTAATACGCCGCGCCGCCCGCCGCCGCGAGGAGGACAAAAAGGACGATCCAGCGCCCGCGAATCAATGCTCCCAGAAATATACACATATCCGTTGGACCCGAATCATCGCCCCCGCGTTGACCCGCCCGCGAGAAAAAACGGCCCGTGTAGGGCCTCAGCGACTCCCGTGAGGTTCCACCGAGACCGTCAGCTCCGCCTCATGGAACGCCTGCCAGACACGCTGCGGCACCGATCCGCGAACCGCCTCCTCCCTTTCCCGTGCAAACCACACCGTCAGGACGAAACGGACGAACCGCCCCTCCACGGCGTCAAGACGCACCACCACGGGCGGACGCACGAGGACGTTGGCATCGCCGCCCGCCGCTTCGTCGAGCAAGGCGCGCACACGCGCCAAATCCTCCCCCGCCCGAACGCGCACGGCGAAATCGAGACGGCGGACCGCATGGCGGTTAGCGCAGGCCACCGATGTTCCCGCCACCATCCCGTTGGGAACCCGGACGAACAGGTTGTCGGGAGTGCGCAGGGTCACGGCGAGACGACCGACGGTCTCCACAGTGCCGCGGTAATCCCCTACCCGCACAAAATCGCCCGTCTGCGGAAACCCCCCGCGGCGCAGGCACACCCCGCTCCACCAGTCAGCCAGAATCCCGCGGGCGGCCAACCCGCACACCAGCAGCGCGGCGGCCAAAAATCCGAGCACGGCCATGGATAGTTGCAGCGTCATTGGAATCGCCCTCCTTCAGGCAGTTGAAACTCCGCCGCGTTCCCGCGCAGCGCGGAAAGCGGCCAAACCTCCGCAGGACCGGACATCGCTGGACCGGCCAGTTTGCGCGGCGGCGCTTCGCGGCCGGGTGCATCCGTGGTGAACGCCACTGTCGCCCGGCCGCTTTCCCCGTCCAGCTCTACATCCGCCGAAGATACACGGAGACAGTGCGCCCCGGCATACAAAGACGCCCGGCGGAGATCGAGGCACACTTGGTCGACGGCGACCGCCGCGTCTCCCGTGTTGCGCAGGCAAAACGACGCCGCGATGGCGTCGCGTCCGGCGGATTCCTCCGGCGCGGCCACGGCGGCAGCCGGGGCCGCGTAGAGCAGGCGACCCGATTCCAGGGTGCCCGCCCAAGCCTCGCGCGGCTCACGCGCGGCCGCCGTGCCAAGCACCGCCGCCGCCTCCGCGCGGCCCGCCCGCACCTCGATCCACACCGGAATCACTGCCGTAAACTCCGCCACTCCGCCCGGTGCCAGTGCAAGCCGCCCCGGCAACGGAATGAGGACGGGGCGGTCCGGCACGCGCGGGTGCAGCGAGAAGACGCGCGGTGCCTCCGCAAACACCGTGCTCCGCCACGCCAAATCCTCCGGCACCACATCAAGCGGCACATAAGACACCTCCGAGACATCCCGCGGCACCCCGCGCTCGCCCGCGAACCGCCACTCCGTCCCGGTGCGCGCGAGCCAGATCTTCAGCCCGCCGAGGCGCCAAAGCGCGGCACGGCCCTCCGGCATCTCCCGCTCCACCCAAAACTGACGGCAGTCATGCATTCGGTCGCAGTCGAGCATTCCAAAACGCTAACCGCAATACCGGGCAGCGTTCAGCGCTTGTCGGGGGCCAACCCGGCCCCGGGCGACTACGAGCGAGATTCGTCACCGCCAGCGGCGAGATTGTAAACCACGGCGATGAGCGCGCCGAATATCCAACTCAGAATAACGGTACTGATAAATCCCCCGAGCGTGATCCAAGGACTGACCTGCTCCACAAGGATCGGGCTCAAGTCAAGCCCGTGGAAAAGACCGTTGAAGAACGTGGCAAGGCCCGGCGGACCGGCCACGGCCATAACGAAAACGCATCCAAGGTAGAAGACTCCGGCGGCCGTTCCGACGGCCAGACCGAATCGAATCGGGCTCAGTG
>SLLG01000367.1 GCA_007134215.1 Opitutales bacterium | reverse complement strand
TGTCGATGCAGCGGATGTGGATACTGCTGCCCATCGTGTCGGGGGAGGCTTCGGCCGTGGCGTGGACCTCGCCGGTCTCGGCATGGGATTCGCTGCCCATGCGCCATTCACAACCCGCGAGGTGGGAAAGCAGGGCGTCGCCCGTGCAGTCGATGAAGCGCTTGCCTTCGACAATAAGTTCGACCTCCGCGTTGGCGACATAAGCGCGGACCGATTTCACCCGGTCGCCGCCGTGACAGGCGGGACGGAGGAGGTAGCCCCGCTCCGCGCTGGCGGGGGGCCACGCGGCAAGAGCCGCCAGTCCGCCCCCGCCCGACTCCAGATCAACGTCGCGCAGGGATGTGTTGAGGTGCAGCGTGAGGTTGGGCTCGCGCACCGCCATATCGTAGAGCGACATATCGAAAACGCTGTTCGTCCAGCCGTTTTCGATGGGATAGATGTGGTTGGCGTTGCGCTCGGCGTTGAGCGCCTCGCCGACAATGCCGGTCTCGCGCGCATAGGGATGGTGGCAGGCCGCGCCGTGCACCGTCACGCGGATCTCGCTTGAGGCATTGCCGCCGAGAACGGGGCGGTCCTGGATCAGGCACGTGGAGGCCCCGCCGCGGGCAGACGCAAGCGCGGCGCAAAAACCCGCCATTCCGCCGCCGCAGACGACGACATCGTAGGATTCATTCTTCTCTTTCATAGTGGATTTGTTGGGGGAGTGTCTTCGCTGAGTTCGAGCGCGGCGGCGCGCATCCGTTTCAGAAGCCGGGGAATGGAGGCGGCATGGATCGCGCCCGAAACCGCCAGCCCCGCCACCGGCGGCATTCCCGCAGGCACCGCGATGCTGAAACCGCCCTCGGGGCGTTCGATAACGGCGCGCTTCTTCCGGCGGACGTCTTCGAGGAGCGGCAGCAACCGGTCCGGCTCTTCGGGAAAGTGACGCTTCACATAATCCGGCCCCCGGTGGGCGAGGAGGAGCAGGCCGATGGACGAGTGCTCCGCGGGATAGCCCTCGGAGCGTCCGAGGGCTTCCGCCCGCGGCACGCCGGGCTGGCTGAAGTAGAGGTAGCTGACCATGTTGCGCCAGAGCACGCCCACGGCAACGATGTGGCCTGTGTCCCCCAGCGCTGGCAGGACCCGCATCGCGCGCGCGGCCAGCCCCGAGGCAGAGAGACTCAGCGCCGAAAGCGCGTGGATGCCCGGACCCACGGCGTAACTGCGGTCGGGATTGCGCCGCGCGAGCCCGAGGTGCGCGAGCGTCGCAAGGTAGCGCTGCACCCGCGTCGGCGTCATCCCCAGCTCCCGCGCAAGCGGACGCACCCGCACCGCCGCGCGGCTTCCCGCAACGGCGAACAGCACCTCGATGCCCTCCATCACGCTGCGGTTCGGTTGCGCCGGTAATCCCTCCATTTGTCGCTAATACAGCGACAAATGCGGCAAACCTGTCAACCGGATTCCGGAAGCCGCGCACGGCGGAGAGAAAGGCTTTGCAGCTTCACAAAAAATCCACACGCTCACAGACGGTGCCCGACCTCCCCCAAGTACTTCCGCCGACCCGCTCCTCCTTGAGCGGGGCTTTCCGCGCGTTCTTCCGGCTGAGCGTGTTGTTCGCGGCAGTCTCCTCTCATGCGGAGACAACCCCCGGCATCGGCCTGTTCGACGACCCCGACGCATTCCAGCTCTTCGCGGAGGGTTCGCCCGTGGCATGCCTTGAATTCATTGCGGACCACCGGGCGAACCTCACCGAGCCGCGCCACATTGTCCGGGCCGAGGTCTTCGCTTCCGTCGCGCACCGCACGCTGGGCGACTACACAGCGTCCCATGACGCCGCCTCGCGCGCTGTGGCGTCTGCCCGCAACGGCGGCGACACCACGCTCCGTGTCACAGCAAAACACGCGCTCGCCGTGGCGACGTATCTCGAAGGCCGTATCGACGAGGCGTCCGGCATCGTCGACGCCGCCCTCACGCTCGCTGAGTTCCACCTGCTCGAAGCGGAAAAGACGCCTCTCCTCAACCTGCTCGGCATCATCAACTGGCGGCGCGGCAACCTGCCGCGCGCCCTCGAGGTTTTCGAGGAGAGCGCCCGCATCAACCGGGTCTGCGGCACGCCCCGGCGCCTCCATGCCAACCTCTCCAACATCGGCATAACGCTCTACCGCATGGGCGAATACGAGAAATCGATCGATGTCTATGAAGAGGCGCTCGCAGTCATCAAAGGCATGGACATGCCACTGCAGCGCGCAGCTGTGCTGAGCAACCTCGGCGAATCCTACGTCGCCTTGGGCAATACCCGCCGCGGCGAGGAACTCATCCTCAACAGCCTCGCCCTCGAGCGTGAGATTGGAAACAAAAAGAATATCGCCCTCACCCTCTTCATTCTCGGCAAAATCGCCTCCGGGGAAGGCCAGTGGGCGAAGGCGCGGCGCTACTACGACGAGGCGCTCGAACTGCAGCGGGAACTGAAAACCACGTGGGACGCTGCCACGACGATCCACCACATCGCCCGCGACCTCGTTGCCCAAGGATATTACAAAGAAGCGTTGGACTTCATGGAGGAAGGCTTCCGGCACGCCAAAGCGATCCAGTCCCACACCCTCCTGCGCGACTACCACACCGTGCGCGCGGAGGCATTCGCGGGATCGGGCGAGGCGGAACTCGCGAGATACCACGAATCGCTCGCCGACCATTTCGACGCGCGAGCGCGCGAGCGCTCCGCCGA
>SLLG01000150.1 GCA_007134215.1 Opitutales bacterium | reverse complement strand
CCGTCCACTTTCGATCTCCGACACAACCTGACGCTTGAATGCCTCTCCGTAACGGATGATCGTCTTCTCCTTCTTCATGTTTTTTCCTTTCCCCTGTAAACCTGGGTCAGGACGGGACAGTTGTGGTTGTGGAACGTAGGTTGACGGTGCCTCGGCGTAGCGCGGAAGTGCGTAGGCTGAAGCTTCAGCGAGGCACGGTTGCGGCTGGCGGGGCTTTCCAGCGGTTCACAGACAGGTTCCGAGGAGCGAAGCGACGACATGTCGCAGACCATGTCTGTGTCACTTTGGCGGCGGCTTTTCAGCCGTCGGACGGACCTCCGTGCCAACGTGCCGGTGGAATCTTGGGAAACGGGTTTCACTGGGTGCGGAGGGAATTGACGGTGCGCCATGCGGGGACGCCGTCGGGGGAAAGGGTGACTTCGTAGCCGGTGCCTTCGATGACGAGGCGCATGGCCCCGCCGCCGACGCGCAGAAACGGGCTGTCGACGGCGAGCCCGTGGGTCCAGTCGCCGAAATCGAGCGCGCCGCCGTCGACCTCGACGGACGGCGTGAGATCCCGCGCGGGAGAATCGAGCGCGATCGTCCGCCCGCCGGGCGCGGTGAAGACCGCCGCGGCCCCGCCGTCGTGCGCCCGCACCGCGACGGAGGCGCGCCCGCGCACGGTTTCGAGAAGATCATCGAGCCGGGGGTGGTCCGCCCGCTCCATCGCCTCGAGGGCGAAACCGCCCGGCAGCCGGTCCACGGCGAGGACGCGGAAGTCGCGCAGGGCATCGCGCTGGCGCCGGCCCGCCGCCGTGCCGCCGAGTTCGGGCACTTCGTCGCGCAACAGCCAGCCCCACTCCCCGCCGAAGGGCAGGACGACGACCCATGTGTCCGGAGCGGCGAGAACCAGAAAGGCATCCTCCTCGTGGACGATCCCGAAGCGGCGCGAAACATACAGCCATGAGACCGCGCTCGCCGGGGCCATCGTCCATGCGCGGGGAAAGGGAAAGGCGCGGTTGCGCGGCCGGGCGTAGGGCCGCAGGGCGGCGCGCTCCGCGGCCGCCCCGCCGGACTCCGCCTCCGGACCGGGCTCCGGCGAATATGTGAAGTATTGGAGTTGTCCCGGCGGCGGTTCGACAAGGTGCCCCTCGTTCGGCGAAGTGAGCAGGACCGCGGCGCCGCCGGCCTGCGCGACCTGATCGTGCGGGGTCACGCCCATGGGTTCGCGCCACTGCGGGTGGCCGCCGGTGATGAGCGCGGCACCGCCCTCCGCGCGCACGTTGAGGATCCAGCGCGTTTCCTGCGAGGGCACCTCGATATCGCGCAGCACGGCGCTGCCGAGGGCGAAGGAACGGCTGACGTGCAATGTTTCCAAGGCGACGCCGGCGCGCTCCATGCGGATGCACGGGCGCGTCATGCGCGCGGTGAAGGGCAGCGGCACGTCCTTCGAGGCCAGCCGGTGGATGAGCGCGTTGGGACGGTAAGCGCTTGTCGCCTGGTGCAGGGAATACATGCGGTCTTCCCCGTCCGGGCGCGCCGTCGTCGCCGCGCACCAGCCCCAAAAGAGCGCGTCGAAGTGTTCCGACACCGCTGATCCCCATGAAAAGCCGCGCTTCTGCGGCCCGCTGAGGTATCCGTTGAAGGACTTCAGCGCGTAGACCGCCATGTAATAGTCGAGGATCGCCTTCGCGAGCTTGCGCGTCTCCGCGTGCGGCGAAAAGTCGTAGAGATTCAGCAGGCCGTGGACGATGTACGGATAGTAGATCGTGGAATTGTATTCGCCGTTGCCCGTCTCCAGCAGGCGGGCGAGGTAGCCGGTGAGGGCCGCGCGCGTGCGGTCGCGCGCCTCCTCCGGCGTGTATCCGGAAATCTCAGCACCCTCCGGCAGCAGCTCGGCGTAGAGCAGTCCGCTCGTGCGCCACATCAGCTTGTGGTTCTCCGTGCCGCCGTCGGTCCGGTTGCCGCCGAGGGGTTCGCCCGCTTCGCCGACGAGATCGTGCGGATACGTGAGCGGGACGAACTCGCCGGGGCGGTTGATGGGGCTCGACGCCTCGCGGTAGGCCGCGACATGGCGGGCGAAATCCGCCTGCCACGCGCCGTCCATCCGCTCCCCTTGCAGGCCGAGAAAGCGCGCCCAGTTGATCGCCGCGAAATGATACTGCTGGTGCAAGTTCCCCGGAATCCGCACAAAACCGAGCGCGGCGCGGTCCTCCGGATCGAGCAGCAGCCGCGCCGTGGGCGGAATGAGGCCGTGCTTGAGGGAATCGCCGCCGAAGCGGTCGATGCGTCCGTCGGCGTCCCGCCGGCGCGGACCGAAGTAACCCGTGCCCTCCTGCGTGTAGACGCTTCCGGTGTACGGCGAAACCACATCCTCCCCCGGCAGCGCCCATGAAAACACGCTGTATCCGGTGTCCGGACAGCGCGAGCGCGACATCTGGCGCCGCAGGTAGCCGCGCTGCGCCAGCACGGGCACGACATCCGCCATGCGCTCCGCAAATCCCGCTTCGTCGGGATAGGTGTCGCCACTCCACGGATACACATCGCCGGCCGAAAGCAGAGAAGCGCCGAACGCACAGAAAATAAGGGCGGCGTGAAATCCCTTCCCCGCCCCGTGTCCGCGCCGCGCCAAAACACGGGCGTCGGCAAAGCCGTTTTGGGGAAATCGGGGGACACGAAGCAGCTTTACGGCGCCCACAATGCCCCCCCGATTTTAAGGTCAAGGCTTTTGTGTT
>SLLG01000140.1 GCA_007134215.1 Opitutales bacterium | reverse complement strand
TTGGTCGGCGGTGACGCTTGCGACGACTTCCGGCCCCCAGCCGTAGTAGCGCGATGTAGTCTGGTGGCGCGTCGATGCGATAGGACCGTATTTCTCGTAGAGCGCTTCGCGCACGGGAGACCAATCGGCGCCCTCCATGATCTGTTCGACAATGATCTTGCGCACGATGCCGTCGGCGCAGGCAAAGGCGCGGACGCACACGGTGCCGGGGTCTGGCAGCCGGTTGCCGCCGCCGATGCAGCCGTTGGGGTTGTGGCCGATGCCGGCGACGAGGCGCGGGTCCTCGCCGCGCGGCGGGTTGAAGGGGCCGACGGCACCGAACTCCCGTTCGATCACACGCTGCAAATCGCGCAGGCTTGTGCCGACCTTGAGTCCCATGATGTCGAAGGTGTCGGGCGATTTCGGGCGGAAGCGGTCCGGATCGTAGGTGCCGAGGGAGACGGGGAATTCGTGCGGATCGTAGCGTAGGGAGAGGATTTCGGCGCTCACGACGTTGTCGCCTTCGACCGCGCCGGTGGGGTCGCCCGTGCCGACGAAGCGCAGGGTGATGTGTGCCGTGGTGTTCGTGAAGCCCGTGCGGGCGACGTCGTCGATAGCCGCTGCCTGCGCGCGCGGGAGCGGAATATACCGGGCGGAATCGGCGTTGGCAAAGACGAGTTTGCGGTCGAAGGCCGTCATCGCCTGTCCCCTCGCGCGGCGCGCGTCCATGCCGCCGAGGCCTTGGAAGCCGCGGTAAGCCATGAATCGTCCCGGCTCGAAAAGCTGCACGGTGAAGCGCTCCTGCTCGAGGTCGTAGGTCAGTCGCGTGTTCGCGCGGAGGGAGTAGACGGCTTCCGGATCGACGGCCTCGTGGGCGGCGCGCAGGCGCTCAGCCTCTTGGTTGAGGACGTCTTCGCGCTCAAACTGCCCGGCGGCCCGGGCGGCGACGGTCATTTCCGCGAGGGCGCGGAAGTCGGGGGCTTGGCCGGACAATTTATGGGAGATGTGGAAAACAAGGCCGTCATTGAGGGCGGGCGTGCGGTCGGCGGCGGGGGGTGCCGCCGCATCGAAGGTAATCGGGTCGTTGTGCGGCCAGACACTTGCAAGGTCGCGCTCAGACGGAGTGAGGACGGCCGACTCGACCTCGGCGATGACAGCGTGTTCCCACGGATTACCGGAGAGTCTCTCCACATCGACCATGCGGAAGCGCACCCGCGCGGAGGCGCTCCGGGACTGCAACCGGCCCCCGATTCCGGCGAATAGCGGGGCGTGTTCCGCCGCGAGCGGAAGGTAGCGGGCCTCGCCTACGTTGGCGAAGACGAGGCGGCGGCGGAGGTTTTGCTCGGCGCTCAGCCCTTCCCGCGCCCTTGGGAAGCGGAATTCAGCGTTGTCGCTGTATTGGCCGAACGGATTGGCGCTGATGGAACTGCCGGGAGAGAACATCCCCACTTCGACCCGTTCGCGGTCGGGATCGAAGGTCAGTTGGGTGCGCACTGTGGTCTCATAGGTCGCGTCCGGGTCGGCTTCGTCATACCTCCGCTGCAGGCGGTCGGCGAGGCGCGCGTGGAAAGCATCCCGGTCGGCGTCGGATGTTTGGCCCGGGGGCTCGATATGCTGCACAATGGCGTCGATGTCCGGGGATTCACCCGCCAGTTTCATGAAGACGAAGAGCGCGGTTAGATCGTCGTAGTGCGGCGCGTCTTCTTCTGCCTCGGTCTCTTCGGGCACGTCGAAAGTGTAGGTTTCGGTGAGGGGCCAGTTGGCGGGCTGGCCACGGACGTCGCGGGAGAAGTAGCGGACGGACAGCAGGTCGGCGCGCATCATGTCGCCGCGCGCGTCGCGGAAGCGGAAGGTGACTTCGGCACCGATATCGTCGAAGCCGCGGGCGTTCACCCCGGGGATGAGGCGAGCCTGGGCCGTGGGTATCGGGATATGGCGGGCCTCCTCCGCATTGGCGAAGGCCACGCCGACGCGGTAGCGGACGGGCGGATTGCGCGGGTTCTGGAACGGTGCCTCGGTGAACGGCGTGTAGCTGAGGTAGCGACCATCTTCAAACAACTGCACTTCGAGGCGTTCCTTCTCCATGTCGAAAGTGAC
Source organism: Opitutales bacterium (assembly GCA_007134215.1). Lineage (GTDB taxonomy): Bacteria > Verrucomicrobiota > Verrucomicrobiia > Opitutales > Oceanipulchritudinaceae > SLLG01. Next base: position 651 of record SLLG01000140.1, on the reverse strand, counting down.
GCGCGTCCTCACAGCGAGGGTGTAGGTGGCTTCCGGTTCGGCGGCCTCGAACATTCGCTGGAACTCCGCCGCTTCCTCCGCGATCATGCGGTCTCGCTCGAAGGGGCTCGCCCGCGCGAAGCGTCGGGACGGATCGAAGATCTCTTCGTAGGACACGGGATCGTCCGAGAGTTTGCGGAAGATAAAGTAGGCCGTGAGGTCGTCGATGGGCCGGGGTGCCGCCGCGAGCAACGCCTCGGCGGCGCCGGCGGCATCGCGCACGAGCGTGCGGCTGCGGTCGTTCCAACCCGCGCGGGCGCGGGCGACGGCGCGCTCGAAATTCGCCTTCAGGTAGCCGCCCTGCGCGAAGACGCGCCCGTCCTCCACCCAGATGTAGGTGGGGTAGACGAGCCCGCGGGCATCCCAGCCATTGCGCAGGAGGATGGGCGGGATCGTCTCGGACGCCGCCTTCACGATGGCATTGAAGGCGTCGATCGCTTCGTTGTCGCGGGAGAAGGAATACGCCCGTTTCCGGCCCTGCATAAAGGCGTGGTAGTCGGCGGGGTCCCGCGACTTGCCCAGCGCGGCGGTTTCCAGCCTGGAGCGCTGGTTCACGGGGACGAAGAGGCGGCGGAACTCCATGCCGAGATCCTGCCCCTGGAAGTCCCGGTA
>SLLG01000290.1 GCA_007134215.1 Opitutales bacterium | reverse complement strand
TGCCGCAATGGAGGTAATTCTGGATACGTGGCACAACACAACGGTTTTGCCGTGGGCCGAGAGGGCCGTGACCGATGAATCCATCCTGCGGACGGCTGCCAGGGAGCTATTGGAATGGGAGGCTGTGCGTCAACTCCTTGGACTCGACACGGACGATTCGGAAACCAATGATGTGCGGAACGAGGCTGTGGTCCTCGCAGCGGGGGTCGGTTTGTATTTTGATGAAGAAACATTTTTGATCGAAGGAGCGGGGTTGCTGCAATACATCTACTTCGACCACCACGTGCGCGATTGCCACTGGTTGCCGGGCAGTTGGTTCACGGCAACCTCCAATCCGGAGAACTCCTATGTCGAGGCACAGCTGACCTTCAGCCTGAACTATACGCGCGGGCCGCCCGCTCCGGGCGACCCGGACCCGTGCGCTCCCGTGCCCCCGTTGACCGCAGACGAGAATCTGCGCGCCTACCTCTGGCTCGAGGCCGGCAACCCGATCGAGCATATCGAATGGAAGTGCTACGAGCGGGATTTGGAGATTTTCGATGCTCCTCTGCGGGAGGACACCATTATCACGTTGCTGCATACGCCATCGGGCGGGTGACGGCCGCGTGCCATGACGGGCGTGGTAGAGCGCCGGGTCAGACGTCCTCCGGTTCGTCCGCCTCGTTGGGTTCTGACGGCGCGGGGACGGCCTCGGCAGGCAGTTGGCGGGTGCCGTCCGGGCGGTGGGCGGCGAGGCGGCGGGGCTCGGGTTTGCCGGGTCCGGCGCCGGGATGGATGGTTTCGCGGAAGTAGACGAGTTCGGCCCATTCAATGCGGTGTTCGTGTGCGGCGCGGTCGTTCCAGCGTTCGACCATGTAGGCGAGGAACGGGTCGCGCAGGGAGCGGTAGCGCGCGCGCCGGAGGTTGCCGAGCCACTTGCCCCAGCGCCGGTCGGGGAGGCGGTCGGTGAAGAGTTCGGGGCGGGCCAACCGGAAGGGTTCGGTTGGGTGGAAGAGGTCGAGGGTGTCGCCGTTGACTTTCTGCGCCTCGATGACGAACCAGCCCCCGGCGCGCGGCGGGTTGGGGGCGAACATGCCCCACTTCTGACGCAGCTTGAGAGCGTAGAGGGTGGACTCGAACGACTTCGGGTAGGACTGGCGCAGGAAAGAGTCGGGCAACCCCCGCACGTTCCAGCCCGCGACGAGGATGAGCAGCGCGAGACAGACACAGCCGGTCGCCGGGCCGACCGGTCGCACGGAACCGCCGTGCAGCGGGAGGGTGCCGAGGGTGGCGGCAAGGGCGTCGGCACCCCGGCGCAGCACGGCGGTGTGGCGGAAGCGGGCCAAGAAGTCCCAGAAGGCCCCCGGTAGCAGGGCGAGCCACGCCGCGATGCAGACGTGGGGAAAGAGAGCGAGATCGAGGGTCCAGCCGAGCGAGGCGTGAAAGGCTACGAATCCCGCGACGGCGGCGAGGCGGGTTGCTGTGTTCCACCAAGGCATGAGGAGGAGCACGACGCCGACCCACTCCCAGTGGTAGGTGGCCCGCGTGAGGACGGGGTGGAGCCAGTCGAACTGCTGCATCCAGAGACCGCCCGCGCGGATGAGGCCGATGTTGTGGAGGACGTAGCCGACGGCCTCGCCGTTGCGCCACAATTCGCCTGCCTTGAGGGTGAGCGTGAAGAGGTAGACAAGACAGATTTGCAGAATGAAGACCATTCCGGGCAGCGCATGGTAGCGGTGGCCCGCGGGCAGGTTGTCATCCGGTCGAACAGAATCGGCGCTCTCCGCGCGCCCCCGTGCGAGCGCGGCGTCGACGGACCAGCGGGCGTTGAGGGGCAGAAAGACGGCCCAGAAGGCGAGGACGGCGAAGAGGGTGTCGCCGCCGTTGAGGACGAGGGGGTTACGGTGCTGCAGTGAGACAAGCATCACCCAGCAGACGACTGCCATGAGGCGCGTGTGGTAGCCGAGGAGGAGCGCGAGCGCGGCGGCCGCATGCAGGCCGAAGAGTATCCGCACCTGCGCTGGTTCGCCGACCATCATGTACACAGAGAGCGACCACGGGCGGTTGAAGAGGCGCAGGTGGTCCGCGCGTGTGAGCGCCCCGGCGTCGGAGAGAAACAACTCCGCGAACGGAAAGCGCATGCCGAGGTCAAGTAGCATCAAGGCACCGAGGAGGACCCGGAACGAGGCGACGGAGCGCAGATCAAGAGCAAAAGGAGACTCGGCTTTGGGCATGGAGCGTTGCCGTTTTGCATGCGAGGGAAGCGGAAATCCCGCGCGGGGGCAAGCCTTGCGCGCAACGGCGGGGCACCTGTCGATTCTCGTTGCCTTCCGGGGCGGCTATGTCATGATTATTGCTTATTGGTGTCATGAGGAAATATTGTATCGCATTGGCTCTTTTGGTGGGCCCGCAGGCGTTCGGCGACGCGGCGGCTCGCGTCCTCGTGGAATGGAACACCGCCATGATGGAGGCCATCCAGCTGCTGACCCCTTCGCCGTGCCTCACTTCCCGTAATCTCGCTGTTATCCACCTCGCCGCCTTTGACGCGGTCAACGCGGTCGAGGGCGGCTACGAGCCCTACCTCGATCTCGAGCCTTCCGCGCCGGGGACGAACGCCTCGCTTGCCGCTCTCGGCGCCGTCTCCGCCGGGGCGCGCGCGCACTTTCCGGCAAGCCGGGCTTCGTTTGAGGCTTTGTACCAAGCGCACCGCGGCCTGCTTTCCGCAGGAGTCGCGGAAGCTGAGGCGGACGCTTCCGTCGCCTACGGAGAGTATGTTGCGCGCGTCCATATCGATGCGCGCGCCGATGACGGGGCGACGACTGCCGTCACCTACATCCCGGTCGACGAAGTGGGGAAGTGGCGGCGCACGCCTCCGAGGTTCCGCCCTCCGGAGGTGCCGCACTGGCCGGCGGTGCGGCCTTTCGCCGTGCCCGACGCGTCGGCCTTCCGTCCGCCGCCGCCGCCCGCGCCGGACTCCCCGGAATACGCCGCGGCATGGGACGAAGTGCGACGGCTCGGCGCCCGTGTCTCTTCGGAGCGCACGGAGGACCAGACGGAGATCGCCGAGTTCTGGTCGTGTTTTTCCTACACCTCCACGCCGGCCGGGCATTGGAACGAGATCGGTGCCCGCATCGCGCTTGCCGCGGGCATGCCGCTCCTCGAGACGGCGCGCCTCTTCGCCCTCGTCAATATTGCCATGGCCGACGCCGGCATCGCCTGCTGGGACGCGAAGTACCACTATGGCTTCTGGCGGCCCATCCAGGCGATCCGCCTCGCCGACCGCGACGGCAATCCCGCCACTACGCCCGACCCGGAGTGGGATTCGCTCCTCGAAGCCCCCCCGCACCCCTGTTATGTGTCGGGGCACGCTGCCTTCAGCGGCGCGGGGTCGCGCATGCTCGCGCACATTCTGGGGACGGATGAATACGCCTTCACCACGGCAAGCAGTTCGCTGCCGGGGGTGGAACGTTCCTTCGGGAGTTTCTCCGAATGCACGGAGGAGATTTGCATGAGCCGGGTCTACGGGGGCATCCACTTCCGCTTCTCCAATGAGGCCGGGCGCGCCATCGGCGAGAGCGTGGCGGATGTCGTCCATACGGCCGTTCTGCGGCTGCGGTGAGGCTGCCGCGGCAGCCCGTGAGCCGCCTTTTCGGACACACCGCATCTAATTTTGATTGCCGGGGAAGCGCGGGCCGTTATTTCTTCGGATCAACGTTTCAATTCGGTAATTTGGTTCCCGCCCCGTGTGTTTATGGCTGTCGACCTTCCGCATCGCCCTGGCCCCTCTTATGAGGATTTGTACCGAGCGCTCTTCGAGCACTCGCTGGACGCGGTGTATACGCATGATTTTGACGGAGTGTTCCTCGATGTGAATCCCTCGGGGTTGCGGCTCCTCGATTGCAGCCGCGCGGACGTGGTGGGAACCGAACTCACCCGTTTCTTGAAAAAAACGGAGGACGCATCGCGGGTGGTACGCCTCATCGGGCATGTCCTCCGGGCGGGGTCGCTCGACGCGCCCGAGGAGTTCCTTCTTCGCCGCAAGGACGGCGGTGAAGTCTGGGTCGAGGTCATGGAGAGTCTCGTGCGGATGGGTGGGAAGGCGAACTGCATTCAGGGCATTGCCCGCGACATTACGGAGCGAAAACGGGTCGAGGTGGCGCTGGTTGAGAGCGAGGAGCGGTTCCGCACGGTCTTTCGCCAGGCCGGCATGGGGATGGCCTTGGTCGATCTGGAGTGCGCGCGGATTGTTGACTGCAACGAGGCGCTGGCCGCGATGCTCGGCTACAGCGTGGAGGAACTGCGCGCTTTGACGGTCGACGACATCAGCCATCCGGTGGACCACGAGACGGACCTGCGTTTTGGCGATGAGATGAAGGCGGGGAAGCGGGAGCGGTTTCAAATGGAGAAACGCTACCAGCGCAAGGATGGAGGCATCCTCTGGGGGTTCCTCACGGCGACGCTCGTCCGCGGTGCCGACGGCGGGCCTCAGTTTGTCGTCGGCATGCTCGAAGACATCACCGAGCGGAAGCGGATGGAAGAGGAGTTCCTCCGCGTCCAGCGCATGGAAAGCATCGGAGCGCTGGCCGGCGGGATCGCGCACGATCTCAACAACCTGCTTGCACCGATTCTCTTGAGCGTGGGCCTGCTCAAGGAAGACTCAAGCGCCGAACAACAGCGGAGCATTGTGGATACGATTGAACGCAGCGCGGTGCGGGGCCGGGAATTGGTCCGCCAGATTCTTTCCTTTGCGCGCGGTGTCGAGGGCGAGCGGAAGTCAGAGAATATCTGCGAGATAGTGGATGAGATGCGGTTGATCATCGAGAAGAGTTTTCCAAAGAACATCGAGGTTTGTATCGAAATGCCTCCGTCTTTACCCCCGGTTCTCGCTGATGCCACAAAGATTAACCAAGTGCTCCTGAATCTCTGCGTGAACGCCCGCGACGCCATGCCGTCGGGCGGCACATTGACCCTTGCCGCGAGGGCCGTGGAGGTCGACGCGCACTACGCCGCGATGGAAGGAATGGAAGGCCGCGGGGCCTATGTGGTTTGCGAGGTAGCGGACACCGGCACGGGAATGACGGCGGAGGTGCGCAAACGAATCTTTGAGCCGTTTTTCACGACCAAGGAGTCGGGAAAGGGCACTGGCCTCGGCTTGTCCATGGCCCTCGGGATCGTCCGCGCACACGGCGGTTTTCTCCATGTTTACAGCGAGCCCGGGCGGGGAAGCGTCGTGAAGGCATACCTGCCGCAGGCCCCGGCGGGCGGATTGCCGGATGCCGGTGAGCGGGAAGGCAATCCCGCGCGTGCGATTCCGCGCGGCCGCGGGCAGTTGATCCTCGTTGTGGACGATGAGGCGGCGGTGCTTGAACTCACGCGGCGAACGCTTGAAGCCTATGGGTATTCCGTCGTCACGGCGGAGGACGGAGCGCGGGCGGTGGGAGTGCTGGCTCTGCGCCGTGAAGAAATCGCCCTTGTCCTCACCGACATGATGATGCCCGTCATGGGCGGCAGGGCGGTCATTTCAGCGATGCGGCGGATCGAGCCCGCGCTGCCGGTGATTGCGGCCAGCGGACTGAAGAGGGAGGACACAGAGACGTCCGACAGCCCTGCTCCCGACGCCTTCCTCGTTAAACCCTATTCTGCGGAAACCCTCCTTACAACGGTGAATCGGGTATTGCACCGGGCGGAATCAGTCGCAAAACCAACAGACGTTTTATGATAAACCACTGTGCTCTGTATCCGTTTGTACGGGTGGCAATTGCCGCGCCGACTACCGCTCCGGCATGAAGACCATCCTCATTATCGACGACGAAACCGCCATTCTGGATATCTGCGGAGTGGCCTTGGAGCGCAAGGGCTATCACGTCGTGTGCGCCCGCTCCGGGGGGGAGGGAGTGGAAGTGGCGAGACGGCATGTGCCGGACCTTGTGTTGTGCGACATCAATATGCCCGGTATGGACGGGCGCGGAGTTTTGCGCACGCTCCGCGAGGACATCGAGCTGAGCGCGACACAGTTTGTCCTCATGACGGGCAACCCGCTTGCCGTTTCCCCGCGCAAAGGCATGGAACTCGGGGCGGACGATTTTCTTGTCAAGCCATTCACCGTCGAAAAGCTGGTTGCCTGCGTGGAGGCCCGCCTGCACCGCGCGCACGTCCACTGGCGGGTGGAGGAACGCATGATGCGCGAATTGCGTTCGACCTTGAGCACGACGCTACCGCATGAGTTCCTTACACCGCTTTCCGGGATCATGGGAATGACGGAGATTCTCCTCTCGGAGTTCGGTAACCTCGACAAGGAGGAGACGCTGGAGATCCTGCGCGACATCGACACCTCCGGTAAGCGTTTGCACCGCACCCTCAACCACTATTTTGCGATTCTCGATCTCGAATTGGACGATAGTGCGCGGGAAACCCCGAGGGACCTATCTCCAGAAGAAATCGAAAAGGCTGCGCATGACGCCGTAGAGCGAGTCTGTGCCCGTTACGAGCGGCGAACGGACATTTCACTCGACCTACGGAGCTGCGTAATCCACGGCGCTGTCAACGACCTCTGCACCATTCTTGAAGAATTGATCGACAACGCCTGTTCCTATTCGCTGCCCGGAACTCCCGTGCAGGTGACATTGACGGAGGACGGCGTCTTCACCATCCGCGACGAAGGCCGCGGAATGACTCCGGAGCAGACGGAGCGGATCGGTGCCTTTCGTCAGTTTGATCGCCAGCGCTTCGAGCAGCAGGGTCTCGGTCTCGGTCTCGCGCTCACGCTCGGCCTTGTCGCCCGCTCAAAGGGTCGCCTGACGGTGGAGAGCGCGCTCGGTGAGGGCACCGCCGTGCGCCTTGCCATGAATCAGAAACGGTAGATGCCGGACACGCCAAATCCCGGCGCGGGACCCGTCCGGAAGCGGTCGATTTGCGCGCCGCCGCGCCGCACCTCGAAGTCGCGCCGGTGCGCGAGAGAAACATAGGGCTGGAGCGTCCAGCCCGCTTCGGAGCGGAGGCGGTAGGCGAGGGTGAGTGTCCAGCCTTTTTCCTCCACGGCGGCGCGGCCGGGATGGCCCGAACCTCCCGGATGGGTGCGGAACTGGTGCGAATTCCATAGGACGGACGCCTCGATGCGGTGCCGCTCGTCGGCATGGACATCGTAGCGCACGATCACCCCGTTTGCGGTCGTCACGCGCCAATGTTCGGTCGGCGTCCAGTCGAGGTATGCGATGGGAAGGATGCGGTTGGAGCGCTCGAGACGGCTCATGAAGAAGGCCCCCGCGCCAAGCGTGAGATCCGGCCCGGCCCGGTGCTGCACGATGCCGCCCCCCATGTACGTCGTGCCGCGCCGGACGGACGCGCCGCGCTCCGCCGCCGAACGCACGCCGCCGAGCGCTTGGTAGCCCCAGGACTCATCGATATACTGCACCCAGCGGGCCCCGAGATCCACCTCGCGCACGTTGCCCCAGCGCGGCGGCTGCGCGTCGAAACGGTGGCGCGTTTCCGCGACATGCAGGGCGGCGGCGAGGAAGGCCCCCGGCATGACGCCCTGTGAGTACTCGATCCCCGTTTGCGCGCGCGTCGAGCGAATGGCGTCGTCGCGGTCGCGGATCCCCTTCGACGGCAAGTGCACGGCCTCGGCGGTGAGCCGTACCGTGGGATCGCCGGGCACGGAGGACTGCGCCGGAGCAGCGGCGGGGGTGAGAAGTAGCAGCGTGCATATCAGGCGCGCCGATTCGGAAAGTGGACGTTTGGCTGGCAACATGAATCTGGAAAGTAGCGGGAAAAGCGGTTGTGCCAAGAGCCTTCCGCAGTTTCGCCCTCCTGGCCGGGCTATGGAGCTTCGCGAAGAACCCGCAGTTCAGGCCACTGCGCCGTCGCTTTTGTGTTCGCGGGCGATCTCTTTAGCGAAGTAGGTGAGGATAATGTCGGCGCCCGCGCGGCGGATGGCGAGGAGACTTTCGTCGCGGGCGCGTTGGAGGTCGAGCCAGCCGAGCCGTGCGGCGGCGTGGATCTGGGCGTATTCGCCGCTCACTTGGTAGGCGGCGACGGGAAGGTCGGTGCGGTCGCGCGCCTCGCGGATGATGTCGAGGTAGGGGCCGGCGGGTTTGACCATGAGGATGTCCGCGCCTTCGGCGGCGTCGAGGTCGAGTTCGCGGCGGGCGGCGCGGCGGTTGGCCGGATCGAGCTGGTAAGTGTGTTTGCCGAGGAGCGTTGTCCCCGCCGCGGCGGCGCTCCCCACCGCTTCGCGGAAGGGTCCGTAGAACGCGCTGTTGAACTTCGCGCTGTAGGCGAGGATGCCTGTTCCCGTGTACCCCGCCGCGTCGAGGCCCTTGCGGATCGCGCCCACACGCCCGTCCATCATGTCGGAAGGGGCGACGAAATCCGCCCCGGCGGCGGCGTTGAGGACCGCCATCTCGCAAAGAATCGACACCGTGCGGTCGTTGTCCACGTCCGTACCTTCCTCCGTCAGCACGCCGTCGTGCCCGTGGTCGGTATAGGGGTCGAGGGCGATATCGGTGATCACGCAGAGGTCCGGATGAGCCGCCTTGACCGCGCGCACGGCGCGGAGAACGAGCGTGCCGGGATCGAGCGCGCCGCTCCCGGCGGCGTCCTTTGCCTCCGCCGCGAGGACCGGAAAGAGGGCAACGGCCTGAATCCCGAGTGACGCCAATTCGCCGCACTCCGACACCAAGCGGTCGACCGGCAGACGGAACTGACCCGGCATCGACTCAATGGGCTCGGGTTCGCCTCCCTCGCGGTCGAGGACGAAGAGCGGTTGGATGAGCTGCTCCGGATGCAGGCGCGTCTCCCGAGCCAGCGCGCGGATCGCGCCGGTGCGGCGCAGCCGGCGCGGGCGCTGGGGAAAGTCGTAAGCGGTCTCCATGATGCCGCGCACTGTGAGTGCGGCGCGGCGGCGTGGCAAGCTGTCGTAGCTACCTGAGCGAAGCCGCTTCATGCGGTCCCGTCGGATGGACGGCGGATACAGTCGTTTCTTGTTGGGAATCCGGTCTGGCAAGCCGTTCCGACTACAGCGGCACGCTGGACGCACGCCGTGGCTGGACAGCCTGCCCCGGCCCGGACTGGCCGCGTTGCTAAGTACCAGGATTGCGGCTGCCACCGGCATTGACGCGTGTGCCAAAGGTAGTACGGGGTCTGTAGAACACGCGCTTCCGCGCTTCAGCGGCCTCTCCTTACCATTTCCCCGCCATGACCCGTGGCTCCGTGGGGAGCGGAATCTCGTGTTTCAGAGATACCGCTCGTGGTTTTCGACGGTGCCGGGGTGGAGTTCGACCCAGTGGCCGGGAGACACCTCTTTGAAGACGCCGGGCTGGCGTTTTTGCTCGTCGGTGGTGGGCAGCCAGCTGCGGTAGGCGAAGGCGCAGCCTTCCGGCGGGTCGATGGGCGAGGGGACGTCGCCCTGGAGGAGGATGCGCTCCTTGCGCCGACGCGGGTCGGGCACGGGAATGGCGGAGATGAGCGCCTTGGTGTAGGCGTGGAGCGGGTTTTCGAAGAGTTCGTCGGCGGGAGCGAGTTCGACGATTTTGCCCAGGTACATGACAGCGATGCGGTCGCTGATGTGTTTGACGACGCTGAGGTCGTGGGCGATGAAGAGGTAGGCGAGGCCGAGTTCGTTCTGAAGGTCGAGGAGGAGGTTGAGGATGGCGCTCTGGACGGAGACATCGAGGGCCGAGACGGGTTCGTCGCAGACGACGAGGCGCGGGTTGAGCGCGATGGAGCGGGCGATGCCGATGCGCTGGCGCTGTCCGCCGGAGAACTCAAAGGGAAAGCGGTTGGCGGCGTCGGGTGAGAGGCCGACGCGGTCGAGGAGCTGGGCGACCCGCTCGTCGCGTTCACGGGCATTGCCGATCTTGTGGATAATAAACGGCTCTTCGAGGATGTTGCCGACGGTGTGGCGCGAGTTGAGCGACTCCGCCGGGTCTTGGAAGATCATCTGGATATCGCGGCGGTAGGGTTTGAGGGAGGCGCGTCCGAGGCGGGTGATATCCTCGCCGTCAAAGCGGATTTCCCCGGCCGTGGGGGTGTGCAGGCGCACGATGCACTTGCCGAGGGTCGATTTGCCGCAGCCGGACTCGCCGACGAGCCCGAGCGTCTCGCCCTTGCGGATGGCGACGCTCACGCCGTCTACGGCCTTGCACACTTGCTGCGTCCGCATGAAGACGCCGCCGCGGATGGGGAAATGCATCGCCACGTCGTTGATCTCCAGGAGATTCTCCGTCGCCGCGCCGGGCGCGCCATTGTTCACGGGGTCTGTGATCATATCTTCTTCTTCTTTTTCCTCTCCCTCTACTCCCGTTCCCTCCTGCGCCCTGAGCCGTAGCCATTCACGTCACCGGGCGACACACCTTTCGATAAATCTTCCGTAGTCCTGGAGACCCCATACTCCGCCGGATCTTCCTCCACCCGGCAGTCAAGCTGATCAAGCAACTTTAGAAGCATTCGGACGATCTCGAGGAGAAGCGACTTTCCTTCAGGGATTCCCGCCTTCGTCAGCCTGCCTTTTGCCACAGCGACATCAAGGCAGGCGGCACATTCGAGCGCGGAGCCATGAGCGGTCTGCCAGTAGCGGGCTCTGTCGCGGGGGGAGAATTTTCCGTTTCCCTCCGCGATGTTCAAGGGAATGCTGGTCGAAGCTCGGTCGAGTTGTTTTCTGACGGATAAGCTGCCCGGGAGTTCCGCCAATACGGGAGAGGCCCATTCGATGAAGTCGAGGGATCTCTGGTATACGTTGAGGGATTCGTGGGCGAACATGGTGTGGAGGGAGATGGAGATGAAGATGGAGATGAAGGAGAAGAAGAGGAAGAAGAAGAGGGAGAGGG